>JBKJLF010000755.1:0-3911 GCA_046597185.1 Burkholderiaceae bacterium | reverse complement strand
GCAATTTCCCGGTGCGAAACGCCACTGGCCCGGCGATTTTTGCCAAATCCCAACCGCGTTGCACATAGCGATACGCCGTGCGGGCAAAGAGCTTGCCTGCTACGCTGGCGCGCACCTGATGCCGTTCGTTGTTGTAAGGATTGACCAATTCCACCACTAAATCACCGATTTCAATTTGATCCCCCGGCGCACGCTGAAATACCACAATCCCGGCGCAAGGCGCGCGCAAGGCTTCTACCCCTTGCAATGGCGTGGCCACGCACAGCGCTGCAGGCGCGGGTTCAGCAGGCATTTTTAGATGGTCATATTCGGCTAAAAATTGCAAGATCGCATTCGCATCCTGCGCTGCCAGCGTGTCATTCACCTCGGCTTGGCCGCGCAATTCCACGGTGGCCGAAAAACAGGCCAACTCAACCTTGTCACCAAATTCAGCTTGTAAATCCCACCACAGGCCACCGCAGCTTTCATCAAACGGATCATCGCCGGACTGAGTGGCCAATAACAGCGCTTCCACCTTCAGCCAGCGCGCCAGCGCCAGCGCCTGTTCTGCGCATGGCGTACCCGCATACAGGTGCATCACGGCTTCATAGTCGCAATGCAAATCGAGCACGATGTCAGCATCCATGGCCAGCATTTGCAGCGTCTTTTTCATGCTTTCGACGGCGTTTTTGGGTTCCCAACGCTGCAAAATCGCCAGCGCTGCCTGGCGTATTATGGCGGTATTGGCGCGTGCATCCGGCCCCAGTTGCTCGCGCAGTTGTTCGATGAGCTCCGGGCCAGGGTTGCGATAGGCGCGGTTGAAATTGGTGCCCGTGGCCAAATCAAACCGCCCCTGCGGCACGCCCAGCACGCTTTGCGCCAAACCTACCGGGTTGGCTACTGCTACCAGCACAACTTCACTGCTGATTTGCCCGTCGCGCTCCAATTGGGCCAGGCGCTGGCGCAAGTGTTGCGCTACCAGCATGGCGGGGATTTCATCGGCGTGTAGCGATGCTTGAATCATCACTTTGCCAGCACCTGCACCAGCGTTCGCGCCAACTGATGCGCAGGGGCCAAAATGCTGGCTAATTAATTGACGCTCAGTGCCGCTGCTATCAGCGCCAAGCGCATGGTTTTTTGTTTGCATGTTTAAGCCTTCTTGGTTAAGCTTTCTTTTCAAGCCTTCATTGGTGATAAATGGGACAGCCAACGCCGTTCAGCCCGGCGAAATAGCGCAACCAGGGTAAAAGTGACGCACAGATACAACAAACCAGCCAAACCAAACGATTCAAACGAGCGAAAGGTTTCGGCATTGGCATCGCGCGCCACTTTGATTAAATCCGGTACGGTCGCTGCAAAGGCGACGGATGTCCCATGTAACATAAAAATCACTTCATTCGATAAAGCTGGCAATGCACGACGCAATGCTCCGGGCAGTATGATACGCCGATAAAGCAGCCATTCCGACATTCCGTAAGCGCGCCCGGCTTCAATTTCGCCCGGTGTGGTGGCTTTAATCGCGCCCGCAATGATTTCGGTGGTGTAAGCGCAGGTATTTAAGACAAAGGCCAAAATTGAACAATTAAACCCTTGCTTAAAGAACAGGTTTAAAAATTCCGTGTCTTTCACCACCCCTAGGCTATACATGCCGGAATAAATGAACAGCAGTTGCACATACAAGGGCGTACCGCGAAACACCCAGGTGTAAGCTTGCACCGGCAAGCTTAAGGCACGATTTTTGGATACCCGTGCCACCGCCAACGGCACCGCCAAGCAAAATCCAATCGATAGGCTCAGCAGCAGCATCCACAGCGTGAGCGCCAGCCCGGTCATGCGGTAGCCGTCGCTGTACAAATAGGCGCGCCAATATTCGGTAATCAGTTCCATCATAGCTGTGCCGCTTTCATGCCGGTTGAATAGTGTTGTTCCATGCGGCGCAATAGCAACATCGAACACGTGGTCAGAAACAAATAAATCAGCGCGCTTAATCCAATGAAGAAAAAGAACTGGTAACTGGCCTTGCCCGCCTGATTGGCCACGCGCACCAAATCATTGAGACCAATAATCGACACCAGCGCCGTGCTTTTCATTAAAACTTGCCAGTTATTGCCAATGCCGGGCAAGGCAAAGCGCATCATTTGCGGAAAGACGATGCGCACAAACACTTGCCGCCGCGTCATACCAAAGGCATACGCCGCTTCAATTGGCCCCTTGGGCAGTGCCAAAAATGCGCCGCGAAAGGTTTCGGAAAAGTACGCGCCGTAGATAAAACCGAGCGTCAACACGCCCGCCGCAAATGGATCGATGGTGATTTGCGCCCAACCCAGGCTTTCTGTGGCGCGGTTGAGTAACATTTGCACGCCGTAAAACAAAATCAACATCGTCACCAAATCCGGCACGCCCCGAATCAAGGTGGTATACACGCCGGAGAGTCGCGCCATGCTGCTTGATTTGGACAAACGCATGCTGGCACTGGCCAAACCGAGCACAAATGCCAGCACCAGACTGGCCAGCGATAGTTCCAGCGTGACCAGTAAGCCTTGCAGTAATTGCGGGCCGTAGCCGTATAAAAACATGATCAGGCTCGCTTATTGGCCAGAAACATCAATATCAAAATACTTGGCCATGATTTTGCCGTAGGTGCCATTGGTTTTTAAGTCAGCCAGCGCGCCATTCAACAGCTTTTGCAACTCGACATCATCCCGGCGCAAACCAAAGCCCGTGCCATTGCCAAAAATTTTGTCATCTTTAATCGCTTCGCCCGCATAGCCAAAGCCTTTGCCGTTGGGGGTTTTCAAAAAGCCCAGGTTCGATTCCACTGAATCCATCAAACCGGCATCGAGCCGTCCCGCTTGCAAATCGGCATAAATTTGGTCATTGCGCGAATACGAAACGATTTCCACCCCGGCCTTGGCCCAAGTTTGTTTGGCATAGGTTTCATGGGTAGAGCCTTGTTGCACGCCGATGCGCTTGCCGCGTAAGGCTTCAATTGTGGGAAGCAGTTTGCTACTCGTTTTGGCAATCAAACGCGATGGCACGCGGGTAACGCGGTTGCTAAAGCTGATTTCTTTCAGGCGTTTTTCGGTCATCGACATCGATGCATTGATGATGTCAAACTTTTTTGCCTTCAGCGCCGGGATTAAACCATCGAAATCATTTTCTACCCAGGTACACTTGAGCTTGACATGGCTGCAAATGGCATTGCCCAGTTCGATATCAAACCCGGTCAATTTACCCTCTTTGTCTTTGAACTCAAATGGCGCAGCACCGGGGTCGGTGCCCCAGCGTAATTCTGTGCGCATATCGGTTACGTCTTTTGCTGTCACATTCGGTATGAAAAATGTAAATGGGGCTGAAAATACCACAGCGGCCAAAACTGTTTTGAGCAGACGCTGAATGCGGGGTGTGCTGATTGTATGAATCATGATAAATCTCCTTGGGTGTGCGCTCTAACAGTGGCAAATTTACTATCTGCTTATCTTTACGCGATTTTTCGAAGGGGCAAGCGAAGTTTTAAATTCGATTGCGGCTGACGCTTTTTTTTCATATTCTATACTTATGTAAAAAAATTTTCAAATGTTCTTCGAAATATTTTCAAATTGAATGAACACGGCTACGCCAACGCACCAGAAACTGCTTGCCTTTTACAGATTTAACTTTCAAAATGGCTAAAACCGTAAAATGAAAGTTAAAAATGGATTATTCAACATCGTTAAATAATTTGCAGGCCAAGCAATTGATTGATGTCACGCAGACCTGGCAGGCGTGGCGTGCGGCTGGGCGGCAGTTTCAGGGTGCATACAAAGGTGGCATGGGGTGGAAGAAGATTGGCGGCAAAGAATATCTTTACCGCGTCACCAATCGTACTGGAGGCAACAAAAGCCTGGGGCCACGCTCGCCCGAAACCGAACAGGTGTATGCGCAGTTCCACG
>JBKJLF010000582.1:0-7815 GCA_046597185.1 Burkholderiaceae bacterium | reverse complement strand
AAAACGGACACTGGCGGGAAACTCTATGTTTTCGTCGTCAACGGGCAGCAAAAGGAAATTAAGGCCGCCGATCTAAAACTGCACCCAGGCTGCCTTGCCGTATTACCGGCATCGGTCAAGGAACAGATCGAGAAAGATCGGCAATGGTTGTCCAAGGTTAACTAAGTGCATGGCCAACATTGCGTCATCTGCTGGCTGGTTGTGCTTGTTGCTAGGTCTGGCTACCAGCAGCCAGGCCGCGCCGCCGTCTACCTTTGGCACGACGGTCGGGTACACCTTGCTGTGTTTGAACCCGCTTGACGAAATTTATTTCCGTAATTATTTTTTTGCTGCCTTTGGCAAACCCTTTAAACGTGAAGGCGGTGCGTATTGGTACAAATCTGACGCCACACTGTGGGGTGTTCCTGTATTAAACGTCATGGTTAGTGATGAAACCAGCAACTATACCTTTTTAGCTGCCGTTCTGGACACCACGCCCGACCAATTGGACGACGCCATCTTTGCCAATGCGGGCATTCGTCACACGAAAATCGGGCTGGCAAAGGATCCGGTGCGGCAAGCCAAACCGGGTAGCCAAATCATTCATTTCCAACAGAAAGCGAAAATATTTTGCTCAAAAATACGTTATTTGCTGCCAAATTAAACTAACAATTGACCTTTGTCGAATTTAGCGCTATCAATATCATAAGCTGGCAAGCAAACATGGGAGAATTCAGCGTGAAGCATACTTCAGGAATATGGCGCAAAGACTGGTTTTTAGGCGTGTGTGTGGTACTGGGCGTAACGGTATTCAATTTTTCATCCGAGCTCATTGCCAGCCTCGAATTCAAGGCCTATGACATGGCAGTGCAAATGTCGTCGCGCGCACCATCGAGCCGCATTGCCATCATTGCCATTGATGACCAAAGCATCAACAATCTGGGGCGTTGGCCTTGGCCGCGCGAAATCCACGCGCAAATGACCGACAAGCTGGCCGCCGCCAAAGCCAAGGTCATCACCAATACCACCTTCTTTTTCGAGCCACAAAAAGATGCCGGACTCGATTACATCAACAAGCTGCAAGATTCCCTGAAAAAGGCGCGCGAAGGCAACCCGGCCTTGCAGGCAGCGCCGGAAATGGCGCAATTTGCCAGCATTCTGACCGAAGCCGGGGTCAAGCTCAATACCGATGGTCGCTTGGCCGAAAGCTTTGGCAAGGCTGGCAACATTTTACTACCCATACAACTGATTCCCGGCGAACCCAATGGCCGCCCCGACAAGCCCTTGCCCGAGTATGTGGCCAAAAGCAGCCTGAACGGGCAAAAAGCACCGCCCACACTGGCGTTTCAAGCCCCCATTACCGAGTTCGGCACCAAGGTCAGCGGGATTGGTCACTTGGCAACCAATCGTGACCCGGATGGAAAATTGCGCGAAGAAGCGCTGGCACTGAGCTTTTTTGACAAGACCCTGCCCTCGCTGGCCCTGATGACCGCCGCCCGCAGCCTGAACCTGGAACCGCAGGACATCAAAATTGAAGAAGACCGGGTCAAACTGGGCAAACTCAAAATCACCACCACCGAAGCACGGATGCTGACCTATTTCTACAAAGGACGCGATGACAAGCCCGCGTTTCAGGAAGATTCGTTTTATGAAGTCTTGAGCGGCAAGATTCCTGCTTCCAAATATGCCGATAAAATTGTATTGATTGGGGCCACCGCCAATGGCGTCGGCACCCCGTCGGCGACGCCGATCTCAAACGGTATGGCCCCGGTGCAAATTCTGGCGCATACCATTTCCAGCATTCTGTCGGAACACTTTTTCGTTCATCCATTCTGGACTGGTGGCGTTTCCGTTGTTATTTATTTATTACTGGCAGCCTACCTGATCGCCCTGTTACCGCGCCTCTCGGCGAGCAAAGGTGCGATGGTTACGGGCGTGTTGCTGGCGGCACTCATCATCACCGAATTTGCCTTACTACTCGGCTCCGGCTTGTGGCTGCAATTAATGCTGCCAGCCACCCTGTTATTGCTGGGTCATGGCTTCCTGACCACCAAACGCTTCCTCGTTACCGAGGCTGGCAAGCAAAAATCCGACACCGAATCAGCCGAATCGAACCGCATGTTGGGTTTGGCTTTCCAGGGCCAAGGCCAACTGGATATGGCGTTTGATAAATTCCGCAAGTGTCCGCTGGACGACACCTTGATGGACAATTTATACAATCTGGCGCTGGATTTTGAACGCAAGCGCCAATTCAACAAAGCCCAATCAGTATATGAATACATGGGCCAGCACAACCCGAAATTCCGCGATCTGGAAAAGAAACTGGTGCAAGCCAAAACCATGTCCGAAACCCTGATTTTAGGTGGCAATATGGGCACCGGGCGCAGCAATGCCAGCATCTCGATTCTTGATGGTGGTGCCGAAAAGCCCATGCTCGGGCGTTACCAGGTGGAAAAAGAACTCGGCAAAGGCGCGATGGGCGTAGTCTACCAGGGTAAAGACCCCAAAATTGGACGGGTGGTGGCAATTAAAACTTTTGCCATCTCCCAGGAATTTGAAGGCGAAGAAATGCAAGAAGCCAAAGAACGCTTCTTCCGCGAAGCGGAAACCGCTGGCCGCCTACAACATCCCAACATCGTTACCATTTACGATGCGGGTGAAGAATCGGAATTATGCTATATCGCCATGGAATTGTTAAAGGGCCAGGATTTGGTGCCCTGGACCCGTGCCGACCATTTATTGGCTCCCAAATTGGTGATTACCATCGGCATCCGCGTGGCCGAAGCCCTGGCTTATGCGCACCGCAATGGCATCGTCCACCGCGATATCAAACCGGCCAACATTATGTACGAACCCGAGGGCGACGTGGTCAAAGTGGCCGACTTCGGTATCGCCCGCATCACCGATTCCTCCAAAACCAAAACTGGTATGGTGTTGGGCACGCCGTCGTATATGTCGCCAGAACAATTGTACGGCCAAAAAGTGGATGGACGTTCGGACCTGTTCTCACTCTCGGTCAGCATGTATCTGATGCTCTCCGGCCATTTACCGTTTGTGGGTGATTCGATGGGTCAATTGATGTTTAAAATTGCCAATGAAGCCACGCCCGACATTCGCTCGGTACGCCCCAATGTGCCGGCACCGCTGGTGGCAATTATTTTCAAGGGGATGGAAAAAGATATCGAAAAACGCTACCAAACCGGTGACGAGATGGCTGCTGATTTGCGCGCCTTACTGGCAGGCAAACCGATTTCCGCCCCTGCCGCACCCGCCTTTGTGCCCACAGCCGTAGCCACTGCACACGCACCCAATACCAGTGCCAGCGCCTATGAAGCAACGGCCAAGGTGGATGCACAAACCCCGCCTGCGGCGCATTAAACAGACAATAGACTGCCATGGAAACCCAGGTCAACCTCGACATTGCCAGCCTGAGCGATACCGGACAGGTACGCACCGGTAACGAAGATGCTATCGCCCTCGCTCCTGCCTTGGGGGTGGCCATTTTGGCCGATGGCATGGGTGGCTACAATGCAGGCGAAGTGGCCAGCGGCATGGCTTGCGCGCTGCTAAAAAACGAATTGGAATCCACTCTGCCAACCAACTTGCAAACCGGGGTGGAGCACCATCTGTTGCAAGAGGCGATAGGCCGCACCAATGAGGCCATCGTCCAACTCGCCAATAGTCAAGCCCAATATTCAGGCATGGGCACAACCCTGGTATTAACCCTGTTTCACGGGCAACAGCTTACCGTTGCCCATGTGGGTGACTCGCGCCTGTACCTGCTGCGCGCCAAGCAGTTGCGCCAAGTCACCTCGGATCATTCGGTATTACAAGCCCAAATCGATGCGGGCATCCTGACCAAAGACCAGGCGCGCCTGTCGCAAAACAAAAATCTGGTGACGCGCGCCCTTGGCGTGGAGGCCACGGTTCAAGCCGAAATTCATACTTACCCCACCGAGCCGGGCGACCTGTATCTGCTTTGCTCGGATGGCTTGTCGGATATGGTGGATGATAGCGATATCGAGACCATGCTTAAAAATTATGGCCATCAGTTGCGGCTGTGTGCCGACCAATTAATCGCCGCCGCCAATCAAAACGGTGGGCGTGACAATATCACGGCGATTTTGGTCAAAGTCGTCGCTCACACCCCAATCAGCCGCAACCCGGTAGCCCGGCTGCTGAAGTGGTTAAAATAAGTGGTTTAAATAAGTGCTGCCCTGCGTAAGGCTGCACCATTGAGCATGGCAAATTAACGCTTCACGCCCGTCAAAATACCGCTCATCGCAAAAAATGGCGCTTTAATCCCCACCGCCCCCACGCTCGCCAAATAAAGCGTATGATCTGCTCATCGTTTTACCCCATCATCAAATCTGAAAAGGATGGCATCATGAGCTTCGCATTTTTGTATTCGGTTGGCCGCCAAGCGTCACATGAATTTCAATATTACGGCAAGAAAGCCGTCAACCGCCTGGTTCAAACACCCCTGCCCCGCTTATTTGTGTTTTGTATGGCCTTGATTTTGCTGTTGGTATTGCTGCCGCTGGCGGTTGGCTTGTTTGTGTTTTTTGTGCTGCTGAAAATTGTGTTGACCTTGATGGTGATTGCGGTGCGCAATTATCGCAAGCGACCACAGCAATTGAAGCATTGAAGCAATTGAATTTCTTAGCTGGCGTTGTATACTACCGCTTGATGTAACGAATATCTTATGATGATTTTTCGAAAATTAAGCGATGAATATGATCAACGACGAAGAAATTGAAGGACTCGATATCAATCCGTCTGAAGGATGGGAAGATTACCCGTTGGATGCCGTTTTCGTGCGCAATGAAACGCGTACTGTTGCCGAAGTTGTCAAACGCATTCGGTCTAATCGATACCAACTTGATCCTGATTTTCAACGCGATTTTGTTTGGGACGCATCAAAACAATCCCGCCTGATCGAATCTTGCCTGATGCGCATTCCGCTACCAGTTTTTTATGTCGCGGAGACAAAAAATGGCACAATTGCCGTGGTTGACGGCTTGCAACGGTTAACCACTTTCCATCATTTTCTCGATGATAAATTCGCTTTGCAACTGGATGCGCCCGATGAAGCCCGCCCACATTCGCTGAATAAGAAAAAATTCTCCGAGCTACCGCTCAACTTGCAAGAGCGCATTGAAGATACGCAATTAACCCTTTACATTCTCGATGCCGCAGCACCTGAACGGGCCAAATTGGATATATTTGAGCGCGTCAATAATGGTGTTCCGCTAACCCGGCAACAAATGCGCAATTGCCTGTACAACGGCAGAGCCACCCAATGGTTAAAAAATGGAGCCACGAGCCAACCTTTTCGCAAGGCCACCGGGGATTCCTTAAACGCAAAATCAATGCGTGATCGTGAGGCAATCAACCGTTTTTGTGCCTTTTATCTGTTGGGAGAAGCGGCATATCGGGGTGACATTGATAAATTTCTGGCCTTGGCGCTGGAAGAAATGCAAAAGGAAAGCACCGATCTGGCACTTCTTCAACAACGATTCACCAATGCTATGGAAATCAATAGCGCGCTGTTTGATGGACATGCTTTCCGTAAATCACTGGTCGCCTATCTGGAAGGCAAAACGCCTTCGCGCTCGGTATTGAATATCGCCTTATTTGATGTTTGTTCTGTTCTTTTCGCCCAAGTATCCGTGGAGTTGGCCAGCGCCAAGGGTGCTGAGTTGAGGGATGCCATTGCAGAATTACTTTATAATGATGATTTCATTCACGCGATCACGTATTCTACCAACAGCACCCGCCAAGTGGTGACTCGTTTCCAGATGGCACGACAAGCACTATCCAAGGTCATTTCATCATGCTGACCAAACTACATATCGATAATTTGAAATGCTTCAAGCAATTGTCACTGCCATTGGCACCGCTAACCTTATTGACCGGGTTCAATGCGGCAGGCAAATCGACCGCACTTCAGTCACTCTTGCTGTTGGCGCAGGCTTGCAGAAGCCAGGAACGAAAATGGCAGATTGGACTCAATGGTGACTTGACCCAATTGGGAACGCCCGGTGAGGCATTGCATGAAGGGGTCGATGACGAGCTGATTTTAGGGCTTGAATCCGTCCACGCCCGCTTGGCCTGGGTATTGAAGGCAGAAAAAAAGAATCAGGGCCATGCCATGCGTATCAGCCAAATCGATTGGCAATCAGGGCCGCAGCACGGTAGCTTTTTGCAAAATCATGGCACGCCCAAGCCGCATTATGGCGACGTAGTGCCAAATACATCTGCCTTGGCTCAACTGCTACCAAGCGATGCCCAAGAACAGTTGATCGACACGAGTGAGTTTGACGGTTACAACGCCATCCAGTTATTACAGCCACTACAAGCGATAACTTCCAGCATCGCCGATACCATCTTCCTTTCAGCCGTGCGCAGTGGCGCAGACGATGTTTATCCGATCCCAACCCTGTCCGAACCCATTGTTGCCGATGTGGGGGTGCGAGGTGAATTTGCCGCGTGGTTACTGCAACAATTGTCCGATGACGATATCGATATCGACCGCTGCCACCCTGCAGAACCGACCCAAATTCTGCGCCGGCAATTTAACTCTTGGGCGGGTGAATTATTCCCCGGCGTTCAAGTCAACTCAAACCGCATCCCCGGCACGCAATTGATTCAACTGAGCTGGCGCAATCATGAAGCCGACAGTTGGCGAGACGCCCATCCAATATTGGCTACGGCTTAACTTACGTGCTGCCTATTATCGTTGCGGGCTTGCTGGCAAAAAAGGGCCAGATTTTGATCATTGACAGCCCGGAAGCCCACATCCACCCGATGGGCCAGTCTGCAATGGGACGTTTTCTGGCCATGGTGGCCAATGCTGGTGTTCAGGTGATTATTGAAACCCATAGTGACCACATACTCAATGGCGTGCGCTTGGCCGTATTCGGCGGAAAGCTTCCTGCAAACCAGGCCGCCATTCATTTCTTCAACAGCCGCCCCCGTGGCAGTGACGACCATGCCCATGTGTTGTCACCTCAAATTGATAAAAATGGCAATTTGAGTGAATGGCCGGCCGGTTTTTTTGATCAAGCCGAGGCTGATCTGGCCAAACTCGCGGGGTGGGATGCATGATGAATTGCTATATTCACGATTTGTCACTGAATGGCCAATATCCAGCCCCGGACGAATTTCTCGAAGAAATCAAAGCTTTGCTGAAATTGCGCCAACAATACCCGGTGATCCAGGAAAACCTGTACTGCACCCGCACGATCAGCGAGCGCCCTATCACCGCCAAGCAAAACTTACGCGACATTGCACGCGGCGCAAATCCCAATTTGCGCCAGCAAATTCTCAATTGGATATGCAAAAAGGGGCCCTTTGGGGATGAAGACCGAACTGGCCATACCGATGACTATTTTGAATGTGCCGGGCAAGACGTGACAGATCAAGGCGCGGGCGAAGCCGCACGCAGAAAAACCAGAATGCTTGATACCAGCACGTTTAGCTTTTGCGGCGGCGGCTTTGATTATTCGCCTTTATCCATTCAACATGGTTTGGCAGAAAATCCGCTTGCGCACTACGACTTGCCCAATTTTTGGCAATGCCCACAGCTTCAAACGGCATTACACAATGCGCTACCCAAAGCAGGCAACTGGGCACAAACCGTATCACAGGCACAGCAGCGCTTCCCTGACTTGGTCTTCGCAGATTACCTGCTACCGCGCTTGCAACGGGAAACTTTTACAGTCTATTTAGCTGAAAGAATCTTTGAATTACTGGGCACACTGCAAGAATTTATGGCTGTGCGCAATGCAGATGGCAGTTACAGCCAAAAAAATGATGAAATCATTGCCAATC
>JBKJLF010000541.1:0-4494 GCA_046597185.1 Burkholderiaceae bacterium | reverse complement strand
CGGGGTAATGCCCAAATGATCAATCGCCAGGTATTGCGTCATCGAAAAGCAATCATGCAATTCCACCCCCGCCACCTGCCCTATTTTCACCAAGCCCGCCCGCCTCAGCGCGTCCTGCACCGCCTGCCGTACATGCGGAAACACAACCTCATCACTAAACGCAAATTTGGGCTGCAAAGCCAACCCCGCCGTGCGATGGCCCCAACCCACGATGCGCGGCAACTGATCCAAACTTAAGCCCCGCCGCATGGCCCAGCCTTGGGCAAACTGGCCAGACGCCAACACCACCGCCGCACCGCCATCACTCACCTGCGCGCAATCTTGCCGCCGTAACCAGCCTTCCACTACCGGGTTGGCTTCATCATCGGCAGTAAAACTACTGGCCTGATATTGCCACTGCCGGGTTTGCGCATTCGGGTTGCGTTTGGCATTGGCGATATTGTTTTCTGCAATCGCCGCCAAATGACGATAATCCAGGCCATAACGGCGTTCATATTCATCGGCCATTTTGCTAAACAAAGCCGGCCACATATAGCGGCAGCCCTGCCCTTCCCGCCCGCCCCAGGCGGCAATACCCAAATGCTGCGCCGCCACTTGCCCAGTCACATTGCGCTCTTGCTCGGCTCCCAGCACCAACACACAATCATAACGCCCGGCTTCAATCTCGGCCATCGCCGCCAAGGCCGCAATACTGCCCGAAGCACAAGCGGCCTCATGCCGCGCCGCCGGGATGCCATGGTAGCGCCCATCCACCGCCGCCAACATCGCCCCCAAATGCGACTGTTGATTGAAACATTCGCCAAAGGCATTGCCGATATGGATGGATTCAATTTGCGCCGGCATCAAACCACAGGCGTTGAGCACGCCATCACTGGTTTCATGCATGATGTGAGCGATGTCTTTACCCTCCCGCGCAAAATGGCGCGCGAAATCGGTTTGAAAACCACCCAAAATATAGACTGCGCTTACATTACTGGCCATTGCCCATCCCCCCATTACCATTCAAACCTGCTACCTGGCTACGCAATCACTTGCACATGCAAACCAAACCATTCATTACGCGCCCCGCTTTGCGGTTGGGTCTGACCATCCGTCGCGGTCGCACGACACAACCAATGCTGCGCGCCGGGTGCAAACTCCAGCGTCACAGCAAAGCGCTGCCAGGCAAAATCGATCCGTGTTGAGAGCGTGGTGGGCTGCCAACTCCGGCCACCATCCACACTCACTTCAACCATGGCCACCCCACCCTTGGCCCAGGCCCAGCCCCAAACCGTGTGTTGCCCCGCATGCAACAACTGCCCCTCACTATGCGACACCATCAGCGCATGCGGTGCCAGACCCCAAACTGGCCGACGCGAACCATGCACATCGTCGTTATACAATTGGCTGGCATAATAGTTGGATGAACGCCTGTCCTGAAATGACAAACCAAGCAACCATTTAGTTGAATTCGTTCCGTAATAATCCGGCACCACCAAGCGTAGCGGCGCACCACGCTCGGGAGTCAGTGGCTCACCATTCACATGGGTGGCCAACAAAACCTTGCCTTGCTGCGCCACACTGACAGGCAAATCTTTTTGATAACTTGAACTGGTGACCTGGTTAAATTCACCCCAATCCGCCCCGGTAGACCACATAAACTGCGCCTCTGGCAGCACGCCCACTTGCTCCAATAAACAACGCAGGGGGATGCCTTCCCACTCCACATTGCCAACCCGGCGCACTGGCACGGTGGGTTGAACTGGGCTACCCGCGCACTCGTGGGTGGCGAGTATGCGCTCACGGGGGTAACTTGCCAAATCAGCCCAACACAATTGCAACGGCGTTTGCACCAAACCATCTATCGTTAATTGCCATGCTGCAGGCAACAAATCGGCAATACCCATGTGCGTGACATAAAACAAATGCGGTAATGAGGTTTGAAATTCGCTTAAATCAGTAACAGCGCCTTGTTGCAATTCAAAACCCGTTCGCAACATTGGCACCACTTGTCTGGCTTTTTCCATGGCTACCCCCAGTTGAAAATCTTATTGTAACGCACGTGCGCACAAAACCACAGTTAACCTGAACCAACAGCATTAAGAGTTGACAAGGCCAACTTTGTGTCCTATGGTTATAGCCTTGGATCAACAAGACTTTGCATCCCTACCGCATTCCAATAGCTTGTTTCACACCAAACAACAAGGAACCCGACCATGCCTTATCTAAAACACACTATCGGTCATTGCAGTTGTGGCCAAACCCATCAGCAATCTGATTTAATGGCCTTCGCTGAAGGCTCCACACCAGAAGAAAAGGCACTCTCCAACGGTATTGATGAAGCACTCTTCACCGCGATGTTTCCCGACCCGGCTTTTCGGCGCAAGTTTTTAAAAGCAGTTGGTGCTGGCACGGCCTTATCGGCCTTGTCTGGCTTGCTCCCGATGGCGTCCATCAAAGCCTTCGCACAAGAAACCAAAACCCCCGGCCCGATCGAAAAGAAAACCTTGAATGTGGGTTTTTTACCCATCACCTGCGCGGCCCCCCTGATTATGGGGGAAAAGTTAGGCTATTTTTCCAAACAAGGCCTGGATGTCAAACTGCAAAAAACCGCTGGCGTGGCCTTGATTCGCGACAAAATGATTAATGGCGAGCTGGAATTTTCCCAGCAAGTGATGCCCGTGGCCTTAACCATGAGCGCGGGCATTGGCTCACCCGTGGTGCCGACCCGGATTTTGACCATTTTGAACCAGCATGGCAATTCGCTGGTGTTGGCCATGAAGCACAAAGACAATCGCGACCCTAAAAACTGGAAGGGCTTTAAGTTTGCCGTACCGTTTGACACCTCGCACCAGGCCATGCAATTGCGCTATTATCTGGCGCAAGCGGGTCTGAATCCGGATAAAGACGTGTCCTTCCGCGTGGTGCCACCGAGCGAATATGTCTCCAACCTGCGCACCGGCAATGTCGATGGCTTTTTTGGTGGTGAACCGGGCGGCCAGCGCGCCGTCTATGAAGGCGCGGGCTTTATCCATTTGCTCTCGCGCGATATCTGGAAGGGCCACCCCTGCTGTTCGGTCACGTCGTTGGAATCGTTCATCAAACAAAATCCCAACACCTATCTGGCGTTTTACCGGGGCATTATTGGGGCCAGTTTATTTGTCTCGGAACCCAAAAACCGGGTCGGCATGGCAAAAACGCTGGCGCTGCCACAATACTTGAATCAACCCGAAGTGGTGGTCGATCAAGTCATTACCGGCAAATTTGCCGATGGCTTGGGTAATATCCGCAACGTGCCGGATCGGGTCGATTATCAACCCTTCCCGCATTTTTCCACCGCAGTGTGGTTGATGGTGGAATTGCGCCGCTGGAACTTCATCAAACAAGACATGGATTACAAAAAAATGGCCGAACAGGTCATGCAAGTAACCGATGCACGCCGTTTGATGGCGGAAATGGGCCACCCCGTACCGCCACCCGGCTTTGGCAAAGAAAACATTCTGGGCGAAGAATTTGATTCCAACCAGCCCGAAGCGTATTTGAAGCGCCAAATGGGTAAAGCGTAAGCGTATGAAAACCCTGCTCAAACAAGGCTGGGCACAAGGCTGGATAATGTCGCTGATTCTGCTGGCGCTGTTTGTTTTGGTGTGGCATTTGGCCACCGCACGTAACGATGCCAGCCCAAGCAGCACCAACCCGACCAGCACCAACCTCGACCCGGAATATGCCAAACTGGTAGGCCAAAGCCAAAGCGCCCAAAAACAATCGGCCTTGCCTACGCCCAAAGAAGTCGCCCTGCGCAGCAAAGAGTTATTGCAGCATGCGTTTGACAACCGGGGTCAGAACGACCAGGGCATAGGCTGGCATCTTTTGTATTCGCTGGCGCGGGTATTGGGTGGCTATTCGATTGCGGTATTGGTGGGCGTGCCGTTTGGCTTTGCAATTGGCTTGTTTCCGCTGCTGTACCGCGCCACCAACCCCTTCATACAAGTGTTAAAACCGGTCTCGCCGATGGCGTGGATGCCCTTGGCCCTGTATATTTTGAAGGACAGCGGCGCTTCGGCGATTTTCATCATCTTCATTTGCTCGGTCTGGCCTTTATTGATCAATACCGCGTTTGGCGTGGTCGGGGTGCGGCAAGACTGGATCAATGTGGCGCGGGTGCTGGATTTATCGGTGTGGGATCGCATCGTCCACATTGTTTTCCCGGCGGCGGTGCCGATGATTTTGGCGGGTATGCGTATTTCAATCGGTACGGCATGGTTTGTGATTGTGGCGGCGGAAATGGTGGCCGGGCAATCGGGTATTGGGTATTTTATTTGGAATGAATGGAATAATCTGCAAATTTCCAGCATGGTGACGGCGATTATCATGATCGGTTTGATCGGTTTGAGTCTGGATGGCATGCTCGCCTTTCTCAACGCCAAACTGGCCTTCAAGGAGTAAGGCATGAGTTCACCATTACATATCAAAAATGTTTCGATGATGTTTGACACGGCCAAAGGGCCGTTTCAT
>JBKJLF010000438.1:0-32738 GCA_046597185.1 Burkholderiaceae bacterium | reverse complement strand
GTTTTGTTACTTTGTCAGAGCCGCTCTTTATTCAGGCCCCTAGATTCACCCGGTGATACGGGTGGTTCCTTTCAATTAAGTGGAACAACTTTAACAAGCGACTTCGTGTCGCACCATTATTGATATGAGCGTTGTATTATTACGTTTTGCTTCGGAATTTGAGGCCGAAGAGCAAGCAGTTGACTATGATCATTGGTTTTGCGCCCAAATTCAGGCATCGCTTGATGATGGTCGCCCATGTGTTGCGCATGACGAAGTAATGGCGGAAATGGAAGGCATCATTGCTGAGGCGGAGAAAACCCAACCTAAGCGTCTATAATGTCGCTAATAATTGATTGACATAGGTGCAAGATGAGCAAACATGATAATTTATTGGATGTGCTGTACGATACGGCAAAAGGTTTGCATGACGCAGGCGTGATGGACAGCATGACCATGCGCGAGTTTGATGCCTTGTGTCTTGCCCCGGTGCAAACCGCTAGCGAGGGATATATCAATGGCTTGGAAGTGCATCGTTATCAGGAAATATTGGAGGAAGTATCTATGGATGTTGGTTATCGCGTGTTTGTTGTTAATGATGATGTGGTCACCGCTTTATCCCAGAAGAAGTTTAATGACTTCGCGCTGCGGCACATAAAGGCGCTTCCGCAGTACGCAAACCAGACATTACACATTGCTGTCGTGATCTATACGCTGGAAAAGAAAAAACCCAAACAAATCATTCGTATCGACTCCCAGCGCATGCGAGTGGACGGGGATGGCGGGCTTGATGAGGAATTCGAACACGATGGCATGCGGCTGATCGCGAATAAAATGGACGCTTTTTTTGGGGCAGCGCCGCCAAAAATTGAAAGTGGCGGATCAGTAGTGCATACCATGAGCAAATTCGATGCGCGACGGGATACGCATCGGCACCCAAGCCTTTCTGGCACTGCGCATAAGCGGATACTGGATATACTTTTTAAGTGAAACAGGGTGAGCGTGCGTTAGCGTGAAATAACACAGATTTTGGGTAAAACATACCCTCGCAGGAAAAAGCGCGATTCTGTGATTATTTCATAATTCGGGGCGTTGCGGCTGCGCATCATGAAAGTTAGTCCGGTCTTGATGCAACACCTGTTGCTGTTTCCCATCCATCCCACCAAAACTGCAGTTCATCCCATTGCCTGTGGGTAATCCCACCATTTACATGCAGTTTTCTGATATCGGCGGCTTGCAGCCGCGCGAGCAGGAAGCGCGGGTGGACGACTTGATTTCAGCCCGCTCCGGCATCTACCACCCGGCCTCCAACCAGGGCCACGATACCGCCAGTGCGCCGGCGGCTCGCCAGCCGAACAGGCGGCACTCGACCAGTTAAAGCAAAGTCAAATCGATGAGGCCAGCGCCGCATTGAAAAAACTGTCTGCCTCCTTCACTGGCGCGATGGAAGGCCGCATTGCCAAGATCGGCTATGGTTTTTTCGGCAAAAAGCAGTTTGGCCCGGCGCTGGAGGTGTTGGAATTGAATTGCCAACTGTTTGCGCAATCGGCCAACGGTTTTGACACCCTGGGTGAAGTGGCGCTGGGGGTGGGCGATACAGCCCGCGCCAAGGCCGCTTACCAAAAAGTGTTGGATTTGCTGGGCGGGGACAAAGCCTTGAGCGAAGCGGATAAAAGCACGTTACGCGCCAATGCAGAAAAACAATTGGCTGCGTTAAAATAAGCGCAATTTAAACGATTATCCCAATTTTTGTGCATTCTTGCGGCGCGCCAAAAATCCCAGCAACCCTAAGCCTGCAAGCATCATTGCATAAGTTTCTGGTTCCGGCACAGCCGTTACCGTAACCTGGCCCAGTTGCCAGCCTTCATCGCCCAAACTCTGATGCCCGGCGCGGACGCTACCTTCAAAAAAAGTCGGGGATTCATAGGAATAGCTGATGCTATTATTGCCAGAAGTTAAATACACTGGCAGAGTCACGTTCAAGAGCGAGTTGCCCACTTTGGTCACCGTGGCACCGCTTGGTGCCTGGAAAATCCGGTCACCACCGCCGCCGCCCAAATCCCAGGTGCCAGCAACGGTGGACATGGTTTGCCGTCAAGTCTGGCAGGTATCTTTTGTTTTGTCGGTGGTTTTGCCGATTTTGGGGACGGCCATCTTTGCAAAGGTGGATGTCCCTTTTTTCCGCCTTTTTTCCGATGTTTCGATTACAATGGCATTACTTCCATTCCCCACAAGTAAGATCATGAAAACGCTACTCGTCATCGATATGCAAGTCTCCTGGTTCGAAACCCCGCGCCATGATAAGGATGGCGTTATCGCACGCGTCAATCTGGCCATTGATGCGATGCGCCAATCGGGTGGTAATGTGGTGTTTATCCGCAATAGCGATGCCGATACCATGCTTGACAGCCCCGGCTTTCAAATCGAACCTGCCTTGCATTTTCAAGCGACCGATATTATTTTTGATAAAACCGCCTGTGATTCCTTTGCCGATACCGCGCTATTGCCCTGGTTGCAGCAAATGGGTAGCAAAAACCTTTACCTGTGTGGCCTGGCGACCGAGTTTTGTGTCGATACCACCTTGCGTGCAGCCTTGTCGCGCGGCTTTAATGTTACCGCCCTGGCCGATGCGCATACCACCGCTAATCGGCCCCACTTGAAGGCCACCCAAATCATTGAACATCACAATTGGGTATGGTCGAATATGACTGCGCCCATGGGCCGCAGCTTGCGGGTGTGTGATACGGCGCAGGCTTTACTTGATTTGGCTTGATTGCTCATGCCATAAACCCGCGAATCGAAGCACAGATCGACAGCAATTGCACGCTATCCATGCGGCTGATAATTTTACGAATTACCGAGCTCATGGCCGTTTCCACCCCCGTCAAACCCAGGGTGGCCGATTGTTCCAGAATAAAGCCGATATTGGCCAGTTTGAGTGGATTGATGAAGTACTCGGCCATGCCCGCATCCATGAAGGCCTCGATGACATCGGCCAAATCCTCGCGGTGGTCGGTTGCATCCGCTGCCTGCTCCATGGTGTCCAGGATTGCTAACATTTTTTCGTGCAGGTCTTCGGAGAGATAGAAGCGAATAAAGGGCGGGGAGGAAGGGGCAGGGGGTGCCGGGGGTGCCGGGGTTTTGTGCGCCGCCTTGGTGCCTGGTTTGGTGCCTGGTTTGGCTTTGGGTTTTGCTACTGTCATTTGATTTGCCATATTCGGTTGGTGAGTGGGTGCCTGGACTGCAGTGAAGGAAGTGGCTCACGGCGCTCCGCGCTCCTTTTTTTGCGCCTTGAGCGGGAAGCTCAAGGTGAATTGTGAGCCTTTGCCAAGGGTGGAGTCGGCCTTGAGTGTGCCACCCAGTACGCCCGTCACAATATTGAGCGAAATCGATAAGCCCAAGCCGGTGCCGCCCTGACCCAGGCGAGTGGTATAAAACGGTTCAAACACATGCGCCAGGGTGTTTTCATCCATGCCTTTGCCGTCATCCAGAAAAATCATTTCCACCATCTGCGACTGAGATGGCGCATGCGATGGCGCATGAGAAGCTGAAGGGGCCTGTAAGCTGGCGCTAATCTTCAGGCTGCCGTTGCTGCGCCCACCAAAGCCATGAATCACCGCATTTTGCACCAGATTGGCGATCACCTGACCCAGCGGGCCGGGGTAGCTGTCACACTCAATATTGGCCGGAATCCAGGTTTCAATCAGCCACGGCTCATGCTTGAAGCCAGCCCGTAGCGCCGCAATATTGTCATCCACCAGCGCGCGTAGGTCAAACTTGCGCCGTTGTTCCGAGGTTTGATCCACCGCCACTTGCTTGAAGCTGTTGATCAGGGTGGCGGCACTCTGGCACGAGCGGTTGATGACTTCGGAAATCATCACCGCATTGTCGATAAAGTCGGTCAGGGTGGATTTTTTGATTTCGCCCCGTGCCAGTGTGGCGTCCAGATCCTGGCTCGATTCTACAAACGCCGAGGCCGCTGCCAGCGCATTGCCTATCGGCGTGTTCAATTCATGTGCCACGCCTGCCACCAGTTGCCCGAGTGAGGCCATTTTTTCAGATTGAATTAACTGGGTTTGGGCCGAGCGTAATTCGCCCAGCGCCTGGGTAGCCTTTTGTTCGGCCGCCTGGGCGTGTTGGCGCGAGCTTTCAGCCACCGTGTAAGCCAGCGAGAGTGCATTGTGGCTTTCTGATAGCGCGGTGTGGCTCTCGGACAGCGCGGCGGTGCGCTGGGCTACCGTCGATTCCAGGTTTTCATACACCCGTGCATTTTCGATGGAAATGGCCGCTTGCGACGACAGAATTTTTAATACCTCCAGCCGATCTGCCGTGAAGGCGTAAGGGATCAGCCGATTTTCCAGATACAGCATGCCAACCAGTTTGCCCTGATGCATAATTGGCGAGCAAAGTACCGATTGGGCCTGGTTTTGCACGATGTAGGCATCATTGACGAAGCGGCCCTGAACTGCGGCATTATCCAAAACCAGCGCTTCTTTGGTGAGTGCCACGTATTGGATCAGTGAAACCGGCAAGGCGGGCGAGTGCTTGCCTTGCGCGCTGGCAGCGGGGTTTGCAGACGAGTTTTCAGTTGGTTTGACGATGTTGTCGGGGTTGTCGATGCTGCTGCCCATGCTGGCGTGGGGCGCATCTGCAAGACTGCCGGCAAGGTCGAGCGATTGCACCAGGGGGCGCGACTGCAACACGCTCACCATCGCATCATTGACATTGCCCTCGGCTTCAATGCGCCATTCGCCATCGGTTTCCAGCAGCAGCACGCCATGTTCGGCACCAGCGTTTTCAATCACGATACGCATCAATTTTTCCAGCAACAGCCCCAACACAATCTCACTCGAAATCGCCTGCGTGGCTTTCATGACCGTGGCCAAATCGAGTGATTCCGATGCCAGCAAGCGGGTGCCGTCTTCCGGTGGCGTGGTGGTCAGGGTGATGGTATTGGTAATGGTGTTGGTTTTGGTGATGGTTTTGGTGCCGCTCTTGGTCATGGTGGCCGGTGAGAGCGTCCACGCCGCTTTGGCCAGCAGTTCGGCATATTGCACATCCATGTGTTTGACCTTGGCGTGCGCCCCCCATTTGCTGTACAGGTAGTGCGCTTTGGCCAGGTAAATGCGCGCAAACTCGGCCTTGCCATAACTCTGATAAAAGCGCGCAGCCAGTTCGCAGGCCAGGGCTTGATGCTGGATAAAGCCATTTTCTTGCGCCGCCATGATGGCCTGATCGTATAAGTCTGAGGCTTGCTCGCGGTAGCCTTCAACCCGTGCCATTTCGGCTTGTACCAGCAAATATTTGTGCGAAAAATTTTCCGGGCATTGCTTGGCCCAGCCTTGCAGCCTGCCAATGGCTTTGAGCAATACTTTTTGCTGTTGCTTGGGTTTTTCTGATGGGGTTGGGCTCCCCAGCGTAATCAGTGCCAGCAGGAAAAAATAATCCACCGACATATGGATGCCCGCTACTGCAAACAGATATTTGCGCGCTCTTTTCAAATAAGCCATGGCTTGTTCAAAGTCGGCAAACATCAGCGCATTCAAACCGGCCCAGGTCAGGGTAAAGAACAAGATGGGGGTATTTTGCGTCTCGCCCAAGGTTTGCTCAACCAGACCCGTCAAATCCGGCGCGGGTGCGTTTTGGAAATCCTTAGTCATCAATTCGCCGGACAAATTGATGCAAAACGAAAACCAGGTGATGACTTTTAAAGGGTCGTTGATTTGTTCAACCACCTTGTAAAAGTGTTGCGCTTGCTCTCTGAAGGCGCTTAAATCGGTGTCAAACAGTGCCGGCAGATGATTGGCCATACTCAGTGTGGCATAACTCCAGTTGCCAATTTCAAGCGCCAGCGCCAAAGACAGATCGTAATAGCGGATGCTGCTGTTGATCGGGCGATACCAGTGGTTGATATGGGTGGCAAAAATACAGATCGACATGCAGCGGCTGTTGGCGTTGCGAATCTGGTTCAGTTCCAGCGCTTTTTGGGCGTAATCCCAAGCCACCGCATATTGTTTGAAGAGAGTAAAGATGGATGAAAACGTCATCAAACTGAAACCTGCGTCCTGGGTAAAACCATGGCGATAGAACAGGTTCACTGATTTGGTACAGATCAAGGATACCAGCGGCGGGTTGGAAAAAAAGGCGAAGGGAATGATGCCTGAGAACAGGCGCACCATTAACTGGTATTTTTCGCTCTGGCTGTCGGGCAATTGATCGAGCAGGGCTTTGGTGTTGCGGCCCCGGCGGTGCCAGCGCTCTTTGCCAAATTCAAGCAAGATGCGTGGCCGCGACGGGTGGAGCGGTAGATGCAGCCCCAGGTTGGCAAGGCCGGCCAGGCCTTCTGCAATGGCGCGCTGATAATCGCCCAGGCTGCCGTATAAATCCAGTTGTTTCAAATGAATCCGGGCCCGTTCTTCGCCGGTTTTGGCGTGTTCCAGACTGGTTTTGAAGTAGTGCCCGGCCGTGTCATGCTGGTGGTTAATGTAGGCGCATTCGGCATGCTCGAGCGACAGCGCCAGCGTCAACTCATATTGCTGTTGCCAGTCGCCGCCGTCCAGCAGTGCCAACCCACTGGTCAGGTAGCGCAAGGCCGAGCTAAACGCACTGGAAGCCATGGCTTTGCGCCCTGCTTGCAAATTCAGTTGCGCCAGTCGCACCCGCTCGCAAGAATCGTGAATCAAACTCTCGGCGGTATGAAATTGATTCACCAGGGTAAACAAGGTGTCGTCGGACGGGTTTGCGTCCCATTGTTGCAGCCACAAACGACCTATTTTTAAATGCAGGGCGGTGGTCTCTGCGGCTGGCCACAGTTCGTAGGCTGCTTGTTGTACCCGGTCGTGGATGAAGCGAAAACGGTAAGCGGTGGTACCGGTTTGGCTGTCGTGGCCACCATCTTTAGTATGGTTGGCATGGTTGGCCGCATTGCCATCAGCGGGGCGGTCGAGCAAGGCTTGCTCGTGCAAAAAGTCGCCTTGCTGTTGAAGCATGCCAATTTTTACCGCATGCCAGAGGTCGCGCATGACCTCGGGTGTGGCGCGTTCGGCAATCAGCGCCAGTGTACCCAGATCAAACTGGTGGCCGATGCAGGCGGCTTGCACCAATAATTTTTGTGTGGACTCGGACAAGGTGCGCAATTTGCGGCTCATCAATTCCACCACATTGTCGGTAATTTGTTGCGCCTCAATCTCCACCATATTCCATTGCCAGCCACCCGCGCTGGCCGAGAAGGTCAGCCAACTGGCTTCATACAGGCAAGTCAGAAAGGCGTTGACAAAGAATGGATTGCCGCCGGTTTTGTGCAAAATTAATTCGGCCAACGGCGTCACATCGCCCCGGGTGGGGCTGAGCGTGTCACGCACCAGGCAGCCCAGATCGGGAAACGACAGCGGTTGCAGGTTGATGATGGTGAAATAGGCTTGACTGCGGCGCAAAATATCCAGTGCCACCATGAAGGGGTGCGCGGCATGCACTTCATTGTCACGATACGCGCCCAGGATCAGCAGATATTGCTGCAGCGATTTCAGCAGTAATTCTTCCAGAAATTGCAGCGATGCTGAATCAGCCCATTGCAAATCATCCAAAAACAGCACCAGTGGGTGTTCGGCCTGGGAAAAGACTTCGATAAACTGGCGCAAACTGGCTTGAAAGCGGTTGCGCGCCTCCTGCGGTGGCAGGGCTGGCACCGGATTTTGTGGCCCCAGCAGCATTTCCAGTTCGGGTATCACATCGACGATGACTTGCGCATTCGCGCCTAGCGCCGCCGTGAGTTGGGTTTTCCAGCGCGTGATGCGTGCCGGGCTTTCGGTTAATAGTTGGCGCATTAATTCCTGAAAGGCTTGAATCAGTGGCGCGTAGGGAATGTCGCGCTGGAATTGATCAAACTTGCCTTCAATAAAGTAGCCGTTTTTTTGCGTGATCGGTTTGTGTACTTCATGCACCAGCGCACTTTTGCCCACGCCCGAATAGCCGGCCACCAGTAAAATTTCGGTATGGCCCAGGCTGACGCGGTTAAACGCATCCAACACTTCGCGCACTTCGTTTTCGCGGCCATACAGTTTTTGTGGAATTTGAAAGCGTTCCGATACATCATGCCGCCCCAGTGGAAAGGCGGCGATGGTGGTGGAGGCCCCTTTTGTGCTACTTTTTGCGCTGAGTAATTCGCGGCAGGTTTCCAGGTCGGCGATCAAGCCGAACGCACTTTGATAGCGCGCCTCCGCTGTTTTGGCCATCAGCTTGAGCACCAGTTGGCTCAGAATCGCCGGTATTTGCGGGTTCAGCTCGTGCGGCGCACGCGGCGTGCGCGCCAGGTGGCAATGCACCAACTCCATCGGGTCATGCGCACTGAACGGCGGCTGGCCAGTGAGCATTTCATAAAAGCTGGCACCGAGCGAATAGAAATCGGTACGGTAATCCAGCGCGCGATTCATGCGCCCGGTTTGCTCTGGCGACAAGTAAGCCAGTGTGCCTTCCAGCCGACCCGGATTGAGCAAGGCTGGCATCTCGCGCGAGAGTTGGGAAGAAATCCCAAAATCAATAATTTGCGCCTGGTCAGTCAGCGGATTGACCACCAGATTGGTGGGGTTGATATCTTTATGAATGATTTGATGTTGATGAATCCGGCTCAGGCTTTTGGCAAAGGCCAGCGCCAAGGTGAGAAAACGCTCCAGCGGCAAGCCTTGGCTGGTTAATAGTTGTTTAACAGCAACACCGCCAATGTCTTGCAGGATCAGTACCTGACTATTTTGCCAGGGCACCAGGGCATAGGCGCAAATTAAACCATCTTCTTCCCAGTCTTTGGTTAAATCATACTCGTGTTGCATGCGCGCCAACTCGTTCATTGTCGGAAACTCGGCGCTGGTGGTTTTAAACAACACCGGACAATTGTCATGCTCGCGATAGCCGCGATAGACGGTGGTTTTGGAGCCACGATGGACTTCTTCCGTGATCTGGTAGCCGGGTAGGCTTAGCATGGTTTATTTCCGTTTGAGGTTGACCTGATCATTACTATAAAGGACAGTGGTATTGAAACCCTGTTGCTGATGAATTCTATCGTGCTTCGCTTACCATCGTCCAGATTAATTACATCATACATCAAGAATTTAACCCCGTTTGTGCGCAAGCGCCGTTTAAGGCCATATTACCCACACTTATTGTCCGGGCGCATTGCCCGGACTGATTGTTTAACCGCATTGTTCAACCGTAAGGAGCACAACATGAACGCATCCCTTTCAGGAGCTTGTCAGCCATGAAACCACTACGCTCACTCATTATCTTGCTGTCACTGATTTCGCTGCTGGCTTTTGCGCGTCAGGAGCCATCTGCGCCCGGGGCTGCCCAATCCATTACCCCCGCTATTACCCAAGCTACTGCTGAATCGAATGTGCAATCTGTTGCCGACGCGGCACCCGCCAAAAAAGTGATTCAGCCAGCCCAGCCTGCCGAACGCGCCCCGGCCGCCTCACCACGCGCCAATCTGGCAAAAGCGGGGGATTTGGTTGCCAGTATCACCAGCCATTTTGATGCGGCCGTGGGGCGGCGCGCTTATTTGCAGGTGGATAAACCGCTGTACAAACCGGGTGAAACCATCTGGTTTAAAACCTGGGACTTAAAAGCGCGCTCGCTGAGCCAGGCCGCCATCGACCAAACCCTGGTGGAATTAATCTCCCCCAAAGGTGCGACGGTGCTCAAAAAACGCTTGCACGTGGTGGCGGGCAGTGCCAGCAATGATTTTGAATTGCCGAGCGAGGTGCAAGGTGGGGAATATACCTTGCGCGCCACGGCGGGCGATGGTCAGCGGGTTGAGCGGCCGATTATCGTTTTCAGCTATGAAGCGCCGCGCATGAAGAAAAAGCTGGAATTCATCAAAAAAGCTTATGGTGCGGGCGATCAGGTTAGCGCCACGGTCGAGGTAAAACGCCCCACGGGTGAAGCGCTGGGTGGCAAATTGCTGACCGCCGTGATTACGGTAGATGGCGTCGAGCTGCCACGCGTGAAAGTCAATACCAATGCCGATGGCGGCGCGCTGGTGAAATTTGATTTGCCCAAAAATATTGATAGCGGCGATGGTTTGCTGACGATTTTGGTGGAAGATGGCGGCATTACCGAATCGGTGTCGAAAGCGATTCCTTTATTGCAGAAAAAATTGGCGCTGGCGTTTTTCCCGGAAGGTGGCAAAATGGTAGCCGGTTTGCCGACCCGTTTGTATTTTGAAGCCAAAACGCCCATTGGCAAGCCGGCCGATATTGACGGGCGGCTGGTGGATGATTTGGGTAATGCGGTAGCAAAATTCAGCACCTTTAAAAACGGTTTGGGCCGCATCGGGTTTACCCCTGCCACAGGCCGTAGCTACCATGCCGAAGTAACGCGTCCGGCCAGTGTGAGCGAGAAATTTGCACTGCCCTTGGCAGAAGACCAGGGTTGTGTCTTGCGCAGTTATGATGATGTGGACGGCCAGGAAGCGGCGCTACGCGTGAGTGTGCTGTGCAGTCAGGCGCAAACCGTGGTGGTGGCAGCGACCGTGCGCGAGAATGTGCTCGATAGCGCCAGCGTTAGGGCCGGGGCCGGGCCAGACGCGCCGGGCGTGGTTTGGTTGAAATCAAAAGACGCTGCATTGAATAAAGCCGCCGGGGTGGCGCGGGTGACGCTGTTTGACGCTAATTTAACGCCGCTGGCCGAGCGTTTGGTATTTCGCAATCGCCGCACGCAGTTGCAAGTGAAGGTGGAAACCGCACGCAAAAGCTATGCGCCACGCGGCCAGGTGGCCTTGAATATTACCACCCGCGATGCGCAAGGCAAGCCGATTCCGGCGGATTGGCGCTCTCGGTGGTGGATGATACCGTGATTGCCTTTGCCGACGACAAAAGCGGGCATTTACTCTCCAAACTGTTGCTGGAAGCAGAATTGCCGGGCAAAATTGAAGAGCCGAATTTTTATACTGATTTAACCGAAGCCAAGAGCGGCTTGGCGCTGGATTTATTGATGGGTGCACGCGGGTATCGGCGTTTTGACTGGGTGCAAGTGCTCTCGCCCGTGTCGCCTAATCAAGACTACCAGGTGCAGCGCAACGAGAAAGAAGCGCGCAAGGCCGATGCGTTGATGGCGCGGGCGGTAAGGATTGATCCACCCGCAGCACCCGCCGCACAAGCCGCACCAGCATCTGCGCCCGCCAAGCCAGCAGGTGCCCGCGCGCCCTTGCCCGAGCCTGTGCCCCTGGTGGCGCAAGCGCTGCCCAATGGCCCGCCCGTGGTGGCGCATCAGGCCAACAAGGTGGCCGAGGCCAAACCTGTGGTAGTGGGCAATATTGCGCCGCGCCGTGAAGAACGCGCTGCCGTCGCTGGCTTCGCCAAACCCGAAGCGGCGGATAGATTAAGATTGCAGCAAGGTATCGAAGAGAGAAAAATGGATGCGGCAACCATGGTCGAAGATAAAGATTTTGCGGCAGCCAAAGGGAAGATGGCAAAACGGCAGATGGACAAACGTGCCCCAGCACCCGAACAACTGGCATGGGCGCTGGTGCGCGTGTTCCCGCTGCCAGCGTACACGCCCGGCTATGCTGGCGTGCGCGATGATTATCGCGAAACCGTATTGTGGGCTCCTGCCGTTAAAACCGATGCACAGGGCAAAGCTACAGTGAAATTTGACTTATCCGATGCCGTTACCTCGTTCCGGGTTTTTTCTGAAGGCGTGGGCGCAGGTTTGGCCGGGCGTGATGAAACGGTGTTCAAGTCCTCGCTGCCGTTTTCATTATCGGCCAAATTGCCGCTGGAAGTGTCGGCAGGCGACCAGCCTTTGATTCCGATTACGCTGACCAATGACAGCGAACGTGCGCTGGATTTGACGCTCGATAGCGATTTCGGCAAATTGATGAGAGCGGCGGGCCAAGCCTTACCCGCTGGCAGCCTGGCTGCGGGGCAGCGCAAGAGTATTTTTGTACCGCTGGAAGTGACGGGGGTGCGTGGTGTGGCACAAGTGCGTTTGGCGGCTAATAGTGGCGGTTTGCACGATGAAGTCTTGCGCAGCATTCCGGTCGCGCCGCTGGGCTTTCCGCAATTGATTCAAAAATCCGGCCAAGTCAAAACCGAAGTGAGCCATGAAGTGGATTTAAGCGCTGCCAACCTTGGCAGCGTGCAAGCCAGTGTGCGCATCTACATATCCCCCCTCTCGACCATGATTTCCGGCCTGGATGGCATGTTGCAAGAACCCAATGGCTGTTTTGAACAAACTTCCTCAACCAATTACCCGAATGTGATGATTATGCAATACATGAAACAGCACGAAGTGGCCGATCTGAAATTATTGGAGCGCTCCAGTAAATTGCTCGACAGCGGCTACAAAAAACTGGCCGGGTTTGAATCCAAAAACAAGGGTTACGAATGGTTTGGTGGCGACCCCGGCCATGAAGCCTTAACCGCCTACGGCTTGTTGGAATTTGCCGATATGAAGGATATTTATGGCTCGGTCGATACGGCCATGCTGGCGCGCACCGGTGCCTGGTTAAAGTCACGGCGTGATGGCAATGGCGGTTATTTGCGTGACGCCAAGGCGCTCGATTCCTTTGGCCGCGCCGCACCCGAAGTGACGGATGCGTATATCACCTGGGCCTTGGTGTCGGCGCACGAAACCGGCTTGGACAAAGAAATTGCCAAATCGGCCAAACTGGCGGAGAGCACGCAAGACGCCTATCAATTGGCTTTGGCAACTAGCACGCTGTTGGGGGCCAACGGTAAAAATTCACCGTATGCCAAAGCGGGTATGGTAGCTGCCACCAAGCTGGCCAAAATGCAAAGCGCGACTGGGGAATGGCGCAATGCCGACCATTCCATTACCCGTAGCGGCGGCGTGAATTTGGAAATTGAAACCACCTCGCTGGCGATTTTGGCCTTGCTGAAAACCGATGCGCACCTGGAAGCGGCGCGCAAAGGCATCACCTGGTTGCAAAATAACCGCAGCGGCTTTGGCCAATGGGGCGCTACCCAGGCCACCGTGTTGGCGTTGAAAGCCATGATCGCCTTTGATGACGCCACCCGCGTGGCGCAAGTGGCAGGGAGCGTGAGTTTGCTGGTGGATGGCGTGGTGGTAGCCGAGCAAGCCTATGAAGCCGGGCGACGTGAGCCGATTGTGTTTGCCGACTTTGACAAAAAACTCAGCGTCGGCGGCAAACACAGCATCAGCTTGCGCAGTAAGAGTGGGGTGGCGCTGCCCTATTCAATGGCGGTGGAATACCGCAGCAACGCGCCCGCTTCGTCCAAGGCGGCAGTGGTGAGTTTGCGTGCCACGCTGGAAAAATCGCAAATCAAAATGGGCGAAACGGTGCGCATGAATGCGGTGATCAGCAATTTGACGCAAAGCGGGCAACCGATGACGCTGGCACGGCTGGGTTTGCCCGGTGGCTTGACGTTTCAAACCTGGCAATTAAAAGAGTTGCGCGAAAAAGGTCAGATTGCGTTTTTTGAAACTCGTGCGCGGGAAGTGATTTTGTACTTCCGTGATATGAAACCCGGCGAAGTCAAAAAGATTGGTTTGGATTTGGTCGCCACCGTGCCGGGTAGCTATACCGGGCCGGCTTCTTCGGCGTATTTGTACTATAACGACACTGACAAGAGTTGGGCTGCGCCCTTGCCGATAAAAATCACAGCGCAATAAGGGATTGGGGCAATGATGGCGGGGTTGGCAAATCAGTTGGCAAATCAGTTGGCAAACGAGTCGGCAAATGGTGCCGGCAAGCGGGCGTGGATGCGGGAAATTTCCGCTATACTACCCGGCATGATGACAAACCCTGCCAACCCCGCCGATCTCGACGACCATGCCCTGATGCAGCGCTATTGCGGTGGTGATTTGCTCGCCTTTAAAGAACTGTATCGTCGCCATAGCAGTGGTTTTTATCAATTTATTGCATGGCGTTCGCCGCGCATAGAGTGGGTGGAGGAAATTGTGCAAGATAGTTGGGCCGCCTTGCATGAAGCGCGTGGGCGGTATCAGGCTTTGGCTGGGTTTCGCACGTATTTGTACCAGATAGGGCGCAATCGTTTGATTGATATCTTGCGCCAAAAGCAAGCGGTGTTGGCCAGTGAAATCGGCGGCAAAGCGGGCGATGATGAGGGCGATGGAGCAGAAAGCCGTTTCGAGCGGTTGGCCGATGCGGCGCAAGAGAGTACCTCGCCCGAGGCGGCTTTGGAAAAAAAGCAGGAAGTGGCGGCCTTGCATGCGGCGATACGGAGCTTACCGGGCGAGCAAAGGGAAGCGCTGGTGTTACAACAATTTAATGGTTTGAGTCTGGAAGAAATCGCTGAAATTACCGCTGTGTCAGTTGAAACGGTGAAAAGCCGCTTGCGCTATGCGATGCAAAAACTGCGGTCACAACTACAAGGTAGCCAAGTTCGGGGGGCGCTAGCATGAGCAATAATGAAATCCAGCGCACAGAAGAGGCCGAATTCGATGAATTTCTGCTGCGGCAGGGCGCATTGTCGGCCTTGCTGGCAAGCATGCCACAGCCCACGCCTTCGGCCGAATTGGAGGCACGTATTTTGGCTGATGCGCAAGTTGCATTGGCTGGCGCACCCGCAAGCATACCCGCACCGACACCCGTGGTGGCGCAGGCCGCCAATGATCCGGGGCAGGTGGGCTCGGATTTTACACCCACGGCTGGCCCCAGCTTTTTCTCGCGTTACCGCATGCCCATGGGCTTGGCAGCGAGCGTGGTGTTGATGATGTCGGGCGTGGTACAAATATGGCGCAATCAGGTGCTAGATCCGGAGCCGACACCCAGGGCGCGGATGGAAGTTGCGGCTTCAGCCGTAGCACCTGCACCAGCACCGCAGCCCACCATCGTTAGCGTGCCCCCTGCCGTGAATGCGGAGGTTAGCCCGGTTCAGGCTATGCCAGCGCCTGCAGGCAGGGCGGCTGAACCGATGGCGGCCGACAAGGTGGCCAAACAGGATGCGCAAGATGAGGCCAAAGCATCGAAGGCCAAAGCTGCGCAGGCCAAAGCTGCACAGGCCGAAGCTGCGCAGGCCATATCGGAACGTGAGCAAGTAGCCAGACTGCAGCAACTCAAAGATCAGGCGGCGCAGGCGAAGGCTAACGCGGAGCAAGCCAATCGGCGTGCAGTGCAAGAAAATCAGGAGCTTGATACACGGCTGAAGGAAGAACGCAAGCGGGAAGCAAGCAAGCGGGAAGAAAGCAAGCGGGAAGAAAGCAATAAATTGACGGCACAGCGCGCCGCTGCCGACCGCATGGTGCTTGCGTCGGCGCGCGTGCCAAATAATGCGCCAAATAATGTGTCAAATAATGCGCCAAATAATGTGCCAAATAATGTGCCAAATAATGCGCCAGGCAATGTCGCAAGCGTGCAAGGCCGGGTGGCCGCCGCCCCAGAGTTGACTGACCATAAAGCGCCGCCACCTGAGATGGCGCTGGCCAAAGAAACGCCGCATCACAGTAAAGCAAAAAAAGCGCGTATCGCGCCGCAGGAGGAGGTGTTTGCAGCAGCGCCGCCCGCCGCGCCAGCACCTGTAGCAGTACCAGCTCCTGCCCCTGCCCCTGCAGCAGCGCCGCCACCAGCGGTATTGGCCCAGGCTGGCGCGTCAGAGGCCGCCGCCAAACCAGCCGATGTGGCGAATCGTGCGGCACACAAGGTATTGCAAGCGCCTGCGTTGCCTGCCAATGTCTGGTTGCAGAAAATCGAAAAATTACTGCAAGCTGAAAAGAATAAGGAAGCCTTGGACGAGTGGCATCAATTCCGCACGGCCTATCCTGATTTTGTGGTGGACAAAGCCTTGCAAACCAGAATCGACGCCCTGAAGCGATGAAGTGGCGGGCAGCCAGCTCGATCTGCCCGATCTGCCCCAGGCGGCGCAGCCTTAAATTGGGATAATACAACCGGATCTCCTACGCGAAAGGGAAGAAAAATGAAAACAAGTTATCGGCCAATGGTTGCCAGATTGGGTCTGGGTGTGTGCTTGGCTTTGAGCAGCGCTATCGGCTATGCGGTAGATCAATCCGATGCAGCCGCACCCACACCCACACCCACACCCACACCCACATCCGATAAGGCGGCCATCGCAATGAAGCTGGCCACGCACTACGCCAGGGATCACAAATTGAACTGGGGCCAGGCTGAATCGGCCATCGTTAATGGTGTTCAGCGTGATCCACAGGCACGTCGGCCAGAGGTGGACGGCACCAGTTGGGTGTTTTTCAAAACGCCGAAAGCGGAAGAGGAAATTCTTTGGAAACGCGTTCTGGTAGTCAAATCTGACGGCAGCATTTTGAACCTGCGCGGCACAAACGACAAACCGGATCTGTTCAGCCCGAAAAAGGCCAAACAACTGGCCACGCAATACGCCCGGGATCAGAAGTGGAACTGGGGCCGTGCCGAGCGAGAGGTTGAGCGGCCGGACGCGGACACCTATTGGGTGTTCTTCCCGACACCAAGCCAGGAAGAGCAAGCGCTTGCGAAACGTGTTTTAGTCGTCAAGCGCGACGGCACGGTCTCGAACCCGCCGCGCCGCCGTTGAGATCGGGACTGGGTTTGGTTTCGTTTTTGTAATAAATGCAGGTTTTGCAGCACTGCGGGGCTTGCAATGGGCAAAAACAGCTTACAAAAGACATTAGTGCCGCCCGTGAAAGCGGTAAATATTGCCGCGTTCGTTCACCTGCGCCACCGCTGCCAATGCATCAACATCGCGCATATTTTCATCAAAGCGCAGCACCGAATACAGATGATAAAACTCGCTCCGCATATCGGTGGCGAAAATGCCGGGATCATCCGAGCCTAGCGAAACCAACAGCGGTGCATCGCCCGCGACTTTGCGGCCTTCAATGCCCATCCAGCGCAAGCTGTGGTGTTGTCGCACATGTTGATATTGGCTGATGCGCACATTGCTGGTGGGCAGGGTTTCGATAATCACATCCTGCGCTACTACTTGCTGCTGCACCGCTTGCTGCATCGCTAATAATTGCGACTCATCAAAAAAGCGCGCTTCAACGTCGATAAATTCTTCGCTGCACGCCAGCACTTTTGATTCTTGCCACCAGCGCTTCAATAATTCAACACTGCTGCGGGCGCGCTGCATTGCTTGGGCTACCAATTTTGCCTCTTCGCGCCAACCGTCATGGAAAGATTGAAAGCGCCAATCCCACGCATCAACAGCGAGCGCTTCCAATACGATCTGCGGCCACAAACCGCGTAGCGCCAGCATGGCATGTAGTTGCTCAACCGAACATGTCACCTGAAAAATTTCACCCGCCAAGCGCACCGCCTCGCTTGCCGCCTTCAAGGCCGCCGTTTGCTGGGTGGCGTTTTTGCGCAAATAATCCCAGGCGCACACCATGTCAATCAGCCATTCGCCGCGTTTGAGCGCAATGGTATGCGGCATGCTTTGCAGCCACAGGCGCGGCGCAAGGCCCAGAGCGGTGCCGTGGCCGATGCGGTCACCCGGCTGTAATTGCAGCAATGTTAATGTATCTGAAACTTGCCGTATGCCGCCTACCAAATGCACAAAATCCTCGCCCACATGATAGGTGGCGTGACGCATGCCCGCAAAGCGCGCCACGCGGAAAATGGGCGCGAACACTTCTGGCGGTGCGTGCAATTCGTTCGAGGCCCCATCAATGCCGCATACCCAGCGCAACAGGCGCGGTTCCAGCGTAAATATTTGGCATAGCGCGCTGAGTTTCAGGCGTAAGTCTGCGCGCAAAGCGGCGTGGCGGAAACTTAAGTCGTCTTTTTTGTGCTTCCATGCAGACTTAATAAAATGCACCACCAGCGCCAGTTCCATCTTGCGTGGCGTGGCGGCAAAATTAAATTTATCAAGACGATTAAGCAGATCATGCAAAGTCATGCTGCTGTCGGTAGCCAACTGTTCTGCATGCACGTCGGTCAAATACGCCCAATAACCGCGCAATATGTCGCTGATGAGTGCCAGATTCTTCTCACATGAATCTTTTGGCGCGAAACGGCCTTCAAACGACGCTACCAAGCTGGGGCTGTGGCGGTGGCCGTGCATTTGCCAAAAGCGTGCGGTGTAATCACGTTCTGCCGGGCTGCGCAAATCGGTGAAAGTAAATTTTTGAAATTGATCAAAGCCAAACAAATCATCACGCTGCACCATTAACTGCCAATGCTGGTTTTGCAGCAGCAAATACAGATGCAAATAGCGGTCAGCCACGCTGCTTGCCTCGCGCGCAATGCGCACCAGCACCAAGCACAGCCACCATGCTTCAATTTGATGACTGTGCGGCAAATTGGCGGCGTTGAAATAGCTGGGCGTGGGGCCAAAATGAAAACTGCTATCGGCACTCCGCCTTAAAATGGGATTCAGAAAAGATGTGTTGCGCCCAATATTTTGATAAAACTATAAGTATTGATGCGTCGTGAAGTTTTAATCAGGATAGCCGCAATTCCCACAGAAACATCATCCATTCCGACAGTTTTTTAACAAATCGCTGAAACTGTGGTATTTGTCGCCTTTTGTCGTGATTTTCGCCTTCGACTTGATTGGGTTTGTTCCTGCTTGCGCCAGCAGCATTGCCGCTACAGAGGCAAAACTGGCCCTGTCAAGCGCATGAAAAAACAAGAAGGCGTGCAATTACTACAAGCCGAATATGAAGTTTTTTAAATCTTGGAATTTTAGTCTGGCCGTTTTATAATAGCGCGTGCCAAAGGGCAAATTGCTGATTTTGCCAAGAAGGAATGATATCCAATGTTCTGAACTCATTAATATTTTGTATTGCAAAGGTCAGTCTAAATAATTTCCTACGATTAAATTAATATATATGACAACTTCAATCACCAACATTCCGGTAATTATGCGTAGCAAGAACTTCCGCGACTGGCGAACAACAAATATGAAGGGTGGTGATTTCCGGGTTTTTTCGGATGTTAAACGAACTAAATTACCCACTCCCGATAGTTTTTTGATCAAATGACCGCCCCAACTCCTGGATTAAACCGCTTGCGAAATCGTCGCCGTTTGGTTGGCGTCATACTCGTGTTGCTGACCTCGCTCGTTTTGGCATTTCTTTATCTGCCACGCTTTACGATGGAGCAATACGCTTCGTACACGCGCCCCGATGGCCGCTATTATGTATTGGTCCTGCGTAAAAAGAGCTTGCTCGCTGCTATGCCAGGTCAAGCCAGTGACGCCCCCGGCGTGGTTCGACTTTATAATCAACGCGGCCAATTGCTGCAGGAAACCGACATTGCGATGGTGCAATTGGTCGAGAATGTACACTGGGAAACCAAACATCTATCTATCAAACTCATTGCCGAATGGGATCTGCCTGACTAAGCCTTGTCCTGCTGGTTGGCCAGGTAATTTCGGACGGTATTGACGATCACTTTGGTTTGGTGATCAATTTCAATATTCACCTGATCGCCGACTTTTTTATTGATAAACGTGGTGGAGCGTAGCGTTTCGGGGATGAAATAAACCTGGAATTCGTTCTCTTTGCTTTCCCGAAAAACCGTCAGGCTGGCCCCGTTAATGGCGATAAAGCCTTTGTGGAAAATATAATCGCTCCATTCTGCGGGAAAGGCAAAGCTGACGATGTGATTATTCGGCTCCGTGCGTATTGCGTTAATCGTTGCCATGCCTTCAATATGGCCGGACAAGATATGGCCGCCCACTTCCGCGCCTTGTTTGGCCGAGCGCTCCACATTCACCGTATCGCCCGCTTGCAGTTGGCCCAGCGTGGTTTTGTCCAGCGTTTCTTGCATCGCATCAAACGAAACTGCGGGGCCATTGATGGTCACCACAGATAAACAAACCCCATCAATGGCGACGCTGGCACCGATTTCCAACTGCTCAAGCAGGGGATCGGTAAAGGCCAGGGTAAGGCTGCGCAGTCCTTCGCTATCGGTTAATTCAGTGACTTTTAAAACGGCTTTGACTATGCCTGTGTACATTTTCTCTCCTGTGGTTTGCTTGTGTTTGGTTCGTCGTTGAACATGATTAATCCCTACACAAAAAACATAAAATTTCTGGTGACATATAAATTGCGTTTTGCAAATGCCTCGCAATATTTCCCATCCGACAAAAGCATATCATCTTGCAGTTTGCGTGGTATTGGGATTGCCTTTATTTCAGCGCACCACTCAGGCCCATATTATGGCCAAAAAGTGATTTCGTTTAGCGGCACTGTTGCAACAAATCCTTCAGCGTGGCAAGCGGCACCCGCTTTGTCGTTGGCCCATATTTGGCATCACTCAGCATCTGCAATAATTCCAGCACCGCCTTTTTACCCGGCTGCGCCGGCATTTCGCCACTCAAGCGCAGCGCATACGCTTGCGGCCCTTCATACGCATGTTTTGGCCAACCACGTTTGGCCAATTGCTGGCACAGCCGTTGGTAGATTCGCTCCAACGGATCGATCCGGCTGCGCTGCAAATACAAGGGCAGCAATAATATCAGCGATAAAACCACGCAAATGCCCAGCATCAGCATCGCCAAATGGCTCCATTGAATATTCGGCATGCCCAGCCTGGCCAATAAATCGCGCTGCCGTTTGGGCGTGTAGTCAAGCACCCACTGGTTCCAGTTGTTGTTCAGGGCGGCCCAGTTATTGCGCAACGGGGCCAACCAGGACTTGCCTGCTTCACCCAGCGTCATTAAGCCTTCACCAAATAAATTAAGCTCGTTACCGCGCTTTAATGCATTGTTCAGATTTTTTTCTACCCGCTCCGGTGCCACGGCGGCGGTCGGGTCTACCCGCACCCAGCCACGATGCGCGATCCATACTTCGGCCCAGGCATGGGCGTCCGACTGGCGCACCAGCATGAATTGATCGACCGGATTGATTTCACCACCCTGGTAACCCGTTACCACCCGCGCCGGATTGCCCAAGGCCCGCATCAAATACACAAAGGCACTGGAATAGTGTTCGCAAAAACCGGCCCTGGTTTTAAATAGAAATTCATCAATCTCCTGATTACCCAAAAGCGGCGGGTCCAGCGTGTAGCGAAATGGCTCACGCCGAAACATTTGTAAGACCGCGTTGATTTGCTGCTGCGGGTCGCTTTCGCGCTGGCGCAATTTTTCTACCCACTCATGGCTGCGTGGATTCAGATTCGGCGGCAGGCGCAACCATTCCAGTGAGGGGGCCTGGTTGGCCTGCACCGCGAACGTGGGCCAGGCATCGACCCGATAGCGTATCCGTTGTGAAATCGGGTTGCGTGTGATTAATTGCAATTCCGAACTCATACCCACCTGATTATTCTCCAGCAGCGGCATTTCCCGTACCAAATCTAGCGCATATAGCCAGCGCTGTCCGGTGGCTTCCAGCGTGACCTGATGACTGATCGGCTTACCGCTAATGCTAATGCTAATGTTGCTGGGCTGGGCACTGGCGCGCCAGGTGTGGCCATCGTAATGGCTCAATACCGGGCCGCGCCAGTACAACAGGGCGTTGGGCGGTGGCTTGCCATCAAATTTGACCCGAAACGCAATTTCGTCCGAGAGCGCAAGGTGGGAGATATTACCCGGCGTCATGGTGTCATCCAGCCCCGATTTGCCGCTGTGCGCATCTTTGGGCAAACCCCAAAGTGGCCCGGAAACACGCGGGAACAAAACGAACATGACCAGAGCCATCGGCACCGCCAAAGCAAAGATCAAACCAGCCAACTTGATGCGGCGCAGCAGCGGCGGCACCCGCCCGGTATATTGAAACGACAGTTGCGCACACAGCAGCGTGATCAAGGCCAACACCATCATCGCGCCCGTGGCAATCGATTGCGAATAAAAGAAATTGGTGAGAATTAAAAACAGATTTAAAAAAATCACCACGAATAAATCTCGTCGGGCGCGCATTTCCAGCAGTTTGCAAGAGACCAGTAGCGCCAACATGGCAACGCCCGCATCGCGCCCAAACAGGGTGCGGTATTCCAGTAGAACCGCGCCCATGCTGGCCGCAGCAATCGGTAATAGCAGCCAATTTGAGGGCAGACGCTTACCTTGCCAGGTGATGACCATGCGCCAGCTTAATAAACTGACGCTGATGGCGTACACCCACAGCGGCAGGTGCTGGGTATGTGGGATCAGTACCAGCAGACAAGCCGTGAGCAGCAATAAAGTATCGGATTTGTCACGCGCCGTATTTTGCCAAAACGTGCGCCAAAACGAGGTGGCCTTGAGTTTGCCACGTAGTTTGCCACTCAGCTTGGCTTGGGCTGCGGTGTTCATGGGCGCTCCGGGTAGAGTGCCAGCGCTTCCAGGCAGGCGCTTTGATGCGCTTCGCCCACGGCGCTGGGGTAAAACAAATCGCCCAGCCGAAAGGCGTAGGGCAGGGCCACGCGTTCGGCTTCGAGTACCCACGCAGTCATGCGCGAGAGTTTTTGCTCGATGTCAAGGGCAGGGTCTACCAGCGCCAAATCGAGGCAAAGCATGGCTTGTGCGCCGCCTTCAAATTGTTTGCTGATTAAAGGGCCACCCAGTTCGGGGTCGAGCCGGGCAATTTGCCGCCATGCCAGTTGCTTTAAAGGGTCGCCCGCCACGTAATGGCGCACCCCGGCAAAATCATCATGGCCCGCGCTGCCAACGCCGGCATGGGTTTCGGTATGGGCCATAGGCAGCCCCGGCGGGTTGGCTTCGGGGCAGGGGTAGACCAGCACTTGCATGGCAGGCTGCCAAAAACTCCAGGCGCGCAGCAAACCCAGCGGGAAGCTGGTTTGCAGGCGAATGCGCGGTGCAGCCAGCCAGCCACGGGTGCCGGCGTGGGTGGTGAGCAGCACCGTTTCCTGGCCGTCGGCCGCAATATCACACGCCACGCTGGTGGCATCATGCTCAAAGCGCAACCAAATTGCATAACGATCATAGCGCCGCCGATTGGCGATGTGGACTTCAAACTGTGCCTGATTGGCGGCAAACACGGGGGCGCAGCGGCCCGGATTCAAATACAAATAAGCCAGATTGCGGAAGGTCAGGTGCATATCCACAATGCCGCAAGCGGCCATTAAAAAAGTCAGGGCAAAGCCCAAACTCAGGTTGTAATTGACCGAGGCGATGAATAAAACGACGAGAATCACGCCAAAACCCCAACCGGGGCCGCTGGGCACAATATACACGCGGCGCTGGCTTAAATAAACTTCGCCCGCTTCCACCTTGCGCGCAATAAAAAACCATTTGCCCAAACGCTGGCGTAGCGTACTGGCTTTGGGGCCTGATTGCGCACCTGATTGCGCACCTGATTGCGCACCTGGTTGAGCCTCTGATTTGGCACCTGAGCTTGCGTTAGCCATGGTGCTTAGATCTTTACCGATTGCATCATGCGCAGCACCAAATCACGGCTGGCCAGGGCGATGCCCTGTGCCGATTTGATCGGCCGCAAACGGTGCGCCACCACGGCCACCAGCACCGCTTGCACGTCTTCGGGGGTCACATGGTCGCGCCCCTCCAGCGCCGCCCAAGCGCGCGCTGCCTGCAATAGCGCGAGCGCGGCGCGCGGGCTCATGCCTTCGGCAAACATGCCATTTTGGCGCGAGGCGTGGGCCAGTGCTTGCACATAATCGATGAGCGCAGATGAGGTATGGATTTGGCGTAGCGCTTGCTGGGCCGTCAGCAGTTCTTCTGCTTGCATGACGGCATTTAATTGTTTGAGCATGGCGCGGCGGTCATCACCCATTAACAGCGCACGTTCGGCCTGGGCGTCGGGGTAGCCCAGCGAGAGACACATTAAAAAACGGTCGAGTTGCGATTCCGGCAAGGGAAAGGTGCCAACCTGGTGCGAAGGGTTTTGCGTGGCGATGACGAAAAAGGGGGAGGGTAGCTCACGGGTTTGGCCATCCACCGTAACGCGCCGCTCTTCCATCGCTTCCAGCAGGCCGGATTGGGTTTTGGGGGGCGCGCGGTTGATTTCATCGGCCAGCAACACCTGGGTGAAGATTGGGCCGGGATGGAAGATAAACGCATTCGACTGGCGCTCGAAGATGGAAATGCCTAGCACATCGGCAGGTAACAAATCGCTGGTAAATTGTTGGCGGTTAAATTGTAAGCCGAGCGAAATGGCCAGTGCATGGGCCAAGGTGGTCTTGCCGACGCCCGGCACATCTTCAATCAGCAAATGGCCGCCTGCCAACAGGCAGACCAAGGATTGCCGGATCACCGATTCTTTGCCGACCACAATTTGCCCGACTTGGCTTGCGACGGCGTGTATTTTAGTAAACATAGTTGTCCATATAAGGAAAGGTCAAGCTAAATTCAAACGAAACTTTGCGCGCGGTATGGCTTTTTAACACGTTACAGATGATAATGCCAGCTTACTGCATTTTATGCAGAATTTCATGCCGAAAAAAAAGATCGAATTATTATGACTACTGCCATTTATACGCATCCGGATTGTCAACGCCACGAAATGGGTGAGTGGCATCCCGAATCGCCTGACCGGCTGGCGGCGATTTCGGATCAACTTATCAGAAGTCGGCTTGACAGTTTTTTACAACACCGGGAAGCGCCGCTGGCCAGCGTGGAAGATATCGCGCGGGTGCATAACAGGCAATCCATTTCTTTGGTGCAAGATAATATCCCGGCAGCGGGCAAGTATTATCCTTTGGATGGCGATACTTCGCTCAATCATTACAGTTGGCGTGCGGCATTGCGCGCGGCCGGGGCGGCGGTGGCGGCCACTGATGCGGTGATGGCGGGCGACATCAGCAATGCCTTTTGTTCGATCCGTCCGCCTGGCCACCATGCGCGGCCTTCTGAGCCGATGGGTTTTTGCATGTTCAACAATATCGCCATTGCGGCGCGCCGTGCTTTGGAAGTGCATGGTTTGCAGCGGGTGGCGGTGATTGATTTTGATGTGCATCACGGCAATGGCACGGCAGAAGCGTTTGCCAACGAGCCACGGGTATTGATGGTGAGTTTTTTCCAGCATCCGTTTTACCCGTACAGCGGCACCACCGGGCCGCAAGCGGCCAATAGTGTGAATGTGCCGGTGCCAGCGCATAGTGATGGCAAGGTGATACGCCAGATCATGCAAGAGAAATGGCTACCCGCCTTGCGCGCGCATCGGCCCGAGATGTTGTTTATTTCAGCCGGGTTTGATGCGCACCGGGAAGATGATATTGGCGGCATGGCGCTGGTGGAAGCGGATTATGCCTGGATGACCGAACAATTGATGGCGGTAGCGCAGGAATTTGCCGGGGGGCGGATTGTGAGTTGTTTGGAGGGGGGGTATAACCTGTCGGCTTTGGGGCGCAGTGTGGCGGCGCATGTGAAGGCTTTGGCTGAGTTGTAATGACGCTGCTGGCGGTATGGTCTGTATCCAAAAAGGACATGGTATGTTGAAGCATTTGAAATTGAAAAATATTGGGCCGGCACCAAACATGGAGCTGGCGTTGGGCGAACGACTCAACCTGATTACGGGCGATAACGGCCTGGGTAAAAGCTTCTTGCTGGATATCGCCTGGTGGGCGCTCACGCGCAAGTGGCCCGCCGAGATCAACGCCAGGTTGGCTGTGGGCAAAAAAGCGTTGCCGCGCAGCGCAGGGGTGGCCAGTATTGATTTTGCTGTCACTGCGAACCAGCGTACTGACGAATATACCAGTAGTTTTTTGCGGCGCGAACAGGCTTGGACCGGGCCACAAGGCCGCCCCGCCCACCCCGGACTGGTTTTTTATGCGATGGCAGATGGCAGTTTTGCGGTATGGGACTCGGCACGTAACTACTGGCGCACCAAGGATGGGGTGGATGTGCAAGAGCGTGCGCCAGCCTATGTGTTTAACCAAACCGAGGTATGGGATGGTTTGATCGGGGCAGATGGGCAATGGCTGTGCAATGGTTTGATCCGGGATTGGGCCGGTTGGCAAAAGGAAAATGGCGCTGCCTTTAAAAGCCTTTGTGCCGTGCTTGCCGTGTTGTCGCCTTCTGCGGCAGAACCGCTGGTGCCGGGGGCCTTGACCAGAATCAGCCTGGACGACGTGCGCGACATGCCGACCATTCGTATGGCGTATGATCAGGAGGTTGCGGTCGCGCACGCGTCATCGGGCATGCGCCGCATTATTGCATTGGCATATTTTTTGGTTTGGTCATGGGAAGAACACCAAAAGGCAGCCAGATTGCTGGATGAACCGACCACCAATCAGGTTATATTTTTGATTGATGAAGTTGAATCGCACCTGCACCCACAATGGCAAAGAAAAATTGTGCCCGCGCTGCTGGGGGTGATGGGTAAGCTGATTAAGCCGGCCAAGGTGCAGATCATTGCGGCTACCCATTCACCGCTGATTATGGCGTCGGTGGAGCCGCTGTTTGATGCTGGCAAGGATGCGTGGTTTGATTTGGATATTGTGCGCAAGAAGGTTATTTTGACCCGGCGTGAATTTGAAAAGCATGGCGATGTTGAATCGTGGTTGATGAGTGAAGCGTTTGATCAGGAAAGCGGACGATCACCGGAATACGAAATCCTGATCAATAAAGCCGCGGCGCTGATGGAGAAGGCGCAACCGGGTGCGGTAGCGATCAGAAAAATGAATGATGATTTGGTTGCTGCGTTGAACCCCAAGGATGATTTTCTGTTTCGCTGGCGCTATATCTGCAAGCAAAAGGGGTGGCTCTCATGATTCCGGTTGTGTTGCAAGCGGAACCAACATTGCCCGTGTTTGATTTTGATGGGCAAGTCAGGCAGCGTGGGCATGCCTGGCTTAAGGCGCAAGGCATGGCACTGGATGCCGCGCCATCCAAGGCGGCGAAATTGCCGAATTATTGGTCAAAATCCAATAAACCGCTGTGGGATGCTTACTCGGGCGTTTGTGCTTGGCTGGCAATTTTCTTTGAATGGCCAACGGGCGCAAGTTCGACCGATCACTTCATCGCAAAATCAAACAACGCAGGTGCTGCCTATGAATGGGGCAACTACCGCTTGTCTTGCCTGGGGGCCAATCGTAACAAGAACAAATATGACGATCTGCTTGACCCGATTGGGTTGGCGCAGGATACTTTTGTGCTTAATCTGCTCAATGGCAGGGTGAGGCCCAATTCAAAGCTGGATGCGCTTGCCAAAGCGGCGGTGCTCAAGACGATTAATCGGGTGAAACTGAATAGCCCGGAGGTCAGGGCAATGCGAGCAAGGCATTACAGTGATTATTTGCGGCATCAAGATCCACCAACCTTGAAGTTTTATTCGCCATTTGTTTGGTATGAGGCTAATCGGCAAGGTTTGCTGTGAGTGCCTGAATCAGATGTCTGCACGTTCTTGTGGTGCTGCATCGTTACGACCCTCTGCGATAAAATCTGCAGGGGAGGCGGCCTTTGTGGTTAAGTATAAGTGGGTTTAGTCGGTGTGATAAGTTGGTAGTTGAATGGCGTAAGGTTTGCAATGCGGCATTATTAATGTAATTTAATGAGGTGTGTGATGGATCGCTCTGTGATAGAACAGCAGTTACGCCAATTACCAAAAGAGGCCGCGGTGGCGTTTGCTGCGCGCGTGGCGTTACGAATGCTGCCATTTTTGGCTGATTCTAAAAGTAATCGAGGCAGAAAGAGTGTTTTTGGCTATTGGGGTGAAGATAAAAAGTCAGGTAATTTGCTTGCTGTTTTAATGGCGTGTAAGCTAAGTGTGCTGGGTGCGTTAGGTAGAAAGCATTTTCAATTAACTAATGTTGCTAATGCAGCAGCCAAAGCTGCCGCTTATGCCGCTGTCTATACTGCTGCTAACGCTGCCGCCGCCGCCGACGCCGATGCCGATGCTGCTGCTGACGCTGCTGCTGCCTCGGCCTACGCCGTAGCCTATGCCGCCGCCAACGCCAACGCCAACGCCAACGCCAGTGTGCATTATATTATCGAAGAGTTGGAAAATGATCTACTTTTGCTGAGTTGAAAAAATATTCCCCGAGAGAACTTATTCAGCAACCTTTATGGTACGTAACAGTTCCCGTTGTTTGGGAGGACTTATTAATCCAGTTTTCAGTGGATGCATTAAGCCTTAAAGCCGGATTTGAATACTGGTTGGATTGGTTGCAAGCACGTGTAAAGGGTGGAATGATTGACCTTGCGTTCTTGGAGCAATTACGAAGCATTCCCCATGCGATACAAGCGCAAGGCGTTGCGCAAGTCAATGCGTATCTCGCCAATTTGCATTTGGCTATCAAACCCTTGAACCGCGTTCGCGCCATTTTCATTGGCTATGGCGATGCTGGTAAAACCTCCGTTATACGCGTACTCCATGATGAGGAGGTAAGCGCAGGCGAGCAAGCCATGACGCCAGGCATAGAAATCCGGGAATGGCCAGTGCCCGATACTGATATCACTGCCCATTTTTGGGATTTTGGTGGGCAAGTGATGGTTCATGCGGCGCACCAGTTGTTTTTACGTGATTCGTGTTTGTATGTGTTGGTAATTTATGGTTTCTTGATATTCTCGATAAGCTGGGCGTGATCATCCATTTCCCACAATTGCCATTTATGGATGGCTATGTCCTTAACCCGCGCTGGCTTACCTACGGCGTGTATACACTGATGTATGGCAAGCGAGCGCGTTTGAGCACCCAAGATGTCATTCAAATTTTAAGTCAAGAAAAAGTGATTGATGAAGCTGGTAACGTGCTTGATTACCCACCCGCCAAATGCGGTTTGATTATGGATGCCATGCGCGAATTTAAACTCTGCTATTCGCTGCCGGATAAAGCCGATACCTTGATCATCCCCGCGCTATTGCCCGCCAACCAGCCTGCACTTGTATTCGATAAAACGAGCGCACTGACTTCTGAATTTGATTTTGCCGTATTTTTGCCGCGCCACATCATGCCGGAATTGATCGTAAAGCGCCACCAAGAAATCGAAGCCGAAATAGTATGGCAAGCTGGCGTAGTGTTGGCGCACCGCAGCTTGCAAGCGCGTGCCTTGTTAATGGTAGATTACCATGCGCGCAAATTGCAGGTTTGGGTAACCGGACAGCAGGCACGAGACTATTTAACATTGCTGCGCGATGAGATAGAAACAATTTTGCAACGCATCGACATTGACTGTAAAGAATGGATCACCTTGCCCGATGCCGCACTGCTAAACGTAGCGCAACCAGGGCGCAGCGTACTGGAAAAAGCCCCTTACAGCCAGTTGTTGGCCTACTCTAGCCGAGGAGCACCAGAATTTATCTCCGAAACAGGGCGGGTTTATGATGTCGCAAAAGTATTGCAAATTTTCAGTCCAAATGCCGATCGCACGGCAGAACTGCGGGCAAGTGAGGCGACCAGCGCGGGCAACAAGCATATCACCATCAACAATAGCGGCACGATGGGTAACATTACCAACGCCGACACCATTCTCGGTAGCTTTAACCCAAGCAGTAGTTTTGCTGCGGCTGCAACTGCACCCACCGCGAGCCCCCCTCGCACAGTTAAAATTTTCCTTGCTTCATCAAACGAATTAACGGCTGACCGCGACAATTTTGAACTCTATTTCCGCCAGCAAAACGACCATTTTCTGGAACAAGGCGTGTATTTGAAAATTGTGCGTTGGGAAAGTCTTTTTAACGCGATGGCGGTTACCCGCAAGCACGATGAGTACAATGCCGCCTTAAAGGATTGCGACATTTTCCTGAGTCTGTTCGCCACCAAAACCGACGAATACACCGAAGACGAATTCAATGTTGCCCATGCCAAATTTAAAGCCACAGGGCGACCCTATATTTTCACTTTTTTTAAAGATGCCGACATCAGTACTGGTACGGTAAACCGGGCAGATTTACAAACGCTGTGGGCATTTCAGGATAGATTAAAGAAATTGGGTCATTTCCACACTGGCTACAAAGGCGCGGAACATTTGAAGCTGCAATTTACCGATCAACTTAAACTCTTGCTGGTACCGAACAAGCTGAGGTGAGGGGATTTTTTAGAAAACACGCAGAAAGGTGTTGTAGCGCTTATTGAACCGCAGCACCCGCCAAAAACGGATTAACCCACTTCACCCCAATCCTAGAAAAATCGCGGCTGTTGCGCGTGATGATGGTTAAATCATGGATCAAAGCAATTGCGGCGATTTGTTTGTCGATGGAATTTTGACTGTTGTCTGCCATCAAACTGCCCCACATTTGCGCGCAGTCGGTATCAAAATTCAAGATGCGGTTGTTATAATGCGCCTTGATCGCATACAACCAATTTTCCAGCATCTGCGCCTGCTCCAGGTCATTGCGCGCGCGTAATTGCTGAATGCCGCTTTGCACCTCGCCCAAGGTTTGCACCGCCAGGTAAATATCATTTTCGTTGAGCTTGGCGAAGAATGTTTTTACCGTCGGATCAATCCGCCACCCTTTGCGTAATTCACTCAAAACCTTGGTATCAAGCAGGTACATGGCTTAGGCCTCGCCATGATGCCGATCAAAATCGGCGTCGGTGCCGACATCGGGCATGCTCATCAACACCTCCAGAAACGGACGGCGTGGTGGCCGCTGTAGCGCGGCTTTCAAAATTTCCCGGTGTTCCGCTTCAGCACTGCGGCCATAGGTCGCTGCACGTTGTTTTAGGGCAAGGGTAATTTCTTCATCGACATTGCGTACTACTAAATTAGTTGTCATGGTGTTCTCCTGTTTGTAACGTAGAATTGATTGCAATGATTGCAATGATTGCAGTCTAATGCATCGCGCTGATTTTGGCAACTATTATGGTTTGGTCGCAGATGTCTCTTCCATCCCGAGGATTTTTATTGCATGGTTGACACGTTTGAGGACTTCATCATCGACTTTTTTACTGCACATCAGGTAGCGGAAGTTGCCTTGGGGGAGGTCGAGATAGTTAATCGCCGTGAAGCGTTTGGCGGCAATTTCGGCTTGCTGGCTCAGGTAATGTTCTTGGCTATGCTCAGGCGCGGAATTTTTGCGCGATTTATTTTTTGTTTGGATTGAGATAATAAACATCGCCAAAAGTATTTTTTTGCAGTAGACACTTTAAGTTTCTTTTGCAGGTATTCGCTCAAGAATTTGCTCAAATCCGCGCAGTCATGATCTTGCGTTGCAAACGCTCCAGATGTTTGCGCAAGGTGCCCGCCTTCAGCACTTCCAGCAAGACCAATTCATTGAGCGCTGGCGTGGTCATGATCGAATAAATTTTGCTGCGCATCAGCACTTTTAATAATTCTGGCGCGGCGGCGATGTAACCCATGCGCAAGGCCGGGCTGACTGCCTTGCAAAAGCTGGAATAGTACATCGTAGCAGCCATGCTGTATTAGAGATGGTGGCAGGCCCACCGCTTGCGTCTTGCAGGAGGAGGAAGCAAACCACCTCAAGCTGCTGTGGTAAAGAGCCATGGTGGTGAGCGTTGAGGCAAAAGGCGGCATAGAGCCGGCAGGTACGTTGCAAAGAGTCGAACTTGTGTGAAAAGACCGCCATATTCATTTGGGCGCGGAATGGCGGCAAAGTTTGGCAAGATGTTGTAGTTGGATTGCTGGTTTGGAAGGGTCTTTCCTTGGTGGTGGTGGTGGTGGTGGCGTATTGCGTGCCTTGTTGGGCGCAGCTTTTGCCGCTAATGTTGATGGTGATGTTGAAGGGAAATTCCTATTGCAACAACTAAACGGCATTCCAAAGCTGGATGAGTTATTTATTTTGTTGGTGAGCGGGGCTGCCATAAGCGATATTACAGCATTGCCGCGTTTGTCTGGTTTGCGGACTTTAGTACTCAAAGGCACTAAGGTGCAGGACATATTGGTATTGGCCGACCTAACACATTTGGCGTGGCTAGACCTTAGCGATACACCAGTTCAGGACATATCGCCATTGGCTGGTTTGGGTAGCTTGAATACGCTGTGGCTCGCCGATAACCAAAATCTTGATACCGCAGCCCTAAAAAAAGCACTGCCAAATTTGCATATTGTTGAAGTATAGTTGAATCCAATCCCCCAGTGTCACGTATAAACCAATGCAAGCGCTGTTGGCAACACTCTCCCCCAACCAGTTTGATGTACGCGGCGGCCCGCCCGGCGGGCCAAGCAGGTATGCATGGGAAACACCGCTACTTGGGCATCCGGTCAAACGCGACCATGATCCGCATGCGTTGCCCAACATTGGAAATGTCACGCAAAGCGTTTTTTGCACGAATCAAATCCGCTTCCTTTTTTGTCGTCACACATGCACAAATACGCAAAATGGCTTCAATATCGTCATCAGAAATCCAGCCACTCATCAAAGTTTTAATCATGGCAAGCTTATTCGATGAAGAAATTTGTTCAATTTCGCCCGACTTATGGTGCATAACTCAGTCTCGCACCCGATTATCATCATTGATCCAATACGCGCTCACGGCATTCTCTTCAATCAAATTCCCGAGGTTACGGCTTTCGAGCACACCTTGTTTCGCGGCCATGATATTTCGCGCATAGCCAGGGTGTGCTACGGTTTCACGCTGGCCACCGAATGCCCCCTTAATGCTGCTGATGATACTCTCTGAATAGCGATCTTTTAGCCCAAGAACATGTCCAAATTCGTGCGCGGCCAGCCAACCAAAAGCCTCCGTCTGATTTGCATTGAGCGTCATTTCACGGGTAAATACGCTCACTTGCGACGATGAGCGCATTTTAAGCGCTTCAATTTGGCCGGAATCAGCGGCTGCGGGCACATTTTGGCCGCGATAGTTTACGACGATGTCGCAAGAAACAGTATAACCATCAGGGAACTTTTTCGTCCAAACCTTATTGATTGCATACATGATTGACTGCGCGCGCGCTTTAGTTGCCTCAGGCCCGTAAAGCGCCATCTTTCCACTGATATCAATTTTGTTCTCAGTCTGATCAATGATTATTCCCTTCGCTGGTGAATATCGTGCTTCTGGTGTGTTTCCAA
>JBKJLF010000337.1:0-4158 GCA_046597185.1 Burkholderiaceae bacterium | reverse complement strand
CATATAAATCGAATCACCAATAATGGATATTTAGTAAATTAAACAGTCCATTTACGGTATTGCCAAGCGCGTTGCCAAGACTGCCGCCACCGTTAAAAATGAACCAAAGACCAGTATTCTATCATCCTCCTTGGCCCTATCTGACGCCGCGTAATACGCTTGTTGTGGCGTGCCATACGCGGTCACACTACGCTCGGGACCAAGGTTTAGTGTTTGGGTCAATTTTTGTAGCAAATTATCACTCGATTCAGTCCTTTGCGATGGTAATGTAGCAACATACCAATGATCAACCAGCCCGATTAACGGCGCGATCACCCCGGCAATATCTTTATCTGCCATCACCCCAAACACCGCATGGGTGTATCGATAAAACCCCATATTGGCTAAATTTTGCGCCAGTGCCGCCGCCGCATGCGGGTTATGCGCCACATCCAACACCACACAAGGCCGACCCGGCAAAACCTGGAAGCGCCCCGGCAACTCCACCACGGCCAAACCGGTACGTGCTTCTTGCGCCCCCACCGGTAATACCATGCGCAAGGCTTCCAGCGCCGCCAAAGCCGCACTGGCGTTTAATAATTGATTCGCTCCGCGCAAGGCAGGATAAGCCAAGGCGTGGCGGCGCACCGTGCGACCGCCATAATTCCATTGTTGCTTATCACCGGAATAATTAAAATCGCGGCCAAAAAGCCACAAATCCGCGCCGATTGCATCCGCATGATCGATTAAGGATTGCGGTGGGCGCGGATCACTGCAAATGGCGGTTTTGCCAGCGCGAAAAATACCCGCTTTTTCCCGCCCGATGGCTTCACGCGTATCGCCCAGAAATTCAATATGGTCGATATCGATGCTGGTGACGATGGCCACATCGGCATCGACGATATTTACCGCATCCAGCCGACCGCCCAAACCTACCTCCAAAATCACCACATCGAGCTTGCTTTGCGCCAATAAATGCATGATGGCGAGCGTGGTAAATTCAAAATAAGTCAGCCCAACCCCGGCCAGCAGGCGCGCTTGCTCGACCGCGTAAAAACTGCTGATCAATTGCGCATCGCTGGCCATTTCACCATGGATGCGGGCGCGCTCGTTAAAATGCAGAAAATGCGGTTTGATATACAAACCCACCCGGTAACCCGCTTGCAATAGCATGGACTCCAGCATGGAACAGGTCGAACCCTTGCCATTGGTGCCGGCTACCATGATGACCGGACAGGCATAAGCCAGACCCAGCACCTGTTTCACCTGCAAAACCCGATCCAAACCCAAATCAATGACGGTTTCGCTGGATTGGGTTTCCAAATACCCCAACCATTGTTGCAATGTCCAACTTTGCATCAAACTCTTTCATGACAAAAACAGATAAAAAAATGCTTCAAACAGCACAAAGCCCGGATCAAGGACCCGGGCTTGATGAAAGCAGATACGGCTTATGCCAAACCTTATACCAACACTTAAGCCAACACTTCAACCGGTTGATTTTGCAGCAAGGCCAGCAAGTGCGCAATTTCTTCGCGCATTTTACGGCGATCCACAATCATGTCAATCGCGCCTTTTTGCAATAAAAATTCGGAGCGTTGAAAGCCTTCCGGCAGTTTCTCACGCACAATGTTTTCAATCACGCGGGGGCCAGCAAAGCCGATCAAAGCTTTCGGTTCAGCCATCACCACGTCACCCATAAACGCAAACGAAGCTGACACGCCGCCCATGGTGGGGTCGGTCAACACGCTGATGAAGGGCAATTTGGCTTCGGATAACTTGGTCAACATGGCCGTAGTTTTGGCCATTTGCATGAGCGAGAGCAAACCTTCCTGCATCCGCGCACCACCGGTTGCGGTGATACAAATAAACGGTACTTTTTGCTCCAACGCCACTTGCGCACCGCGCACAAAGCGCTCACCTACCACCGAACCCATCGAACCGCCCATGAATTCAAACTCAAAACAAGCCACAACCACGGGTAATGACATGATGGCACCACCCAACACGATCAGGGCATCGGTTTCACCCGTCGCTTCGAGCGCGGCTTTAAGCCGTTCAGGGTATTTTTTGCTATCTTTAAATTTCAAGGTATCGACTGGCAACGCTTCCTGGCCGATTTCATAGCGTCCACCCGCATCGAGTAAGGCATCAAGCCGATCACGCGCGCGAATGCGCATATGGTGGTCGCACTTGGGACAAACCCGAATATTGGACTCCAAATCGGTACGATACAATACCGCTTCGCAGGCAGGGCATTTCACCCACAACCCTTCCGGCACCGTTTTACGGGTTGCCGGGTCAGAGCGCTGAATTCGCGGGGGCAGTAATTTTTCTAACCAACTCATATCATCTCCCAGAGCAGCATAAGGCCGTTTGTTTATGCAATCGGCGTGAGTGTAGCCCTTTCTTTGAACTTTGTCGATGGTATCAGCAGGTTTTACCTACGCACGATATTTTCAATGCAACTATATCGAAAAAAAGTTATCTGCCTCGCTCGGAAGGCTCCTCTCGCTCTCTACGTGGATGCCGGCCATTGCCTTCACCCGCTTGCTTGGGCGCGCTCCCATCCGCTTTGGCAGATGCGGGCCTGGGTTCGGGCGCTTTCGGCTGCGCAGGCGGGGCTGGTGCGGGTTGTGCGGGTGGTTGTTGAATCACAACAGGTTTGGCCTGGGGTGGGGCTTGAGGTGGCTGAACAGCAGGTGGCTGCTGCACCACCGGTGGCCGTGGTTGAACCGGTTGCGGAATCGGTTGTTGTTGCACCACCGATGGCCGTGGTTGGGCGGGTTGGGCAATCGGTGGTGGTTCAACCACGGTTGGCCGGGGTTGAACTGGCTGTGCAATCGGCGGTTGTTGCACTACGGTTGGCCTGATTTGAACGGGTTGCGCCACGGGCGGCTGTTGCACCACGGGTTGCCGTGGTTGAACCAGTTGCGGAATCGGCTGTTGTTGCACCACAGGCACACCTGATGAAGCGTTGACTGGTCTTGGTATCGGCTGAGCTTCCCCCACGGTATTGCGCGGCGGGTGATTAACCACAGCCCCATTGGGCACAGCAGTTGGCACCGATGACGCAACCGGTACTTGCCCGGCCGGACGCAACTCATGTCCGGCAGGTGGCGGTGGTGCCAACGGTCGCCCCGGCCTGCCGTTATCATACTGGCGCAATTGATTGGGCGAAGTTTTGCTATCGACCATTTGAATCACGCCCTGTTTCACAATCACGACTTTATTGCTGTTGAAACGATTCGAATCAATCGTGGTAATCGCATTTTGCGCCGGATAAGTAACTTCCGGATTATACCGACGATGGGTATGGCCGCCATTCACCTGTTCCAAATAGTGGGGCGAGACCGCATACACAGGCTGATAGGTGGTACCGGGCAAGAGTGGATACCAGCCGATATTCGGATTGCCACTCACCACCGTATTGCCCGACGGTTGATGCACTACCCAACCCACGACTGCAGGGGTCCAGACCGGGCGTGGTGTCACCCGACCAGGCGACCAACCCCAACGCCCGCCCAACGACACCCAGCGCCCATAATGCGACGGCGCATAGCCCCAGGGTGCATCATCAACCCAAGTCCAGCCCCAGGGCTGCACCCAGGTCCAGCGCCCATGGCGGTAAGGTGCCCAACCTTCGGCCACGCTATTGGGATACCAAACCGTGCCATATTCCACACTGTCGCGCCATACGCCATGACGATCCAACTCTTCATAGCCAGTGGTTTCGGCAGAAACATAACGAATGGAAGTGGATTTTTCTTCTGCCTTGTCGCGCGACAGCGACCAATTATCAAAATCGGTTCGAAACAGATTTTGGAAGGTGACTTCATCATAAGCGAGGTTAAATTGCTTGCCCTGCTCCAGCGGCCAGATCACGCCCTTGTTATCAAACTGGGCACTGCCGGAAAAAATGCTGATGGTAGTGGAATCGGGCCGCAGCGAAAAATCGACCCGTAAAGAAACCGGCCCCAACAAAATCAAGCGCCCTTGCGGCGTGCTTAATTCAAATTGCCGGGCATTTTCCGCATTGCGCACCCGCACAAACAGATGGCCGCGCTCCATGCGTAAGCGCACAAACTGGTCATCCAACTGATCAAAACGCAATTCGGTTTCATCATCAAGACGTAGCGCAGTCGAGCCTATGCGCACTTCCGCGCGCCCGAAACGCGG
>JBKJLF010000183.1:0-6125 GCA_046597185.1 Burkholderiaceae bacterium | reverse complement strand
TGATGCCCCAGTCGGCGAGGGAAGTCCCCCGGTGCGGCGTCCCGACGGTCGTCAGGGAGATGACCTGATTCTCCATTCCCAAGCGCGAGATGAGGTAGCGGGCATCCAAGCCGCCCTGGCTGTGGCCGATCAGGGTGATCTGCTGGCCCGGTAGATTGGGTGCCAGCGTTTGCAGCGCCTGATTTAACTGGCCGGAGCTGCGCATTAAGCCGTCACGGTCGTCGTAATTAAAGCAGGCCGTTTGCTGGCCGTGAAAGGCATACACCTGCGCCAGCGCGCGAAACAGCCCGGCCGAGCCAAAACAGCCGTGCACCAGCACCGTCACCGGCTGTTTTGAATTTAAATGCAGGGTGCGATCCGGGCTGTCGGTGCACGGCCCCAGCCCCTCAATGGCAAGCGCGGTGTCGGGCGCTGGCAGCCTGCCTTGATCTATCGTGAGCAAGGCCGGGTCGCTGACAGCGGTTGAGACGCAGCCCTGCAGGCAGCCAAGCAAGGCGATGAAGATGCATGTGGGCAGCCATTGCTTCAGTGGGTTCGCTGGTTTCATTGCAGTAACCGATCATTTGTGGTATTCAACCAAAAACCATTCTCCGAGATCTGGCGGAACCGCGCTATATTGGCAGGTCATAGTTGCTGTTGGATTTTTCATCATTACAGTGCAAGATTCGAATAACAAATCGAGATTCATCTTGAAGTTCCTTTTTTAAAAACGCCGGGTGCTGATCGTTATTTTGAATTCGTAAATGTTGAATGTACGACCATAAGCCACCACACTCTGTGCGCTAGCCAACAGATCGGCCCGCGTATTTGGCGCAGGCTTGATTGATGTGTCCTGACAAAGCATCGTCGCCACTTATTAATCAAGGAGAAATACCATGTTACGCAGCATGAACGACCTGGAAGACTATACGATTCGTGCCACCGATGGTGCCATCGGCGTGGTGAAAGATTTTTATGATGACCAAAGCTGGGTCATTCGCTATCTTGCAATCGATACTGGCAACTGGCTGTATAGCCGTAGCGTGTTGATAACCGGTGCCCTCGCCCGCCACCAACCGTGGCTGCCACCAACCGTGGCAACCCGCGACATGAGGCGTGTTCATGCTTGTAATTAATTGGCGGCTTAACACAAGCATGTTAGCGGCACTGACAATGCTTTCTCGTTCAGCATTGCTCACGAGTGTCCTAATGTTGGTTGCTGCAGGCGATGCACGTGCGGCCACCCCTGCCAATTCAACTCTTGACCTGGCCGCTATAGATCGTTTTATCATTGCCCAGATGGAGAATCAGCGTATTCCCGGGCTTGCGCTTGCAATTACGCACAAGGATCAGGTGGTCTATGTGCGTGGCTACGGCACTGCGCGCAAGGGTGAGCCGGTGACAGAGAAGACGCAGTTTCGGATCGCCTCATTGAGCAAGTCATTCACCGCATTGGCGGTGCTACAACTTGTCGAAGCCGGGCAGATTAACCTGGACACTGCGGTCTCACACTATCTGCCGGATTTTACAGTCGCGCCGCCTGTTGCCGCCGGAAATATCACCGTGCGTCAACTGCTTAACCATACTGGCGGGCTTGCCGACGCGGGCTTTATTCGTGGTCTCATGCGCCAACAACAAACACTGGCTGATCGGATTGCCAGCCTGAGTGCTGCGCAACGGGTTGATCCGCCCGGTGTGGCGTTTCACTATTTTGATCCCAACTACCAAGTGCTGGCACGGCTGGTTGAGGTGGTGAGTGGACAGGCGTTTGATGCTTACTTGCAGGCGCATATCTTTACGCCGCTCGCGATGCATGAGAGCACGAGCGCGCTGACATCGGACCTCTCAGCGCGACGCGCAAATCATCTCGCCCAAGGGCATATTCTCATCTATGGCATGCCGCTGGCTGCGCCTGAGCTGTCTGGGTTTCTTGGCGGTAGCGGTGGCGTTGTTTCAACAGCGACAGACATGGCCCACTACCTCATTGCGCAGAATAACGGTGGGCGGTACGCCGATCGCAACATACTTTCGGCCAAAAATATTGCACTCATGCAGACGCCCCCAACGGGCATTGTGAGCAGCTACGCAATGGGGTGGGTCGCTGCCGATATGCATGGCATACGGATCATTGAGCACAACGGCGTACTCTCAACGTTTTACGCTGAGGCCGTGCTGCTGCCGAAAAGCGGTGACGGTTTCGTATTGCTTTATAACCAGTATGCGCTGACATCATCCACCTTGGCCTTCCCGGTTATAAAAAATGGGCTGGTGGCGCTTCTCAATGGCGAGAACCCCCCTGGCGATGGACTAACCGTGCCTATGCTTGGGTTCATTTTGGGCGCATTTTCTCTACTTGGTGTGGGACTGACGATGTGGAGCCTGTTGCGGCTACCGCATTGGGCAGCACATGCCAGTAGTCTGCCGCGCTGGCGGTTGGTGCCAAGTTTGATCTGGGTGTTCGCCCCAGCAATACTGTTATTAGCGTTACCCCAACTGCTCGCACAGTTAACGGGGCGTTTTTTCGGTTACGTCATGTTAGCCAGAGCGATGCCAGAAGTGATTATCTTTCTTGGCGTCTGTGGCGGTCTCGGCGTGCTAAATGGAGTAGCTCGCCTGTTCATCCTGATTCGGCGCGCACAACGACGGTAAGTACGGCCAGGCTTTTAGAAAATCAATCGAGTCTGCCCCATTGATTTTGACCCCATTGGTTTTTGATTTGCATTGATTGGACGGGTGGCTATAGCGTGTGGTGGCTTCTCAAACAACGAAAGGAAATTCCATGAGCACACAAGACATACATTTTTTCATTTTTGACAGCCTCGCCGACTGGGAAGCTGCCTACGCAATCGCCGGCATCAACAACCCCCAGTTCCAACGCAAGCCCGGCAACTTTCGCGTGCGTACTGTTGCCACACAAATGAAGCCGGTCACTACTGCCGGGGGCATACGCATTCAACCGGATCTCACGCTCAAAGACCTATTTGAAACAGATTGCGCGATGCTGATCCTGCCTGGGGGACGGTTGTGGGACGAGGGCAAGAACAGGGAAGTTATCGAAACAGCTCAAACCGTTCTCGCATCCGGCGCTGTGGTGGCCGCAATCTGCGGTGCCACTGCCGGGCTCGCCCGTGGCGGGTTGCTCGATGATCGAAAGCACACCAGCAATTCTCGCGAATATCTGGAAGCGACGCGCTACAAGGGCGGTGCGCTGTATCAAGATGAACCGGCCGTTACGGATGGCCCCGTCATCACGGCCGCCGCTACCGCACCCATTGATTTCGCGTTCCAAATTTTCCGCTGTCTGGCGTTGTATTCGCCCGAGGTACTGGCGGCCTGGTATGGCTTGTTCAAAACCGGAAAGCCCGAATACTTTGCCGCGCTCATGCAAGCGGCAAAGGGCTAACCCACTTCACATTGAATTCGCTTGCGACCCTTGCAAGGGTGGAGGCGCTTGTCACGTCGGTGGCGTAGACCTCAACAGTGCCGGAACCAGCCCGAGATACGATTCGCGATCGAAGTTGCTCAAGCACATCCATTCGCCGAGCGGCGAGGCCGAGCGTAGCGCCATTCGCAGCGTACTGCTGAGCAAGTGCTTCGCCTATGCCCGACGACGCACCAGTGATAAACACTTTAAGAGACATGAAAATTCGATTTCGTTGAAAGGCGTAAACGTCAGCGCCTTGTTATACGGCACTTCTTGCCTGCTCAAGCACGCGTGTGAGTCGATCAAGATTTTGCTCATTTGCTGGGCCTGCCCTTTCTTTGACTGCCTGCGCAGTTTGCGCATCTTCAAACACTTGATTCCAGGTTACGTACGTTCCACGACCTTCAGCAGTGAGTTCAACTGTGAGCCGGAAATTTGGCGGACAGTCATGGTGAATGACTATTTTCGAGTTAGGTTCAAGTGCTTCGAACTTGCTCTCGTTCTGGTAGTCGGTTCCGTCAGGGGCATGCATGACGAACTTCCAGCGCCCCCCTTCCGTGAACTCATGAATTTCGAAGGTATTTGAAAAGCCCTCAGGTCCCCACCATGCTGTCAGCAATTCAGGCGAAGCAAATGCCCCGTAAATTTCTTCCGGGGAGAAAGGCAGAGTTCTGAAGGTACGTAGCGTTCTGTCGTCAGTCATGTAGGAACTCCAAGTTTTGTGAGATTCGTGCCGTATAACGAATAGCGTTTATCTGCCGCCCCACAAACGCAAAAGCGAGCCGCGCAGCAGTCGCGGAAGATAACCGGGTTGAACTTAACCGCCGGCAAGCGGCGGCACACAGGGGATTGTATAACAGTCGATGGGAAATTGCGCCTGCAAATATCAGTATTTCGTAACACAAATGTTAAGGCGGCGGCGCAAGGCGCGATTTGTGGTATTTGTTCAACAGGTAGCTTGGGGCGAATTGGCCACTCAACCCGGCATAAGGCCGAATTTGCCCTTGGCCCAACCAAGCGCCATTGCAATCTAACCTTGTTGGGGTTGAGGGTGACGCAACGTCGCGCTGTCCGGCGGGCAGCATGCGCCGTGAAGCGGCAACCTGCTGCTGCGTGTCTGTGACGCACAACAGCTTATGCGGCACTCGCGCCCAAAGCACATGATTCACGCTTGATCTCCGGAAAAGTAGTTGACCAGGCTATCCAGTGAACCATTGTTTCCGGTCTCAGTGCCCTTGATCATGTCCTGACCAATGAATGACGCAACTTGGCTGGTGCTTCGGAGCTTCGTTTTCCTGCCCGATTGCGCAAGTTCAAGCGTAATAAGTGAAGCGCAGAGGCGCTTTCCATCCATCGAGATCGCCTCGCTGGAGCCAATTCGGCGATTTGGGATGATCTCAAGGTAGCGGGTCGTACCGTGAATGTTGGGGTTAGATTTGGCGCCGCAACGGTAACTGGACAATGGGCGGGCGATTCTGGAAGAGCGTCGCGCGAGCAGGGTCATGACGAAGAGTGCGCGACACAGGCAGGAGCGTCCGTTCGCCAACGCACGCCACAGGACGCATTTCTGAGGCCTACGTGTGAAGGCCGAGACTGACTACCGCTTTCCACCACCGGCCGATCGTGTTGAACTAATTGAACCGCCCAAATTCCAGACACTACAACTGAAGTAAGGGACGGCAACTCACGCCAAACGTGCCCCGCGGTGCTATGTACGTTGCCGAACAGACCGCCTTCCACTTCGCAGTGACACTGATTGGCAACGCGTGACCCAAGCATGTCGCTCGGTTGGCGACGGATGAAACACAAAAAGGTGCAGACATGGCTAGATCTCTCAAAACCCCAAGCTCAGCTTCCAATCACCGCAAACTGCAGAAGTGCCCTACTGGCATCAAGGGCTTTGACGAAATTACCCAGGGTGGGCTACCGAAGAACCGGATTACGCTGATCAGTGGCGGAACCGGTTCGGGAAAGACTCTTTTGGGAATTGACTTTCTGGTGAACGGCGTGATCAATTACAAGGAGCGCGGAGTATTCATGTCTTTTGAGGAAACCGAGGATGAGATTTACCAGGACGTTGCTTCACTTAATATGGATTTGCAATGCCTTGTTTCAAAAAATGAAATTCGCTTTGAACATGTTCTTTTGGAGCGCAACGATATTCACGAAAAAGGCGAGTTCAATCTTGAAGGACTGTTTATTCGCCTGGAGTTGGCTATTGACGCCATCCACGCCAAGCGCGTAGTTATGGATTCGATTGAGTCACTGTTCGCAGGCATTACCGATGCAGGAATACTTCGCTTGGAGATCAAGCGCCTTTTCCGATGGCTCAAACAGAAACAGGTTACAGCCGTCATTACCGGCGAACTAGGGCAAAACACTTATACCCGCCACGGTCTTGAGGAGTTTATTTCCGACTGCATCATTCTCCTGGACAACAGGGTGCGCCAACAAATTTCAACCCGCAGAATTCGCGTCATCAAGTATCGTGGCTCAGACCATGGCACGAATGAATACCCGTTTGTGATTGATAAAGATGGGCTCTCCGTCATTCCTATAACTTCGGCAGGACTGGATCATCCGGGTACCGACGAGAAAGTGTCGACGGGCGTTGCGTCCCTGGATAAGCTGTTCGCGGGCGGGGGCTACACCAAAGGTAGCACCGTACTCGTTTCAGGTACTGCGGGCACCGGTAAAACCAGCCTTGCGGCTGCGTTCATAG
>JBKJLF010000132.1:0-3593 GCA_046597185.1 Burkholderiaceae bacterium | reverse complement strand
CATCAGAGTGACACTCTGGCCACCTTGCAAGGCATCGAGTTGCTGGTCTGCGGGTGCGCTCTGGAAATAACGCTCATCAAAATCAGGCGGTAAGAACGGGAAAATGTTTTCTTGCCAGTTGGCATCGTAAGTGCCAGCATGGCAAGCGCGCTGCGCCCAATTGCGCCCAAGCGGGCCAAAACTCATTGGTGCATAGGCTTGGTTCTGGTGCAGCACCGGCTGGTTGGCGGCTTCGATTTGCGGCATCGGCTTGCCATGCAACCAGGCAGGGTCAAGCACTGTCTGGTAACCGATGCCAATCGGGTTGTGCAGATAAATCGCTTCCGGCGCGGGCGCATCGGCGGTGTGATGGCTGGTACCACCAAAGGCCAGATCATAGCTAATGGGCTGGCGCACAAACGGCTGGGCCAAACCGGGGCGGATGCCCGATGCATCGGCTATCCATGGGCGGGGGCCATGCATGCGAATGAGTTTGGTCAGGTTACCAACCCGGAACCCGGCATCAACCACGCGCTCGGGCGTACCGCGCGGCGGGTAGACACTGCCCAGCAACAATACTTCACAGCGGGGTTTGTGCAATACAAAATCACACTCGTATTCCGGGGCGGACAGGCCGGGCGCGTCGGTGGCGGTGTCGCTCAATACGGGCGGCACTTGTTCGGCCATCAGTTGCGCGGGTTCGCCACCGAGCGGCAAACGCCAGGTGGCTTTGACCACCAGCAACAGGTGCAGCCGCCCATCCTTGTTGGTGGCGGTGGTGTGGTCGGCCAAATACGGTGTTGGGTTGATCAGGTTCATTGCGGTCTTTAATTGAGCGAAATGGAACTGCCCTTGATGCGGTTTTGCCCGGCTGCGCGCGAGAGTACATCACGCCCGCGCAATTCGATGTCGCCATTCACATCCAGCGTGAGGCTGGCGCGCCCGCATTGCAGGGTCAGGCGACCATAGGCGGTGAGGGTGACATCGGTGCCGTCTTGCGTCACTTGTAGCGGCGGCTGATCCGTTTGGGTGGCGGCAGGTGTAACGATGCGTGCCTGCACATGTGGCTCTTGTGCCGGTAGCTGTGGGTTGGCACTGCCGTAGAGCAAACCGATCACAACCGGCCGCAGCAAATCGCCGCGCTCAAATTGCAAGGCAACTGGCTTGCCAATATCACTGACACCAAGCGCGGCAAGCATCAGGGCGGGCAGCGCACCGGCAGCCGGATTACCATCAAACTCGACTTGTGCCTGCATGGCAACATCAAACCCGATCAACACCCCCATGATGATGCCGTGAGGCGGTGCAATCGCGGGCAAAATGGCAGGCATGGCCGGTATGGTTGGCATGGCTTGGGCGGCTGCCGATTTTTTCTGCGAGGACTTGCGCGCAGCTTTGGGTTCAGGCGCAGCCTCAACGCTGCGGGGGCGATTTTTGGTGACGATCATGCACATTTCTCCTTCAATTGTTGTAGTCGTTGCCATTGCACCATGGCATGGGCATGGGTAGGCAGCAGGCAAAAGCCGGGGCGTAGCAAGGCGCGATGCAGGGCTGCCAGTTCACGATGGGCTTGTTCACCATCGTCCAGAATTTCATCGAGCCACGGCAAGCTAATCGGCTCGCCCAATAGCAGTCTCGGCTGCCCGTCATAGGCCGACGCATGCTCATGCCACCATGCGGCAACCCGTGCCGCATCTGGCCAGGGATAAAACTTGTCAGGAACAGGCAGATCGGGCGGCGCTACGTCGGGCGTCGCTACGTCGGGCGTCGCTACGTCGGGCGTCGCTTCCTCCAGCACGGCCTCATTTTCTTCGAGATCAAAGCCGGTAATGAGCCGAAACGCTTCACCGGCCATGCGGGCGCGGGCGGGAATGCGCATTTGTTCGATCAGCCAATCGGCATAGCCGACATTCCCGCTCCAGCCAATGGCCAGCAGCAGCAAGGACGGGTTGAAATGGTTGCGTGACAAATATTGTAAATAGTCTGCCAGATACGATTCCGGCAGCACCAGACACAACAGCCGCAGTGCCACCCATTGCAGCGCGGGATCAGCCTTCTGTTGCAGTGTCGCTTGCAATATATGGATGACCAACTCTTGTCGATCGCCCAGCAAGATGCAGGACCAAGCTGCCCAAAACCGAATCGAGTGTGCGTCGGGTGCCTTCGCGTCGGGCGCTGCTGCGCTAGAAGGCTCTGGTGGCGCAAAGTCTGGCAGCGCAAGCCAGCACTGTATACCGGGCAATAAATCGGTTCGCCCGCATTCGCCTGCGGTGCGCAAGGCGCGTGCGCTCAGGCGGTTTGGTGCCGCTTTCAAATGCGAACGCAACACCGTACCGCCGTTCAAACCATGAACATGCAATTGGGCCAGCGCCGCATCTTGCCAATGCCAATTGGGCGCATTCAAGTGCGCTTGCAGCACCTGCGCAACCATCGGGGTATCGTTCCAGGCAAACAACCCAGCGAGCGCCAGTGCCTTGTCCGGCATGGCAGCGGTGCATTTGAAAAAATGGCGCACGGCCAATTCATCTTGCGCCAGCAAGGCCAAGGCATAGGCGGCAAAAATGTCGCCGGACAAATCCGGTGCCTTGTGCGCCAGCGCCTTTTCGGCCAGTTCCATGCCCAGTGACCCGGCTTCGAGCAAGCCATCAAGGTGGGCATCGATCAGTTGGTCAAATTCGACCAATTCATCAAACCGGATACGGCAATGCGCAATGTAAGCCGATTCGCGCCGCCACCAGCGCGTGGCAACTTCTTCAAGGTGTCGCCGCACCACGATGTCTATCGCGGCACAGGGAGAAACGGATAGGGCAAAATTCATAAAAATGGCCTCAGTTGTTATGAATTTCCTTGCCCTTGATTTGTACCGTACCGGAACCGACTACCTGAATTTCGCTACCATTCCAGGTAATGCTGCCGTCCGATTTCATGACCAGACTGGATTTGCCGACGGTGATATTGAGTTCGTCTCCGGCTTCGATGCTAATCGTCTTGCCGACTTTGACGATCTTGTCCAGCCCGACCTCTTCGGCCTGCGCCAATGCCACCGTGGTATTCATGGCTCCGCCAACGGTGGTTTGATACAGTGCGCCGATGGTCATCAATTTGGCCATGGCGATGGTTTCGGTTTTATTCTTGCCTATGGTTACGCTGCGGCTGTCGCCTATGCTGACATCTTCGTTATGGTCAACCCGTTCCTTGCGGTTGTTATGCACGGTGATGGTTTCATCGTTATCCACCGTTTCGGTACGGTCATGCTTTACCAGCGTGGTTTCATCATGGTCGATGGTTTTGCTGCGGTCATGCCCCACCCAGTGGCTTTCATCGTTCTCCACCTCAATTCGTTGGTTTTTTTCGGCGTGTAACCAAATTTCCTCTTCGCCTTTGGCATCTTCAAAGCGGAAGGCATTGGCATTGGCGGGGGTGCCGCCCTTGCTGGAGCGGCTTAATACGCCAGATTGGGTTTTACGATTCGGCAAATCCCACGGTGGCATGTGGGTTTGGTTGTAGAGTTGCCCGATCACCAGCGGCCTGTCCGGGTTGCCCTGCAAAAATTGAATGACCACTTCCGTACCCACGCGGGGCAGCGAGATCATGCCAAAATTACTGTCGGCCCA
>JBKJLF010000518.1:0-16262 GCA_046597185.1 Burkholderiaceae bacterium | reverse complement strand
GTTGAAGTCGAAAGATTGGGCATCGGGCAGATCCAGGCCCAGTGGCAAACCGTTGGCGTCAAACTCCCACACGCTCGCGTGGCCGCCTGCGCTCTCGCGTCGCATGCGTTGGCCAAGCAGGTTGTAGCTGTTGCGTATGGTGTGGCCGTTCTGGCTTTCGGCGATGATTTGGCCCAGTGCGTCGCGTTCAAAGCGCAATTCGGCATCCGGGCTGATGGCACTGAGCAATCGCCCTGCGGGATCATAGGTAAACTGGGTGCTACCTTCCGGCGCGATTTGCTCCAGCACCTGCCCAGCCGCGTTGCGGCGGTAGCGCGTGGTGTGGCCTGCGGGGCCAGTTTTTTGTTTGACGTAGCCCAACGCATCAACCTCGTAACGCGTGGTGTAGCCAGAGAAATCGGTTTCTTCAATGACTTGCCCCGTTGCGTTATGGCGATATTGCCAAACATGGCCCTCGGGGTTGATCACTTGTGCCAGCCGCAGTTCGGCATCGTAGCGATATTGCGTTACCGCGCCATTGGCTTCAATGGTTTTGCTCAAGACATCGAACGCGCCGTATTCAAATTCCGTGGTGTGGCCCAGCGCATCGGTTTGGCTGATGCGGTTGCCTTCGGCATCGTATTTTGCGCTGTAATGGCTGCCGCCCTCCAGGGTGATGTCGGTCAACTTGCCCTCAATGTTGTAGCGGTATTGGTTGATATGCCCTTGCGCATCCGTGCGCGCCACCACGCGCCCGAAGCAATCACGCCGGTAGCGCGTGGCGTGGCCGAGGAAGTCGGCGGCCAAGGTGACCAAGCCCAGGCTGTTGTGCTCGAAATGCGCCTTGTCGCCTGCCGGGTTGGTCAGGCAAATTACATTGCCCTGTGCGTCATGTTCATACCTTGTGCGTGCGGCACCGCGTTGGCTGGCGGTCAGGTTGCCGCGCGCATCATATTCCCGTAGGGTGCTGGTGCCGTCGGGCGTGGTGATGCAAACGGGCAAGTCAAGATCGTTGTAGCTGATGGCCGTTTCCTGATCCAACGCATTGATGAAGCTGACGATATTGCCGCGTTCATCGTATTCCGAGCGCAACACCGCGCCGTTGGGCAAGGTGGTAATGGTCGGGTTGCCCTGCTCGTCATATTCATGCTCGGTCACGCCGCCGCGCGCGTCAATCTGGCGCACCACTTGCAACGCGTCGTCGTATTCATACACACTGCTGTGGCCCAGTGCGTTGGTATAGGTGTTGCGCCGTTGTGCGCTATCGTAGCTGACCGTGCCAGTTAAATAACCGCCACCGCCCATGGTTTCCACGCAACGGCCTTGGCTGTCATAGCGGTAGCCGAAGGCCACGCCGTTGCGGTCTTGCCAGCGCGTAAGGCGCGCGCCGCTGCGCACCCCGCTGCCTACGCCACTACCAACGCGCTCGTATGCGTAGGTGAGCGCGAGACCGCTGCTGTTGATGATGCCTTGCAATTGCTTGTCGGCGTCGTATTGGAAATTGACCAGATCGGTTTGCGTACCATTGCTTTGCCACAGCGCGATGCGGATGATGAGCTGGTTGTGGGTTTCCACCCTGAGCGATAAATCGCCGCTGCTGTGGCGCACTTCCACCAAGGCCAGGTTGTCGTAAATAAAGGCAATATGCTGGCCGTTGCGGTCTGCCAGAAATGACAGTCGCCAATGCGCGCCGTCTGGTTGGGTAAAATAGCGCGCCGCCTGCTGGCCTTGCTGCACCATGAATCCGTTTTCCAGCCGGGTCAGCCGCACGCTGCGGTATATCCGGTGCGGCACGGTTTCACCTAATCCAGGCACTTCAAACTGCATCGACGTGCCTTGATCGTCATGCCAGGTGAGGATGTCGCTGTTTTGCGCATCACCCATTTCAATCCATTGGCCCCAGGTACTGGCCCATGCGCTGCCAAATACCGTGCCTTTGGTATAGCCCGAGATATGCACCCGCTTCAAACCCACTGGCAGGCTACCGGGCAAAGTAAAATCCGTTTGCTCCAGAATAACTTCACCGCTAACGATATCAATCGGTTCGCCAACCTGGCATTTGCATGGTAGTGGGCGCTCGCTGGCGGCAATGGTGGGCGGCAACTTCGATACCGCAGGCATACCCCCTTTGGCAAATGCGGCACCGGGCGTGGTGGGGTTGGGAATGTACTTGTTACCTAATGCAGTACCGCCCTTGGCCCCCAAAAAGCCGCCAATCAAGCCGCCGCCCAGCATCATCCATTTTTGCCCGTCGGAGCCTTCCCCAAACCACTTTCCGCCGAGGTATTTACCCGCTTCGCCACCCAAAAAGCCGCCCACCAAGCCTAGTCCTGCCACAATTGGCCCTGCCAACACCACTGCACTGGTCAGCCCAACCACCATCAGCGTATTGTTGACCCATGCCGGAATCTCCGGTTCAATGTGCGGCTCTGCCGGAAAGCCGCCGCCACCCGCAAACACATTGGGCGAACCGACGGATATTTTGGCCCCGCAGCTTAGCGGGTCACTCACGCGCGCCATGGGTTTGCCGTTGATGAAGACGGTGGCAGAACCTTGTGCAATCAGCGAAGGCACGGGCGCATGGGTACTGCACATGGCAATATCGAGCAAGGCCCTGGCAGCAGGCTTGCTGTTGATGAAGACATTGCCCGAGCCAGCCGCTATCGCCCCGGTTGTGTTCACGCCAAACAGACTGTCGGCCAGATGCATCGAGCCGATTACCTGCCCGACCCCGGCCCCGGCCGTAATGGCCGCTGCCGCGCCGGCGACAGCAACCAATGCCAAGCCACCCGTGGCAATAATGGCGGCACCCACCAGCGCGCCGACCACGAGGCCAGCAATCAAGCCGCCCATGGCGTGGCTATGGGCGATTGGGTCGGTTAAGCGGGCAGATGCAGTCATTATTCAGCCACTTGTGGTGAGGTTGGGGACGAGTTTGGTATCGAGTTTGGTATATAAGGCACACTCAACTGTAAGCTGTTAAGCATGTCTTCATACACCTGATTCCAATGTGCGGTAAATTCTTTCACACAGGTGCCCGTGAAAAGCAGTGCCTTTGCATGCTGGTCTGGCCCATGCACCAGCACCGCAACCTGGCGTTGATGCATCCAGTCGCTGCCATTTTTCCAGGTGTAATTGAGTTCCAGTGCCACGGCGTTGGGCAATAAGTGCTGGCGCTTTTCACGCAACTGGAACTTGGGTAAGGTTTTGCGCAGTTGGGTTTCCAGGTATTCGACAAATTCCAGCAAGCTGGTTTGGGTAATATCCTCGGCCCGTGAAATAACAAAGGTAAATTCATTGGGGCCTTTGTCGTTGATCACAAATTGATGGACGGTGCGGTCTTTTAGCACGTCCGGCAGGTCGAAGCTCGCTTCGTTAAGTAAGTATTGGCTCATGGGGTAAATTGTTAAGTTAAATTAAGGATTGAGGTCGATTTTGGGGCTGACGATGGTGACGTTGTCAGCGGCAATCGTAATGCTGCTACCACCGACGGTTAGCGTAATCTCGCTGGGCGAACTGATATGCACTTTTCCCGCTTCAGATATCACGGTGATATTGCCCTTGATGGTTACATCCTGCTTGCCCTCAGTTACGTGCAAGGCCATATCCTGCTTGATGGTTTCTTTATGCCCACCCTCCACGTTAAGCATGACGTTTTTCTTGATGCTCTCAGTATGATTGCCACCCACGCTAATGGTGCGGTCATTGCCTATGGTTTGGCTGTCGTTGTGCTTTACATGCACATCCATATTCCGTTCCGCCTGCATCCACAATTGCTCCGCGCCCTTGGCATCTTCAAAGCGCAGCGAGTTATTATTGGCTGGCCCTGCGCCCATGCTGGAGCGCGTCAGCACGCCGCTCCTGGTTTTATGCGCAGGCAGCTCCCACGGCGGCATATTGTGCTCGTTGTAAAACTGCCCCACCACCACCGGGCGATCCGGGTTGCCCTGCATGAATTGAATCACCACTTCCGTGCCCACCCGTGGCAGTGCGATCATGCCGAACTGGCTACTGGCCCAAGGCGTCATCACACGCAGCCAGGTATTACTTTGCGGATTATGCTTGCCAACCCTGTCCCAATGAAATTGCACCTTGATGCGGCCATATTTGTCGGTGTGGATTTCTTCGCCCTTGGGGCCAACCACGGTTGCGGTATCCATGCAGGGGTCGCGTGCGGGTTGGCTGTTGTGGCCTTGCGCGGGGCGCCATGGGGTTTTGAGCGGCAGGCAAGAAAAGCTGTTTTCGTAAGTGGCACCCTTGCCTTGGGCGTTGAGGTAGTTGTTGTGAACCGTGTGCTTAACCGAGAGCACAAAAAACGCTTGCTCATGCCCATTCACCGCGTCCATTTGCGAGTCAGACGACATATCCAGCCGAAACCAGCGCCCCGGTTGCAGATAGCGGCTGTCACCCTCGGCATCAAAGCGCTGTGCCTCGGCGTTAAACTGGTCTACCTGGTGGCGCATGATGCGCTCGCCATGGGCATCATTTTTATAGCCGTAGTGGCCGTGGTATTGATGCACTTCCAGCTTGTGGATGGCCCCTTGCTCCAGGTCGCTGCTGTCACGCCCGTGTTGTGGGCGCGGCTTTTTAAAATCGAATTGCGAGATCGCGATTTTGCCCGAAACCAGCTTGCGCAAACTGGCCCACACACTCACCTTATCCGTCTTGTTGGAGCCACCGCCATGGTGATACGCCACCACAGGCTTGCCATCAATCGGCGCGGCAGCGGGCGAAGTGTCGCTAATGATGAGTTTATGACCTTTTAGGGTATGTTCATACCAGTAACACCACCCCATTTCTTCCCAACGCCGATGCAGGTAGTTGTAATCACTCTCGTCATACTGGCAAGAAAAAGTGCGCACCATATCCGCTTCGTGCAAGCGAAATTCATGATTGGAAAGGCCAGTCTGGTTAAATAATTCCACCGTTTGATCACTGATGCTTAAATCATGAAACAGATGATGATTGTGGCGTAGCGCAAACAATGCCAACCAGGGTTTCAATACCATTTGATAGGTCGCCACGCCGCCATCATCAATCGAAACCAGTCCAAATTCAAAGCAATGGCCGTTGAAAAAGCGTGAACTTTGCTGGTCGCGCAGCAATTCAACGCATACTTTTTTACCTTGTACATCGGTCAACTCAATACCGGGGTCATCAGAAATAACGGTGACGGTAAAGTTGAAATCGGCAGAAACCTGTTCTTGCGCAATCAATTGGTTGATCAGCAAACCCGCTTCCGGCCCATCATCATGCGGGAAGTAGAGTTTTAACAAGCGACGGTCGCTCAAATTCCTAACTAAAGTAGCAAGTTTTTCGGTGGCGGAAGTCATTAATGATCCTGTATTAATGCAAGGAAATATTGTTTTGAAAAAAGAATTCGCATTATGCAGATGTTTTGCTAATGGTGCTCATCCTCTAATTTGGTAGTTTTATATGTCTATTCATACTTTCGGCTGATTGAAATAACAAGGCACACCGGGTATCCTTGATGGGCAAAAAATATTTAGTTTTCGTAAAATATTTCACAATGCCTAAGCTTATTTCAAATGACACATTTTTAAAAACATCAAAAATACGAAGGAGATAAAATGAAACAGCAATTTAGTGGATTAATACTGGCTGGCCTGTTGGCAGCACATTGCGGCCAGGTCATGGCCGCCAATACTGGCGTCAAGTTTGCCAATGGCGTTAACGCGGGCAATATTCAGGGTTCTTCCCTGCCGGAAGTATCCGGCTGTGCGGCCAGCCGGGTCAATCCGGGTATTTTTTGGCTGCACAATGATTCTGGCGACAGCGCCCGCATTTTTGCGGTGAGCAATACCGGGGTGCAAAAGGGTATCTTCAACTTCAGCGGTGCTTCGGCGGCCGACTGGGAAGATATTGCCGTTGGCCCCGGCCCGGTGGCGGGCCAAAGCTATGTGTATGTGGGTGATATTGGCGACAATGGCGGCAGCCGTAATTCGCGCCAGGTCTACCGCGTGCCAGAACCGAAGCTGGGGGTTACGCCCTCCACCATTACCGCAGAAAAATTTACCTTCAACTACCCGGACGGCCCACGGGATGCCGAAACGCTGATGGTGGATTCGCGCACCGCCGATGTGTATGTGGTCAGTAAGCGCGAATCGAGCAACCGGGTGTACCGCTTCAAGGCTCCGCTGGTCAACGGGCAAACCTATACCGGGGTGGAAGTGGCGCGGATTAATCTCACCTGGCTGACGGGCGGCGATATTTCGGCCGATGGCAGCCGGATTTTGATCAGAAACGGCGCGCAAGTGTATTTGTGGCTGCGTAAGGATGGCGAAACCGTAGGCGCAGCCTTAAGTCGCGCACCGGTAACCGTGCCCACCGCCAGCGAACCACAAGGTGAAGCCGTGTGCTGGGATGCGAGCGGCACCGATTACTACACCACCTCCGAAGGGGGCAATAAACCTTTTTATCATTACAAAAGCCTGGATGGCGGAAGTAGCGGTAGCCCTGACCAGCCAACCAGCACCAATAGTTTGCAAGTGAATCAGGCCATGAAAACCGGCCAACGAATCGCCTCCACCACTGGCGGCTACCATTTTGATATCCAGGGCGACGGGAATATGGTGACCTATTCATCGACGGGTGCCGTGGTCTGGGCTGCCAATACCACCGGTAAAGGCGGCGTCAGCCTCCAATTGCAGGGCGATGGCAATCTTGTCCTGAGAACCGCTGCCAATGTTGCGGTGTGGTCCAGCGGCACCAGTGGCAAGGGGGCTTCTTACCTGATTTTGCAAAGCGATGGCAAACTGGTTTTGCGCAATGCTGCTGGCGCAACGGTCTGGTCCAATTAATTGGATGTCGTATTTTTTAAAACCAAAACAATATAACCTGAAGGACACACAATGAAAAACCAATTAAAAGGATGGATGCTGGCAGGCATGATGCTGGCGCAGGGTAGTTTTGCAGCGGCAGCAACGACGGCGCTGCCGCGTTACGATCATATTGTGATCGTCATCATGGAAAATGAAAGTGCGGTCGATATTTTTGCCAGCAATTCCACGCCTTACATTCATTCGCTGGCCAGCCAGGGTCTGCGCTTTACCAACGCGCATGCGGTCACCCACCCCAGCGAGCCCAACTACCTCGCGCTGTTCTCCGGCTCCACCCAGGGTATCAAGGATGACAGTTGCCCCAACAACTTCTCGGGTAAACCCAATCTGGGCAGCCAACTGATCGCGGCAGGCTTCAGCTTTAAGGGCTATTCCGAGGATTTACCAAGCGTTGGCTATACGGGCTGTTCGAAAAATAAATATGTACGCAAACACAACCCGTGGGTGATGTTTAACAATGTGCCCGCCAGCAGCAACCAGCCGTTTTCTGCTTTCCCAAGTTCCGGTAACTACAGCAGCTTGCCAACCGTATCGATAGTGGTGCCCAACCAGTGTAACAATATGCACGACTGCCCATTGCCCAGTACAACCGGTGACACCTGGCTTAAGAATAATATCGATAGCTATGCCCAATGGGCCAAGACCCACAACAGTTTGTTGATTTTGACCTGGGACGAAGATGATAGTGGTCATGGCAATGTGATTCCCGCAGTTTGGGTGGGGGCCAATATTGCCGCTGGCAGCACCAATTCGCAGTCGTTCACGCATTACGGTTTGCTGCGCACCATTACCAATATGTATGGTTTGGCCCCACTCAACAGTGAGGGGCCCATTACCTTGACATCGAACCCGGTTGACACACCAACCAGCACCAACAGTTTGCAAATGAACCAAGCCATGAAAACCGGCCAAAAAATCACGTCGAGCAATGGTGGCTACCATTTCGATATCCAGGGGGATGGCAATATGGTGACCTATTCTTCCACCGGCTCCGTGGTTTGGACTGCCAATACCACTGGCAAAGGTGGCGTTAGCCTCAAATTACAGGGCGACGCCAATCTGGTTCTGTCCAACCCGGCCAACGCTGCGGTTTGGTCCAGCGGCACGGGTGGCGCTGGCGCTGCGTATTTGATCTTGCAAAGTGACGGCAAACTGGCATTGCGCAATGTTGCTGGCGCAACGGTTTGGTCAAAATAAGCCTGCTATGCTCTTGTTTGCCTGTCCACGACGGGCATTCAAGTATCGGAATTTGAAAAAAGGATGCAGCGATGCAAGTTTGCAGAAAATTATATTGGGCATTCGGGTTGGCAGCGGCATGGCTGATGACAGGAAGCGGATTCACCCATGCGGCCAGTATTGTCGATGCCAGTACCCTGAACAATAAAGTGATGGCGGGTTACCAGGGCTGGTTCATGACCGCCAGTGATGGCAGCGGCGCAGGTTGGCGGCATTGGGCCGGGCAAACACCCAATGCGTCCAATATCACCTTCGAGATGTGGCCGGATCTGCGCGAATACAGCGCCAGCGAATTGACCGCCACGTCGTTTAAATATAGCAATGGCAGCACCGCCGGCTTGTACAGTGCCTACAACCTGGCCACGGTGGACCGCCATGTCAAATGGATGCAGGATTACAGCATTGACGGTGTGTTTGTGCAGCGCTTTATTGGTGAAGCCATTAACCTGAGAACCGTGCGCGACAAGGTGCTGCAAAATGTACGGGTCTCGTCAGAAAAATATGGTCGCGTGTTTGCCAATATGTACGACATTTCGGGCGGCAATGCCAGCACGCTGGTGAGTGACATCCAAAATGACTGGAAGCATCAGGTCGATGATCTTAAAGTCACGCAAAGTGGGCGCTACCTGCGGCATGGGGGCTTGCCCGTGGTGTCGATCTGGGGTTTTGGCGTTGGCGGGCGGCCTGGTAGCGCAGCGCAATTAAAAGCCTTGACCACCTGGTTTAAATCCGGGGCGGCAGCGCAGTACCGCGCCACGGTTAAATTGGGGCTTGATCCGGGTTGGCGCACGCATTCCAGCGATTGGCAAGCAGCTTACCGCAGCGCGACCATTATCAGCCCATGGTCGGTCGGGCGTTATAGTGATAACAGCGGTGCCGACAGTTTTCGGGCCGACAAAATTGCGCCGGACTTGGCGGCGCTCAAGGGCTCGGGCATTGCGTATATGCCGGTGATTTGGCCGGGCTTTTCATGGTGGAATCTGCAAAACGGCACATCGCCCCTGAACAAAATTCCACGCAATGGCGGGCGCTTCTTCTGGCGGCAAGCGTATAACGCCCAGGCGGCGGGGGCGACTATGATTTACGTGGCCATGTTTGACGAGGTGGATGAAGGCACGGCCATGTTCAAGATTGCGGAAAACGCCAGCCAGCTTCCCACCACGGGCAAGTTTCTTACGCTCAATGCCGATGGAGAAAACCTGCCCAGTGACTGGTATCTGCGCCTGATGGGCGAAGCCAGCCGCATGTTGAAAGGGCAACGCGCCTTGGTGGCAACCATGCCGACCAACCCGATTGACGACACAGGCTCGGGTAGCACCGACAAACCCACCAGCAGCAACAGCGTGCAAATCGGGCAAGCGCTGAAAACCGGGCAGAGAATCGCCTCGACCAACGGCGCATACCATTTCGATTTACAGGGCGACGGGAATATGGTGGACTATACCGCCACCGGGGCGGTGGTTTGGACCAGCAATACCATCGGCAAAGGCGGGGTGAATCTTACTTTGCAAAGTGATGGGAATCTGGTTTTGTATACATCGGCCAATGCGCCGGTGTGGGCCAGTGGCACCACGGGCAAGGGCGCGTCTTACCTGATTTTGCAGGGGGATGGTAAGTTGGTTTTACGCAATGCTGCCGGGGCAGCGGTTTGGTCAAATTAGGGGCGGACAAATATACCAGTCGGCGGGGATAAAACCCCGCTCTTCAAGCAAGGTCAACAAGGTGTCGGCGATGTTGACCAGATCAAAGGGGGCCACCCACCCGAAAAATTTACAGCGCGTTCATCTCCTTAAGCAAATTAACGGCCTTGTCCACATTTTTCATTTGCCACAACATATAACGCAGATCAACCTGGATCGAGCGGGTGCTGGCGAGGTTGAAATCCCAATCCGAGATGATGGTGTCGAGCGTGCCATCAAACGCCAGCCCCACCAGCTCGCCCTTGGCATTCAACACCGCCGAACCGGATGCGCCGCCAGTGATGTCCAGCGTTGCCAGGAAGTTGACCGGCACCGAATTCAAGCGTGCATCCGCATAAGCGCCATAATGCCCGGCTTTGATGGCATCCAATTGCGCCTTGGGTGCGTTAAATTCGCCGCTGCCAGTAGCTTTTGCTCTGATCCCGCGTAGCGTTGTGAACACGTTCCAGGTAATGCCATCGACCCCCGCTGCACGCCCGGCCACTTTGCCGAAGGTGAGGCGCAGGGTGCTGTTGGCATCAGGATACACCGCCAGCTTTTGGCTATTCATGAAGGCCAGTTTGGCTTTCATGTAATTGGCATAGGCCCCCTGGATTTTACCGTTCAACTCTTCCAGGTGCGCCTCACGTTTGATTAAATCGTCGTACATTGTTACCGCGATTTTGATCAGACTGTCGTTGCTGGCCATAAACTCGGCGGGTTTTTTGTTCATCCATGCCAGCCGTTCGGTCTTGTCGTTCAGTTTGGTGTTGGCGTAAATTGGCTCGATCAGCGCTTTGATATCGGCATCCGACATATTGTCACGCACACCCATGGCGGCGTCAAAGCTGGCATTGCGCAGGCTTGCCGCCTGGGCGCTGTATTGCTTTAAAAACGCCGTTACCAGCGCCTTGTCAACCGCACTGTCGTAGCGCCGCTCCACGCCTTCCATGCGGTTTTTGATACGACCCATATCCCGTTCCTGAAAGTTGATTTTACGCTCCGGGTCGCTCTTGAGCCGCTCGTTGGCCAAGCGATACAGCCCGTTGGCGCTATTTAATAAACCAGGCGAGGCGAAGCGCATCAGCAGGCCGCGCAGTTGTTCGGCATCGCGTTCGGCCACCAATGCTTCGATGATGTTGATATCGTGCGCAAATTCGGCCTTGCGGGCCGGGTCGGCATCAACCCATGCCTTGAGCTGGGCATGCTGCTTTTGCTTGCGCGCCAGGATGTCACTATTGCCATAGCTTTGTTTCATACCCAACTGATTTTTATAGGCATTGCTTAAGCCCGCCACTTGATCGGCATATTTGATTTTTGCATCCGGATTGGATTTGGTTTCACTCTCAATAATGGCGAGCAGTTCATTGGCCAATTTGAGAAAGATTGGAATTTCGGTGTCAAAGGTGTAGGCCACTTCAGACGGCAGGCGATGGCGGTCGGTGTGGCCAGGGTAGCCGGGCGACATCACAAAATCGCCTTCTTTAACGCCTTCTTTTGCCAAACGCAAAACGTGTTTGGGAACCAGCGGCACGTTATCGACGCTATAGTCGGCCGGTTTGCCGTCTTTGCCGACATAAGCGCGCAGGAAGGTGAAGTCGCCAACGTGGCGTGGCCATGCCCAGTTGTCGGTTTCACCGCCAAAATTGCCTACCCCCATCGGTGGTGCATAAACCAGGCGCACGTCGCGCACTTCCAGCGATTTGATCAGATGGAACTGAAGGCCCGCATAAAAGGACGCTACGGTGCAGCGCGTGCCGACTTCCTTTTCGCACTCGGCAATCAGGGCTTTACGATTATTTGCAATTGCATCGATGCGTGCTTTGCCACTTAATTTGGCGACCGCGTTAGTGATGACCTTTTTGCTGACGTTTTGCACATCGCTGGTGACGGTAATGCGGGTACTGGGTGGCGTGGGCAATTCTTCGGCCTGGGTTTTAGCCAGAAAACCATTTTCCAGCAGGTTGCGCTCCGGGGTTGAATTAAAGGCAATGGCCTCGTTACCGCAATGATGGTTGGTGACGATCAAACCCTGGTTGGAGACAAAAGAACCGGAACAAAAGCCCAGGCTGACAATCGCACCCATCGGGAATCCGGTCAGATTGGCGAGGCTTTTGGGGTCCATTTTTAAGCCTACGGCTTTGAGTTCTTTGGCGATTGAAGGCAGTTGCTGTGGCATCCACATGCCTTCGTTGGCACAGGCCACATTACTGAGAATAGTTAGGAGCAGGAGTGATTTTTTCATGGGGTTTATTGGATTTATCGGGTCTATTTGAGGCTGGGTGAAAGATGAGGTGCAGATTGTATCAAGGATTTGTGTGAGCCGGGCGGTGGTTGTTGGAAGTTTTGCGCCGCGTTATCGGCGGCCATTGGGGCCTGGTGCCAGCCATGCAGCAATTGGCGGTAAATAACCAAATTGAGGCCTACAACTTGCCGCAGGGGGTGATCAGCCATTTGTTTCGTGAAATTGCTGCGGGGCGGCCCGGTTTGCTCACGTCGGTGGGGCTGGGCACTTTTGTTGATCCGCGCTTTGGTGGCGGCAAAATCAATGCCTCCACCACGGAAGATATCGTGCAACTGATGCCCGTGAATGGCAAAGACTACCTGTTTTACCCCAGCATGCCGATCAATATCGCCATCATCCGAGCCACCACTGCCGACCTCAACGGCAATTTAACCATGGAGCGCGAAGCCCTGACCCTGGATACCCTCTCGATTGCCATGGCGGCGCATAATTCCGGCGGCATGGTGATTGCGCAAGTGGAACGGATTGCCGAAAGTGGTTCGCTCCATCCGCGCCAGGTTAAAATCCCCGGCATTTTGGTCGATTGCGTGGTCGTGGCCGACAGCATTGCGCACCATATGCAAACCTTTGCCGAAGAATATAACCCGGTCTTTTCCAGTGAATTGCGCCAACCCTTGTCGGCGCTTAGCCCGATGCCGATGAGCGAGCGCAAAATTATTGCGCGGCGCGCGCTGATGGAAATTCACGCCAATGATATCGTCAACCTGGGCATCGGCATGCCGGAAGGCCTGGCCAAAGTGGCGTTTGAAGAAAAAGTGTTGGATTTACTTACCCTCTCAACCGAAGCGGGCGTGGTCGGCGGCATTCCGGCAGGGGGCTTGAATTTTGGTGCGGCTGCCAACCCGGAAGCGATTATCGATCAGCCCTATCAATTTGATTTTTATGATGGTGGGGAGCTGGACGTGGCCTTTTTGGGGCTGGCGCAAGCGGATAAAAGCGGCAATGTGAATGTCAGCAAATTTGGCAAGCGGCTGGCCGGGGCGGGCGGCTTTATCAATATCAGCCAAAGCGCCAAACGCGTGGTATTTGTTGGCACCTTTAGCGCCGATGGTTTGCAAATTGCCTGGGCAGAAGGACAATTGCAGATTGTGCAGGAAGGTAAGACGGTTAAATTTGTCGAACAAGTGGAACACCGCACCTACAGCGGCCAACATGCGCACGAGCGTGGGCAAAGCGCCTTGTACGTGACCGAGCGCTGCGTGTTCCGCCTGAGCGCGCAAGGCCTGGAATTGATCGAAATTGCGCCCGGCATGGATTTGCAGCGCGACATTTTGGCGCAGATGCATTGCCAGCCGATCATCAGCCCGAACCTGAAATTAATGGATGCGCGCATCTTTTTGCCCGAGGTGATGGGGCTGCGCCAGAAAATTTTATATGCACCCGTGCCGGAGCGGCTGGTGTATGACCAACAGCGCGATATCTTTTTCGTCAATCTGGAATGGTTGGATATTAAAATGCCGGAGGATATCGAAGCCTTGCGGGTTGCCTTCCACGCCAGCTTGGCACCCTTGGGGCACAAGGTGTTTGCGGTGGTGAATTACGACAATTTTTCGATCACGCCAGAATTATTGGATGGCTATGTCGCCATGGTGCAAGCTATTTCGGAACAATACTACACCAGGGTGACGCGTTACACCACCAGCGCCTTTGTGCGCAGCTTTGTGGACAGGGCGTTTCATCAGCATCAAAGCGAATCTTTGATTTTTGCCAGCCGGGATGAAGCGATGGCGCATTTGACGGCGAAACTTTAGCGCGGCGTCGCGGCGGCGCGTAAGCCTTGCCACCACCCCAGCAATTTGCGTTCAATGATGTGGGATAAGCCGATCACCGGCTCATCTACCCAGCGCGTTGCCACATAAGCCGCCACCACAGCCAATGCCAGCCCGGAGCCAGTCACAATAAAAAAAGCGCTGCCATAACTCATGGCGGGTGTGAGCCTTAAAAACAGCCAGGATGAAAATGAACCGATCAGCAAAAAGTGCAACAGATATAAAGCATACGAAATGCGCCCCAGAAACTGCCATGCTGGCTGGCGTAGCCAGTTTTTGATGGACGGGCTGGTCAACACCAGCACAAAGGCCAGCACCGCAGCCAACATCGGGTAGCCGCCCTCATACTTGGCGTCACTGGGCCAAAAATGGTAAATCGTACTGGCGCGAAATTCATCGCTGACATAGCGCGGAAAATTTACGAAATACAGAAATAGCGCCAACAAAATCCAGGAGACATAGCCCTTTTTATCAGCCAGCCATGTGCGATGTTTGACCATATCCGCCGCCAGCAAGCCAAGCCAAAAGCCCTGGTATAAACTGGTTTTGAAAGCCACAATCAAGACCAGCATCAGCAGCATGCGGTAGCGCCAATTGCCTGCCAGCAGCAAAAAAGCATACACCATGATCGAGCCATACAATTCGGTTTTGATGGTCCACAGCGGCGGGTTATAAAGATTACCCTCACTAAAGGTGGCGCTGAGCATGGTGGTCAGCCAGTGCCGGGCGTTAAATGGGCCGGCCCAAAAACCGCTGAACCATGGTTTGGAACTGCTCAGTTCGGCGGCGGGCACATTGTAGTAGTGGCCGAAATACCAAATCATGGCGCTCAGGATCAGGGTGAACCAGATCAGGCCACCAAGCCGAATCGGTCGCTTAATGATGGCCGCCACCAGTTTGGGGCCGCGTTCGGCTTGGCCCAAATGGCTGTAACTGAGCACATAGCCACTTAAAATAAAAAACAGGCATACGGCAAAGTGGCCAGCCACAGGCAAGCCAAAGGGCGGTATAAAAGCCAGGTTTTCCCATGCCGCATGTTGTTGATAGTCGGCGTTCGCTTGCGTGCCAAAAATGGACCAGGGGTAGAAAGCCGCAAAGTAGTGCAGTATGACCACGATCAGGGCGGCACAGCCGCGCATTGCATCCAGATGGGATTGCCGGAATGGATTGATAGCGGGTTGATTGGGCATGATTGCAATGGGGAAATCGGACAATTTTTAAGAATTCGCTATTGTACACAAGAAGTTATTAAAACATCAAATTGTGAAATGAGGATGGCGTGTTTGTGCGCATTTGTACGCGTTTGTGTCAGGGCGTGCCATAAAATCGCATGCTATGCGATAATGCGCAGCCGTCTTTCTTTGCTGATTTAACGTATGAGTTTTGCCAAAACCACCGCCCACAATGCCCCTGATCGCGGCCAGCGCCGCTTGATCATGGGCGTGTTGCTGTCTGTGGTATTGCATGGTTTGATCCTTTCGCTGCAATTCGGGATTCCTGGCCTGGGTTTGCCGAGTCTGGATTTGAGCTGGCGCAAGCGTGGTGAAGATATTCCGGCTTTGCAGGTACGGCTGGAAAATCCGGCTCCGGCAGTCGCGCCTGTGGCCGCGCCCGTCGCATCAACGCCGGTTGTCACGCTGGGTGATGATCCGGTGCCGACCCCGCCACCCGAAAATAAACCCGCGCGGCCCTTGCCGCCAACACATACCGGGTTTGTGGTGCTACCGCCGTCACCCAAGCCCACGCCAGAGCCTGTACCCGCGCCTGCATCTGTGCCCACGCTGCAAGAGCAGGTGGCGCTTAATCCTGTGCCAGTGAGCCGGGTGCGCGCCAAGCCGAAACAGGCGACCAGGGTGATTGCGCTGGATCAACCCACGCCCGAAGGTTTTACGGTTGCCGCGCCGGAAGAAGAGCCGCCTGTGGTGAGCCATACCACGGATGATCCGGCAGTGCCAATTGAAATACCGAGTAATAATGCCGAGAGTGAAGCGGATCTTGCGGCGAAAGCTGCAAAATTGGCCGAGTCGGTGAAGCTGGCAGAAGCTGCCAGACAAGCTGAGGCCGTGAAGTTGGCCGCAGCAGCGAAGCAAGCGGAGGCAGCAAAATTAGCCGAGGCAGCAAAATTAGCGGCGGCAGCGAAGGAGGCTGAGGCTGCAAAATTGGCTGAGGCGATCAAGCAAGCTGATGCAGCAAAATTAGTCGAGGCGGCAAAATTGGCAGAGGCAGCAAAGCAAGCCGAAGCTGCAGCCAAGGCGCAAGCGGCACTGCAAGCTGAAGCATTGCGGCAAGAAGAAATAAAACGCCAGGCGCAACAATTGGCGCAAGCTGAACAAGAACGGCAGCAGCAATTGGCAAATCAGCGGGAGTTGCAAGCCCAAGCCGAACGCCAAGCCCAAGCCCAAGCCCAAGCCCAAGCCCAAGCCCAAGCCCAAGC
>JBKJLF010000357.1:0-6768 GCA_046597185.1 Burkholderiaceae bacterium | reverse complement strand
TGTCGCAGAAAAAATGCGCGAACTGAGTCGAAATACGCGGTTGGTTTTCGACTATTTACTTCTTACTAAAAATTCAACACGCACTTGTGCGGGTGGTTAGAACAAATTCACCGTGGGATGCCCCCAATATGGAAGGCAACACCACCTGGCAGCAAGAATTCAAGCTGGCAGGTAAAAATGCGCTGGCCGATTGGGTTGGCGGCGTCAGTTGGTTTCACGAAGCGGCCAATCAAACCAACCAGGTCAATATCAATACGGATACCCTCAATACGCTGTTTAATAACGTGGCCGGCTTTCCGGTGTATAGCAACCTCAATGATATCGCCCAGCAACTTGGGATTCCGGTCAACTTTTTTGGCAACGCCTGGCAAGAGAATATATTCAACCGGGGCAGAAATACCGCCAAGGCGGTGTATGGTGATGTGATCTGGCATTTGTCGCCGAAACTTGACTTGACCACGGGTATCCGCTTTACCCACGACGAAAAGGAATTTAGCTGGCTCACGCCCAACCGCACCGCCGCCACGCTGGATGCAACACTGGGTCTGCTGGATCAACAAGGTTTCTTCCCCGGCCTGGTGCAAGCCGGGGCCATTACGGCGGAACAGGCCGTGATGATCCGCAACCTGCTGACGCAAAACCAGTTATTGCCAAGCGCCAATCTCTCCGGCGCATCCAGCGTGCCCATCGTCGTCAAAAAAAGCTGGAATGATATCAGCCCACGCGCGGTGCTGGCGTATCACAGCACGCCGGATGTGATGTGGTATGGTTCGCTCTCCAAGGGCTACCAGGCGGGTGGTTTCAATGCGGTTCTGGTGGGTGGCCGCTTTGAGCCGGAAAAAGTGGTGAATCTGGAACTGGGTCTAAAGAGTTATTTCCGCGATTATAAGCTGCTGCTCAATGCCTCGTTGTTTGCCTATAAATTTACCAATTTGCAATCGCTCAGCCTGATACCCAACGGCAGCAATAGCGGCGTGCCCAGCTATCAAATTTCCAGCAGCGACCAGCGCGCCAAAGGGCTGGATCTGGAACTGCGCTGGCAACCGGCCAGCGGCTTAAAGCTGTATCTGGCCTCGGAATATATCGATCATAATTATGGCGGCTCTACCTCCAGCGGCGGGGTTAATCTGAGCGGCCAAGCGGTCGGCACACCGCGTTTTTCAGCCGCCACCGGGCTTGATTATGTGTGGCGCGATGTGGCTTCCGGCAAACTCAATTTCACGCTACAGCATGCCTATACGGGTGCAACCCGCTGCAATGCAGACTCAGTGCAGCAAGGCACCTGCCTGAGCGCGCCCGGCTTTAGCGTTGGCAGTGCGCGCAACCGCACCGACGGCCGCATCGGCTGGAGCGAAGGCGCAGGGCGCTGGGGCATGGCGCTCTTCGTCAACAACCTGTTTGACAAGCGCTATGTCTACAATGTAAATAACATTACCGCCGTGCTGGGCACACCGTTTGCGTCGCTGACACCGGGGCGTAGCGTGGGCCTGGAATTCAACGTCAGGCTGTAAGCCACACCACACGGGGCGCGCCCGGCTTATTGCCTGCGCGCCCTGGAGCGCGCTTTCTTCGGCGCTGGCACCACGGCCTGATCCTCGCCGACCTCATTGGCCGTCACCTCGGTGGTCGCATTCGCGACCTCGTTACCCACCTCATTGTTGGCCGCCTCATTGCCAGCCTCATTGCCCTCATTAGCCCCCTTGACTGCACGCTTGCTACGCCAGGATTTTGGCTCCTGCCCAATTTTGGTATTCAGTTCGGCCGCAATGGTCTGACACAGAGTACGTAAAATTTTCACCCTCGCATAATTTTTATCATTCGCTTCCACCAGCGTCCACGGTGCCGTGCCGGTGCTGGTGCGCTCAACCATATCGCAAATGGCTAATTGGTAGGCATCCCACTTGTCGCGATTGCGCCAGTCTTCTTCGGTAATTTTAAAGCGCTTGAAGGCGATTTTTTCACGCTCCTGAAAGCGCGCAAGCTGCTCTTCCTGGCTCACTTGCAGCCAAAATTTGACCACGATGGCCCCGGCCTCGATCAATTCATGCTCAAAGTCGTTGATTTCGCTATAGGCGCGCAACCAGTCGGCGGGTTTGCAGTAACCTTCCACCCGCTCCACCAACACCCGGCCATACCAGGTGCGATCAAACATCACCATCCGCCCGCGCCGTGGCATATGCCGCCAAAAACGCCACAAATACGGCTGCGCCCGCTCTTCTTCGGTCGGTGCCGCCACCGGAATGACTTGATACTGACGCGCATCCAGGGCCGCCGCAATCCGCCGAATCGCCCCGCCCTTGCCCGCCGCGTCCGCCCCCTCGAACGCACACACCACCGAGCGCGCCTTCATGCGCGGGTCACGCATCAGCTCGGCCAACTTGCCTTGCCAGTGCGCAAGTTGATCTTCATAATCACTTTTATCCAATGCCAGCTTCAAATTGAGTTCTGACAAAACCGTGCGCCCGTCCACATTCACGTCCAGTGCCGGAGCCACCGGGGTGTCCTGATTGTCGCCCGATGCCAACTTATTGCGTATCGCTTGCAGCAGGGTTTGCCCGACCGTCAGGGAGCGATAGCGGTCATCGGTGCCTTCAACAATAATCCAGGGCGACCAGGGCGTATTGCTGATGCGCAGCACATGCCCCGCCACGTCCTGCAATTGGCCATAGGTTTTGATGCGATCCCAATTCCACTTGGTGACGCGCCAGGCAGTGCGCGGGTCTTTTTCCAAATCCTTCAGCCGTTGCTTTTGCCCTTCACGGGTCAGGTGGAACCAAAATTTGAGCACCAGCGCGCCTTCATTGACCAACATCGCTTCAAAACGGTTGATTTGATCCAGCCGCGCATCCAGGCTGGCCTTGGAGATTTCGCCCTTGATACGCTGACGTATCGGGTCAGAATACCAGGAACCGGCAAAAATCCCGACCCGACCCTTGGGCGGCAAGGCGCGCCAGTAACGCCACATTAGCGGGCGATCACTTTCTTCATCGCTCGGCTCGGAGAATGCCAAAGTGGAAATAAAGCGCGGGTCCATCCATTCATACAACACATTAATGGTTTCACCCTTGCCCGCACCATCTTGCCCGCTAACCAGCACCACCACGGGGATTTTCTTGTTCTTGATTAACTCAAATTGGGCGTCCAACAAGGCCGCGCGCAAGGCAGGCACCGCTTTCTTGTATTCTTCCTTACTGATTTTATGGCCGATTTCCGCAGATTCAAACATGGTAACACTCCTTGTTATGATGGGCAGGGCTTGAAACAGTGTAGAATTAATGATAAAACAAGCTAGCACTATTTCTATAACACTCAACAATTCTACTTGATAAAGCCCGTTAAGAAAGCCTGGTTATGGAAAACTTCCTTTTTCGAAAGATATTTGCCGTTTTATGGGCGATTTCTTTATACATCGGCACCACGGACCCGGCATGGGCGTCTGATAAAACCATTGTGTATTTATCGGCCAAAGCAAGCTTGCCTTTTTGGCAAACCATAGGCCAGGGTGTGAAGGCAGCGGCGCAGGCCAAGGGTTACCAATATCGGGAGATGGATAGCGCCTTGAGTGGCGAAACTCAACTCCAAAACGCAAAAGAAGCACTCAAGCAGGGCGTCGCTGCCATCGTTATTTCACCCACCGACAGCAGCACCGCGCCCGCCGTACTGGATCTGGCCCTTAAAGCAAACGTCCCGGTTGCGATTGCCGATATCGGCAGCAATGGTGGCTTCTACACGTCTTACACCAAATCCGATAATTATCGCGGTGCGTTTGATATTGGCACGGCGCTGGCCAACGCACTCAAAGCACGGGGCTGGCATAAGACCCCGTATGCGCTGGTGACCATTTCTTTATCCAGAAAAAATGGTCTGGATCGCAGCAATGGCTTTCGCGATGCAATGAAAGAAGCGGGATTTGGAGACGAAGCCGCACTCAAACAAATGCAAGATTATTCCAGCGACGAAACCTATCGCTTTGTCAAAGATATTCTGGCCAAGCAGCCCCGTTTGCGCGGTTTATTCATTGAAACCGATCAACCTGTAGAAGGTGCGATGCGCGCCTTGAAAGAAGCGAAAAAAGAACGTGAGGTGTTATTGGTTTCCTTCGATGCCATGCCCGATATTGCACACCTGTTAAAAAGTGGCGCATTAATAGCGGTAGGCATGCAGCAACCTTACCAAATGGGCAAATTGGCGGCCGAATCCGCGCTGGCCAGCATCGAAGGCAAAAACCCAACCAAACATATTCTGGTGCCGATTTTAATTGCCAACAGCAAAAATATCGATCAATTATTGAAGGAAGCAAACCAGCCAGTATTCGGCGAGAAAAGCAAATAGACGTTATTTTATGAGAAGCCATTTTACTTAAAATGCATTGAGAGCAAAAAAATGCGCAAGTTCCACTTAAAGTTAGGACAACGACTGGCATTGGGCTTCGGTGCGGTGGTTGCTTTGTTGATTATTATGGCCCTGGTTGGCATCGACAAACTGCAGGAACTGAGTAAAACCAGCGACGATGCGCTCAATGACAAATATCCCAAACTGGCCCTGGTGACTGAAATAACCAATCACTTGAGCACCATCACCCGGGCCATGCACAACTCATTAATTCTGACCGAGCCGGTTCAAATCCAAAATCAACTGGGCTTGATAGACCAGACCAAGGGCAAAATGGCGCTGGCCTTGGCCCAACTCGACCAAAGTATTCTGGATAAAGAGGGTAAACAAACATTAGGTGAAATCAAAATCCTGCATTCGACTTTTATTGCGAACGAGGAAGAGTTTGTGCATTTAATCCACGCCAAAAAACTGGGCGAAGCAAAAAATCTGTTGCTGGTCGATTTATATCAATATCAAACTAATTATTTTAATCTTCTGGAAAAACTGCGTCTGTATCAAGGTAAATTAATGGCCAATGCCAGTGCCAAAGTCGCCCACACGTATATGACCGCACGCAATTTTATGTTTATTTTGGCCATGCTCGCGCCACTGCTTGGCATTATCATTACCATTATCATCACAGGCTCTTTATTAAAACAGTTGGGCGGCGAGCCAGAATATGCGGCATCGATTGCCAATAAAATCGCGGCGGGTGATTTATTGCCCATCATCAACGTCAAACGCAATGACAAGACCAGTCTGTTATTTGCCATGCGCACCATGCGCGACCGTTTGCTGGAACGTACATCGGCCTTAATGGCCAGCAATCAAAGTCTGGCGGTTCGATTGGCAGAATTACATACCGCTCAGGCGCAATTGATTCAATCGGAAAAAATGGTCGCCATCGGGCAATTGGTGGCGGGGGTGGCGCATGAAATCAATACGCCGATTGGTGCGATTAAATCGAGCGGGCAAAGTATTAGCGATGCGCTGCGCTATTCTTTACATAATTTACCCAGTTTATTACTGCGGCTGGATGCCCCCTGCCAAAATCTTTTTTTAAAATTGTTCGATCAAAGTCACGCCAGTGCGGTGCCCATGAACACGCGGGAGGAGCGCGCCATCACGCGTGAAGTCAGCTTGCAGCTTGAGCAGCTTGGCCTGGAACATGCGCGCCATTACGCCGCCATTCTGGTGCAATTGCATGCTCACACCCATTTATCTGATTACTTCCCGCTATTGCTGCATCCTGAGCATGCCTTTATTTTGGAAACGGCCAACAATCTGGCCATCATCATCAGTAGCACCAGCAATATCAACCTGGCGGTAGAACGGGTTTCCAAGATCGTGTTCGCACTCAAAACCTTTTCCCGGGTGGATCAACATGCGCAAATGGATGATGCCGATTTGCAAGCCAATATTGAAACCGTGTTGATGCTGTATTTAAGCCAAACCCGGCAAAACACCGAAGTCATCCGCAAATATGAAGCCATTCCAACGGTATTTTGCCTGGCCGATGAATTGAATCAGGTGTGGAGTAATTTGATTCATAATGCCTTGCAGGCGATGAATTACAAAGGTACGCTGACCATTACCATTCACCAGCAAGGCGATGAGGCGGTGATATCGATCAGCGATACTGGCTGCGGCATTCCCGACGAGGTGCGCGGAAAAATATTTGACCCGTTTTTCAGCACCAAACCGCCCGGTGAAGGCAGCGGGCTGGGTTTGGATATTGTGAAACGAATCGTCGAAAAACACCAGGGGCGAATTGAATGCCAAAGCAAACTGGGGGTGGGCACGCGCTTTTCGGTGTATTTGCCGTTTACTCAAAAAGGAAACTAACGGTGCTCAATGCTTGACGATACTGTCGCCGCTTGGCACCACCACATCCCCCACCACAAAGTGCGGGTCTTGTTGAAAGCTGTAGGCGGTGGTATTGCCGTTATTGTGTTGCACCACCACTTCCCATAGCTTGCTGCTTTTCATTTTCTTTTCGATTTGATTGCCCAATAAGGCCCCGCCCGCCGCACCGGCCACGGTGGCCACTTCTTTGCCGTGCCCTTTACCGACCTGGTTGCCAATCAAAGCCCCGGTTAAGCCCCCGGCAATCATGCCGACCGCACCGCTTTCACCTTTCTTATCTTTGAGGTTGACGGCCAATACCTTGCCGCATTCCGGGCAATTGGCCGGGGGCACCACGGCACGGTTGCTGCTGGCACTTTTTAAATTATCCTTGGCAATTTTCATGCCTTTGTCACGCTCGGCTTTGGCGTCGCGCAGGCATTGCAAGCGCAAGGCGGATTCGCTTTCTTCGCTGCATAATTTTTTATCCTCGGCATAGCGTGTGCTAATGCGTTTGGATTCTTCGGCATATTGCTGCTTGGCCGTTTG
>JBKJLF010000325.1:0-12894 GCA_046597185.1 Burkholderiaceae bacterium | reverse complement strand
GTTTTGTTGTAGGCAAAAGCGGTTTCCAGTGGGCCGTTATCATAGTTCAAGGCCAAGCCATAGGTTTTGTTGGCACTGGAGCTGACCTGGGATTCACCCAGGGCAACCATTACATTGCCGTAAAAACCATTGATTTTGGGGGTGAAGTAAGTAATGGCATTGTTGACGCGCACGGTTGTTTTAAACAAGCGGTTGGCATCGCAGCCATGCCGATGTGGAACGGATCGAGTTTATCCATCACATCATACATCGGTGCTTTTTGCCGCCCGAGGTTGAAGGCACCAAAATCACCCGAGAGGCCCACATAAGCTTGCCGCCCAAATAATGCCCCTTGTGCCGAAGTGCCGTCATCCAAATTGAAGCCCGCTTCCAACACAAAATTGGCTTTTAAACCATTACCCAAATCTTCGGTACCCTTAAAACCCAGGCGGGAACCGGATTGGCTACCGCTATCGAGGCGGGTAGCGGCAAGCGTACCGCCGTTTTTTTCGTTGGCAATGCTGGCATCGACAAGACCGTAAACTGTTACATTGCTTTGTGCAAAGGCAGTACCAGCACTTAACAAGGCTAAAGTAGCAAATGTTTTTTTCATTTTGTGAATTCCAATAATTGATAAAGGGTGTGATTCATTGTGTTGCATTAAGAAAACTCAATCTCTTGGCCGGATTGTGCGTGTTTATTGTGACAATACAATGAATTTCGAGAAATGGCCTGACAAATTCCGCCAAGGCAGTGCACTTTTTTCCAACAAGGCGCTCAATCCCTTGAATGCTTTTCCGCTGCTGCGCACACCTTCATTATACAATCGCTAAAACCCTATCATGAGGAAAAAATGAGCAACCCAGTCAACACCCTGAAACTTTGGCAGCGCTTCGCATCCACCCCCGGTGGCAAATGGGCGTTTTCGAAACTGCTGTGTTTCAAAGCACCGTATTTCAGCAGTATCCACCCATTATTCGAGGAACTTAAACCGGGCTATTGCAAGATAAGAATAGCCAAGCGGCGCGCAGTGCTCAATCATCTTGGCACCGTGCATGCCATCGCCATGTGTAATATGGCTGAATTGGCGGGCGGCACCATGACCGAGGTCAGCGTGCCCGCAAGCCACCGCTGGATTCCCAAGGGTATGACGGTCGAATACCTGAAAAAAGCCACCACCGATTTGGTGGCCGTTGCCATGCCGCTGGATGGGGATGATTGGTCGGTAGTCGGCGAGCACAAGGCCAAGGTGGAGGTGCGCGATAGCTCGGGTGAATTGGTGTTTCAGGCGATTATTACAATGTGGGTGTCTGCGAAAAAGCAAGCTGATTGATCAAGGCGTACCGCGCCGCTCTACTTGGCATGCCGTTTGCATCGCTTGCGCCAGGCCGTGTTTTTGGCTTTGAGTTCGCCGTCAGGGTGTAAGTGCAGGCGGTTGGCGGCAAGGTTGTTGGAAAAAAACACTATGTCCGGCTCTGTCATGGCGTGATGGATAAAAAATTCAGACCACTCAGATAAATTGTTTAACTCGAAACCAATATATTATAAATTATTTTAATCGATATTATTGTTTTGCATCACAGGATATCTGTTGAAAATTGGGGTTAAAGATTTTCTATATATGATGTATTACGTTTTAAATGGATGTTTTTCTGAATAGGTTGATAATTATTGTTATTACTGTAATTTTTTGAGTTTCGTGTTGTGTGATTAAAATATTAGTAATATAAGCATCATGATTTCATTAAAAATATGAATAAGTGTTGGCCTGAAAAAGCTCAATCTGGTAAGCTGTCTAGGTTCCGGTCTTTTCAAGGCAAGGCTTCATCCAGAGGTATTGTGTTGGTAAATTATAGAGGGTACCCTCGGTATGTAATGATTTGCTGTCTTGGTTATTTTAGAGTATGGCTTAATGTGCTTTAATGCTGTTTAAGTCTATTTTTGAGATGGTGTTGTATTCGCAATACGGAGTAAAGCGTGTCTTGGGATAGTCTGGCTGTCCAACTTTAACTTCTTTGGAGGTGGATTGCATCGTATGGAAATTGCATGGCAACCTGGCAACACGGACGAATTAAACATCGACAAGGTACTTTTTTGAGTAAATATTTAAGTGAAAATAGTGGTTGGTTATTTCCTGGGCAGGGGTCGCAATACCCCGGCATGGGCAGGGGATTTTTCGGAATATCGCCAGTGATCAGGCCGATCTTCGAAGAGGCCGAGGCTATTAGCGGACAACCACTACGCGAAATCAGTGTTGATGGGAGTGCAGCCTGTTTGCGTAACTGTGCCGTGCTGGAACCGTTGTTGGTCGCATTTTCTTTGTCCTATATTGCGTTGTTAAGGTTGAAAGGGATTCGCCCACACTGCGTAGCCGGATATAGTGCTGGCGAGACTGCTGCGCTGTATTGCAGTGAAGTAATCAGCCGCGAAAATGCGTTACACATTGCTGCAGTGCGTGGCCGTATTCTTCATGAGGCTGCGCGTCAAATGCCGGGGAAGATGGTTGCTATTTTTGGTATATCTGAGAAGATAGTTCAACACATGGTTCTCGATGCAGCGCGAGATGGTTCAATCGAGGTGGCAGGCTATAACGCACACGATCATCTGACCATTGTGGGGGAAGAAAGTTTGGTATTGAGGGTTGAGCATCAGGCGCAGGCCCACGGGGCGAGTGTGTTTCCTCTTGACGTGGAAGGTGCTTGGCATAGCATGCGTGCCAAGCAGGCCTCGGAAGAAGTTAAAATTTACTTGGACCAGATTGAGTTTCGGCCTCCCACCGTCGCGGTGTACGCCAGCGCCACGGGCAATCTTGAATATTATCCAGATCGTTTGCGTAAAGGTTTGGCCGAACAGATTTACCTTCCTGTGCTTTGGCAGGCGGCGATTTCCAACATGGTGTTGCAGCATGGCGTACACCATTTTATCGAAGTGGGTGGAGGACGAACTCTTAAGGCAATCACTAATCGAATTGCCGCGTCTCGCAACAATAGTAAGTTTTATTTTTTAAATCCCTATCAAGAAACAGGAGCATGAGTATGATGATTAAATTTGTTTTTGCCGCCATGTTGGCCGCCCCTCTTTTTGCCGGTGCTGAAATGCGTCCGCCCGATCCATCCCTGACGGGTGTTGATATCGAAGTCAAGCAAGATAAAATGCAAAGTGGCTATATTGCTGAATACCGGGCAATGACGCTGGTCTTGGGCAATGCACAGGGTGAGGAATCTATTCGTAAAGTGACCTTTGAAGGGTTTGAAGGCCTCACCGCCAAACATGATAAAACACTGTTGCGCTTCACCCATCCTGCCGATCTGAAAGGTACAATGTTATTGACACACGAGCAAGGCGATGCCGATGATGATCAATGGCTTTACCTACCCTCGATTAAACGCGTCAAGCGCATCGCGTCATCGAATCAAAGTGGTTCCTTTGTTGGTTCGGAATTTTCGTATGAAGATCTGGTGGTGCGCCAGATTGATAAATATACCCCCCGTTATCTCGGCGATGAGGAAGTCGATGGCAAGGATTGTTATGTCGTTGAGCGCATCCCGAAAAGTAAAACCTCGGGCTATTCCAAAGTGATCAGATGGCGTATGAAAAGTAACCTGCAGGAGTTGAAAACCGATTACTACGATCGCAAGGGTGAGTTACTCAAGCAGCGGAAAATGGAAGGCCACCGATTGGTTGATGGTTTTTGGCGGGTTAAAAAAATCACCGTTAAAAACGTGCAAACCAACAAATATTCATCACTCTCATTTGATGATGTTAAAGTGAAGATAAAATTGCCTGAGAGTAAATTTAGCGTCCAAGAACTTACGGCTACAGAGTAGGGACACCATCATGGTTACCAAACAAGATGGCGTACACCAAAAACGCACTGCAATCAGGATTATTGTTGCGGCTGCGGGTTTGTTGACGGGTTCGCTCGCCTTCGCACAATTCGCCTCGCGTGGATTTGTCGAAGCCGAATATAATGGCTACCCGGTTTTTGCGGCAAACAGGCAGCAAACCGATAAGGAACTCGCTTATAAGCTGCAGTTGGAGGCATCGTATAAGGTGAATTCCGCTGTGTCGTTTGCCGCACGCGGTTTTTTGCGTAAGGACTCCTACAATAATGACCGTGATGTGGCCCGATTCGATGAGTTGTGGGTGCAGTACGGTACGCCGCAATGGGATGTTCGTGTTGGTAATCAGCTGGTTGTCTGGGGGAGCGTGGAAAGCATTAGTCCGATTGACATCGTTAATCCGCGTGATTACGAAGAAGATCTGGTGGAACCGCTTAAAGTTGGTATTCCGGCAGTACGGCTGCGCAAGCGGTTTGATAATGGTGAGTTAAGCTTCTATTGGCTGCCGTTTTATCAGCCGTCCCGTTTTGCGGGGCCACATTCTTTTTACAGTTTCAGCGGCGGTTTGCCTGTTACTTATGCCGATTCCGGGCGGCACGACAATCAATGGGCGGCACGGTATTTTCAAAATGCCGATGGCTTTGATTTTGGGGTCAGTTTTTTCAATGGCCTTGAACGCAATGCGACCTTCGGGATTAATTCAACCCACGATGGTCTGGTAGGAAGAACTTATCGTGCCCAGCGTCTGGCCTTGGAAGTAACCAAGACCGTTAAAGAGCTACTGCTGAAAGGGGAATTTTCTTACCGTACCACGCAACAGGAAGGCAACCGCCGCGCACTGTTGTATGCGCTAGGTGCAGAATATACCATTAGTTCCGCATGGAAGCATTCTGACCTGTCATTCTTTGCCGAATATTTGGCCAGTTCCAGTAATGTGAGAAAACTCGAACTGAATCAGAACGATCTCTTTGCGGCAATACGTTGGACCTTCAATGATCACTACAAGCAACAAATAAGAGCGGGTTTATTTTGGGATCTGGATCAACGTCAGGCGCATGTTTACCGCGCGGAATACACTGCCAGTCCGACCGAAAACACTGTTGCAGGAATACGCTATACGTCTACGCGTGACTATTTCCCCGGCCCTCGTTATGCCGAAAGGAAGGACGGGGTTTTGCATGTATTTTTCAGGAATAACTTTTGAATTGACTCCCTATGAAAATCGATAATTTCGTTTCAAAATATGCCGCATGGGTCATAAATTACCGTATTCCGGTTCTCATTGTGATGACGCTCGCTGTGATTTTTATGTCCACCTTTGTTTCTCGAATCTCATTCGATGCCAACTATCGGATTTGGTTTGAAGAAGATGATCCTTACCTCGCAAGTTACGATAAATTTATCCGGGAATTCGGCAATGATGATACTTTTGTGGTCGCGTTTGAAGACGAAAAAGGTATCCTGCAAAAACCGGCGATCGAATCAATCCAGCGCTTGACCGAGCAATTGTGGAAGGTGCAGGGCGTGATTCGCGTCGATTCACTGACCAATTTCCAGGCCACGCGTGCGGTTGAAAGTGGCATCTCGGTGGAGGATTTGTTTCCTTCCGATAAGCCTGTCGATGCTGAAAGATTGCGTAGCGCAACCGATTACATCAACAAGGAGCCGTTGATTATTGGTGCGCTTATCAGTACCAATAAGCAAGTTGCCGTGATCAGGGGGAAATTCGCGCCCAATTTGGTGGTAAAGATATTGCCAGCGGATGTGTATAAGCAGTTATCTAAAATTTTGGCTGCCGAGTCCAAGATCAGCGGTTATAAATATCACATTGCCGGTGGGCCAATTACCGACGAAGCATTCGATCAGGTTGCGCAGTCTGACGTTGGACGCCTGATGCCAATCTTGTTGGTGGTGATGATTATCATTCTTGGCGTGATGTTCTTTTCTGTTTGGGCCATGGTGATTCCGTTGCTGATCGGCATTGCGACCATCCTGGTGACGATGGGCATCAATGGCTTACTTGATTTTAAGCTCAATGCCGTCACCGTTTCTTCTCCTCAGCTATTACTTGGCATGACGGTAGCCACCGTCATGCACTTGCTCTCGACCTTCCTGGATGCGAAGGCCAAAAACATGAGTTCGCCAGATGCTGCCCGATACTCTTTGGAAGATAATTTGTGGCCCATCATCCTCACCAATGTTGCAACCGCACTGGGGTTTGCATCCTTTATGGTCGGTAATGTGGTGCCAATCACGCGGCTCGGGTTTGTCGCCTGCGTTGGTTCGGTGGTGCTGACATTGTTATCGGTGACCGTCGTGCCAGCGTTGCTGAGTTTTTATCCAAAACACGCCCGGCGTTCATTGTCGGTACGATTTGACTTGTCGGGGGTGTTCCAGCGCATGGGTGTTTTTGCTGTGACCAATGCCAAGAAGGTGATTTTGGTCTGGGTTGCGGTGACCGCACTGTTCGCCTTGTTTACGCCGCAGTTGGTGGTTGACTCGAATCCGGTGCTTTACTTCAAAACTGGCTATTGGTTCCGTGACGCAATTAATTTTGTTGAAACGCGTGGCTCCGGTGGTGCGGTGTACGAAATTGTGGTACGTGGCAAAGGCAACGACTCGGTCAAGACAGTGGAATATATGAAGGATCTGGACAAGTTCAGCCGTTATTTGTCAAGTGAAGCGCCCGGCAATTTCCGTAACGTGTATTCCTTATCTACGATTGTGCGTAACATTAATCGATCCATGCATGCTGATGATCCGGCATTTCATGTTGTGCCAAACAGTTCGGAAGAAATCGCGCAATATTTGTTGCTATACAGCTTGTCGGTGCCTGTTGGGCAGGATATTAATGACCGTATGAATATCGCCAGTTCCGCGTCGCGGATTACGGTGGTGCGCCCGCTGGTATCGACCCGGGTCAGTCGCACCAATATCGATAAAATCAGTACCTGGGCCAAACAGAATCTGACCCATGTCACTATTGAATTTACCGGACGTGACGTGCTTTATACCAATATGGGTAACAATATCACCGAAAGCCTGATATCGTCGCTGGGCTTTGATGTACTGACGATTTTGCCGTTGTTGTTGTTGATGTTTCGGACCCTGACTGCGAGCGTGGTCAGCGTGTTTGCCAACGTCGGCCCACTGATTATCGTGCTCGGTATGATGGGTGCCTTCGGCATTATGCTTGATGTTGGTACGCTGATGGTCGCGGCATTGGGGCTGGGTATCGCGGTCGATGATACGGTGCATTTGCTTTCTCATTACTTCAAATATCGAAATGAAGGCAGCCCCCCCAAAGAGTCGGCGATTGAAACGATGGCCCATATCGGTACACCCGCAGCGGCAACAACCATCACTTTGATGTGTTCATTTCTGGTGTTTTTAGCGGCAGATTTCCAGCCCAACTTTTATTTCGGTATCTTGATAAGCGTGGTTATCGTGCTCGCACTGCTGGCCGATTTGACCTTGACGCCAGCGCTGCTTTACTCGATAGACACCAAGCTTGAAGAACGCAGAGCCAGAAAAAGGCTTGTGGCAGGGCGTTAGCAGGAAAATAACCGGGAAACGATTGCCGGAGCCGAAGGGTTTCGACAGCTTTCCCATCCCGCCGCTTGAAACGAGGAGTGGCGGGTGCGTTACTTACTTATCCAGGAGAAAATATGGCAATGAAAAAATCAAAATCGGCAACTAAGGCTCGACGTGCTCCCGTGCTCGCTAATTTTTCCCATATTGTAGCCGAGCCGGTGGCGGGTCAATTAGATGCGAATGGCTCACTCGCCCAGTTTTTGATTGATGCAGCAGCGGACCCATTGGGTGGGATCGTGTTTGTCCAGGATGATGAAAGCGAAATTCGATTGTCTTATGCCGAAGTATTGGCACGCGCCGAAATTCGGTTGGCAGGATTGCGTGCGGCGGGCTTTGCTGCCGGAACACCGGTGCTATTAGTATTCAATAGTGGTATTGATTTTGTTATCAGTTTTTGGGCTTGCATGTTGGGCGGGATCGTTGCGGTGCCGATGGCCTATCCGACTTCCTTTGTCCAGGTGAATAATTCCCTGACCAAGTTACAGGGTATCTGGGAGCAGTTGGATAAGCCGCCATTGTTAAGTGAGCAGCGCTTTAGCGAGCGCCTGAGCGAGTTGGAGCAATTGCTGGGCATTGAAGGCATGCAGGTACTCACACCGTCCCAACTTGATGAACATGGCAGTTCTGGCGAATATACTCCAACCCATGGCGATGCACTGGCCTTTATTCAGTATAGTTCCGGCAGTACCGGCAAGCCCAAAGGCGTCATGCTGAGCCATCGCAACCTGATCACCAATGTCGAGGCAATTATCACCCGTATGGAGATTGTGCCAGGGGAATCGTTTCTGAGTTGGATGCCGTATAGCCATGATATGGGTTTGATCGGCTTTCATTTGACCCCGGTTGCAGCCAAAGTTGATCAAATCAATATTTCCCCTTTCAAGTTTGCACAACGCCCTCTGGTGTGGTTGGAGAAAATTGCACAGCATCGCGCTACCTTTACCGGTTCCCCCAATTTTGGCTATCGCCTGCTGTTGGGGAAAATCCAGGAATCACATATTAACGCACTCGACCTGAAGTGCTTGCGCCTGATTTTCAATGGCGCTGAACCGATTGCGGTAGCAGTCATGCGGGAATTCATGGAGACACTGGCACCGACCGGACTGGTTCCGAGCGCCATGTTCCCGGTGTATGGTATGGCCGAAGCCAGTTTGGCGGTGTCTTTTCCGCCGCTCAATACCGAGCCAATGGTGCATCCGGTGGAACGAAGCTTGCTGGCTGCGGGCGGCCAATTGGAGATTGGCAACGAAAGCGAATCAGCCGTGCTGATTGTGGACGAGGGCAGCCCGGTGCCAAGTTGTGAGATTCGGGTTGTCAATGACGATGGTGAAACGGTGCAGGAAGGCATTATCGGCCACGTCCAGATACGTGGTGATAACGTCACCAAAGGCTATTACAATAACCCCGATGCCAATCGCGATTCGTTTGACGGCGATTGGTTGCGTACCGGTGATTTGGGATTTATCAATGCGGCCCGTTTGAGTATTACCGGACGTGCCAAGGACATTATTTTTATCAACGGGCAAAAGTTTTTTGCTCACGACATCGAGTTTCGTGCGGAAGAAATCAAAGGCGTACAATCGGGCAGGGTGGTGGTCTGTGGTTGGCATGATGCCGCACTTGGACGCGAGCAAGTAGTCTTGTTTGTCGCAATACGTCGCCCAGCTTCCAGCCCATTCACAGCAACTCAGATTTTGGCACAATTATGGAGCCATATTAATGTTGAGTTCGCAATTCCTCTTGACTACGTGGTGCAGGTCAAATCGGTGCCACGCACCACCAGTGGTAAGCTACAGCGTTTCCAATTATTAAATTCATTCCGCGAGGGTGAATTTGCCGCAACCACCTTCACGGCGCAGCAGTTGCTCAATGAGGTTAGCCAAATCGCCGAGGAAGAAACTGGTTTGTCGATTGCGCAGCAACGAATCCGCAAGATCTGGGCTGAATCACTCAGTCGTGAGCCAGCACAATTGCCGATTGATAAGCCATTTTTCTCATTGGGCGGCACCTCACTCAAGGCAGTTCAGATTCTGGGGCAACTGGAACGGGAATTTGAAACCGAACTGACACATGAGTTCTTATTGCAATGCCGAACCATTCACGAAATGGCGGACTATATCGAGAATCATTTAAGTCAACCAGCCAAGGTCCCTGAAAGCGCACCTGAAGAGATTGCCGTGGTGCCATTGACCCAGGGCGAAGATATTGCAATCATTGCCGTTGCTTGTCGTTTCCCCGGAGCCAATACGCCGGAGGCATTTTGGCATAACCTGACCACGGGTACGGACTCCATCACCGAAGTACCAGCCGACCGCTGGAACCCTGATTTGTACTATAAGGCGGGCGAGTCCGAACCGGGCAAGACTAATTCTCGCTGGGGCGGTTTTATTGAAGACGCTTATGCATTCGATGCCGAATTCTTCCAGATCAGCAAAGAAGAAGCAATGGTCATGGACCCGCAACAGCGCCTGTTTCTGCAAATCTCATGGCAGGTAATGGAGCGCGCGGGTTATTCCGGGCCGCGTAGTGATGGCCGCCGCATCGGTGTGTTTGCGGGTGCCAGCCATAACAATTATTTTGAGCATCATGTGCATGCACTGGACTTGATGCGCTTGCGTCGCTTTGAGAGCTTTGGCAAGCTGTCGCTGGCTCAGCAAGATGCCTTGGTGGCAGAGTGGAAAGAGCGCTTCGGTGAGAGCGAATTGCCGCCCAATACCGCTGTCAGTAATTTGTTGAACATGATCGCTGCCCGTACTTCGCACATGCTGAACCTGAAAGGGCCAAGCATGACAATCGATACGGCATGCTCGTCGTCGTTGGTCGCCGTCCATCTGGCCTGCGACAGCATTCGTCGCGGCGAATGCGAAATGGCGATTGCAGGCGGTGTGAATTTGAACCTGACGCCAACCCCGTATCAATTGTTTGCCCGTGCCAATACGCTCTCGCCATCGGGACGTTGTAAAGTATTCGATGCCAGTGCGGATGGTTTTGTGCCCGGTGAAGGCTTGGGCGCGGTGCTGCTGAAACCATTGGCGCGTGCCTTGGCCGATGGCGATGAAGTGTTGGGTGTGATCAAACGCTCGGTGGTGAATAATGATGGCCGTTCGCTCGGCGTGATGGCACCCAATCCGGACGGGCAACGCATTGCCATCTCCGACGCTTATCGCGACGGTAAAATCAATGCCTGCGACATTCAGTACGTCGAGGCGCATGGAACCGGTACTGCCATTGGTGACCCCAGTGAAGTGCGGGCATTGGCACTCGCTTTTGCCGAAAACGGGGCACAAAAAACCGAATGCGCAATTGGCTCTGTGAAAGCCAATATCGGCCATCTGTTGGCCGCAGCCGGTGTTGCTGGTTTGATTAAAATGGTCTTGGCGCTACAACACCGTCAAATGCCACCGAGCATTCATCTGTCTCAACCCAATCCGGAGATCAACTTCGCCGAAACGCCATTTTTGCTATTGGGCGAAACCAAGGCATGGGATACGCCGGAGAATACGCCGCGTCGCGCCGCCATCAATTCATTTGGCTTTGGTGGCACCAATTGCCATATGGTGCTGGAGGAAAGCCCACAGGTGGTTCCACCTATAGCTGTGGAGCAAGATGCGCGGCCCTTGCATTTGCTGTGTTTGTCGGCACGCAGTGATGCGGCAGCCCGTCGTCGTGCCACCGAACTGGCGGCTTATTTGCGCCACACCCCTAACGTATCATTGGCCAATGTTTGCTATTCGGAGCACATCGGTCGGCGGCACTTTTTGCACAGATTTTCGGTTGTTGCCGACACAACCGAAAATTTGGCCGATAAATTGGAACAGATTGAACACATCACAGCACTGCCATCGCTGATAGAACCCGCCGTGGCACTGATGTTCACTGGCCAGGGCGCACAATATCCGGGCATGGGGCGTAGCCTGTATGAGGCGCTGCCTTCGTTCCGTAGCGTGGTCGATGAGTGCGCGAGTTATTTTGATCCGTATTTGGAAAAGCCGCTGCTGGCCTGCCTGTATGATCATGATAGTCACGATTCTTTGCTGGCGCAAACCAATGTCACGCAACCGCTCATGTTCACGATTGACTACGCATTGGGTCGCATGTTACTGGACTGGGGCGTGCGTCCGGCCTGTATGCTCGGCCATAGTGTGGGTGAGTATGCTGCTGCCTGTCTGGCAGGCGTCATGAGTCTGGCAGACGCAACCAAGATCATTGCGGCCAGGGGGCGTTTGATGCATGCTTTGCCTGCGGGTGGTGGTATGGCAGCCGTGTTTGCTTCGCGTGAAGAGTTGCTGCCCGTGCTTGCAGCATTCGCGGGCCGCCTGTGGTTTGCGGCACATAATGGCAACCATCAAGTGGTATCCGGTGAACTGGAGGCGCTCGCGCAATTTCAGGCACGTGTGACGACGATGGGGAAAAGCTGCCGCCAATTGCAAGTGTCGCACGCCTTCCATACGCCCATGCTGGAACCGATGCTCGATGACTTTAGCGCCGTACTGGCTGAAGTGAAATTCTCCGTACCAAAAATTCCAATCGTTTCGAACTTGAATGCGCAATGGATTACCGACATCCCGCTTGACGCTGCGTATTGGCGTGAGCATGTATTGGTTCCGGTTTGCTTTGAGCAAAGTGTGCAGCACATTGCGGAAAAAGGAATTTCGGTGTTTGTGGAATGTGGCCCGGACAAGATCTTGTCGAACCTGACCCGAGCATTGCTCAATGGACGTTCGGTGCATGTGTTCCCTGCAATGGATCGGCGACGCGAAGGTCTTGATTGTCTGCTGGCCTGCGTTGGCTCACTGTATAGCCAGGGCGTCAATCTGGATTGGGAAGCTTACGATGCCGATTTTACGACCCGCCGCATTACTTTGCCAACCTATCCATTTGAGCGCGATATCTACCGCTTATCCAGTGGTAAGGCCGAGTTTTTACTGCCAGCGGAAGCAGTAGTGCCGCTCGCCGCCACGCCGATTCGTGTCGCTGCGGCGGTGGCTACCCCCGTGCCAGCGGTGCGTGCTTCTGTCGCGCCGCGCCCGGTGGCTGCGTCGCCGTTTCAAAACTGGAACCAAACGGTGCAAACGATTGTGGCCGAGTTCCTGATGGTTGCGCCGATGCAGGTCGATATGTATCGTAATTTCCATGATTTGGGACTCGATTCGGGAGCCGCAGTCAAGTTGGCGGAACGCCTTAGTACCATCGCTAACGCCAAGCTCCCGCCAACGCTCTTGTTTGAGCATCAAACAGTGGCTTCGTTGGCAGACTATTTGCGCGAGCTGGTGCGGCCAGTTGAAGCTGCGCCCGCATGGATTGCACCGATTGTGCCACGTACTGCCTTGCGTTTTGATGCACCAAATGCGAATGCACAGCAGTTCCGCGACCACGATATCGCCATCATCGGTATGGCATGCCGCATCCCTGGTGCCGACACGCTGGAGCAATTTTGGGACCTGTTGATTGAAGGGCACCTCGCGAATTTGAGTGCGCC
>JBKJLF010000168.1:0-5392 GCA_046597185.1 Burkholderiaceae bacterium | reverse complement strand
GGATAAACCACCCCAACGCGCCGATTCAGTTCATCAAAACTGTAGCGCGTCAGGTTGCCATTGGCGTCTTTAAAAGCAGTATGGTTGCTGTTTTTGTCGTATTCATATTGATAGTGGCCCACCGGGTCGGTGATGTCAATCGCGCGGTTGGCCGCATCCCACGTTGTGCGGGTAACATTGCCCAGCGCCCGTGTGCTGCTGGTGCGGTTGCCGACGCCATCATACGTATGCATGGTGGTTTCGCCCGCACCATTGCTGGTAGCTACCAAGCGCCGCCGCTTGTCGTAGCTATTGGTGGTGATACGTGCTTCCGGGTCGGTGCTAGTGATCACATCCCCCATGGCATCAAGTTTGAAGCGGGTGATTGCTGCCAATAGCCGATTTTCGGCAATCCGCAAGTTGCGTTTGTCGTATTCGTAGTTGGTGATGTTGCTGTTGGCATCGGTGGTTGTTAGCACATTGCCGCCATCGTCATACTGGTTTTTGGCAATAACGATGTCATCCTTATTAACCGTCAGCAGACGATGCATTTTGTCATACGTATAAACGGTAACGACGCCACGCTTGTTCACTTCCCGAATCTTATTGCCGATAGCATCATAGCTGTACGTCACCACCTTGCCGAGCGCATCGCTGACCGTCGCGGTGCGATTCAAATCATCGTAGGTGTACGTGGTGGTATTGCCACGGGCATCGGTTTCCGTTAATTTGTTGCCCACCTTGTCGTAACTGGTGCGATGGCTGCCGCCCTTGGCGTCGATCATTTCCACCATACGGTTCAGGGCGTCAAACTGGTAACTGCTGCGGTTGCCGCGCGCATCGCTCATTGAAGTACGATTGTTCATCAAATCGTACTCGAAGCTCATATTGCGGTCAGCCGGTAAGGCACTGGCCGTCATTTGGTTCAAGGCATTCCAAGTATGGAAGGCAATATTGCCATTGGCGTCGGTTTCACTTGTTTTATTGCCGTCAGCATCATAGTCAAACGCTGCCACCTGCCCCAATGCATCGACAGTCGAAACACGGCGGTTGAGGTTGTCGTACCCATGCGAGAGCACATTGTCATTCGGCAAGCTTTCAGTAGTCAGATTGCCGACTTCATCATACGCATACGTGGTGACATAGCCTGCGCCATCTTTCATGTCACGTTTGCGATTGAGCGCATCGTATGAGTACAGGGTGACATTTAGATTGGGATCGATGCTCTTTTGCAGATTATTGTTTTTGTCGTATTCATAGCTCGTTTTCTTGCCATTCGTATCGGCCATCGACAACATACGATTGGCTGCATCGTATTCATAGCTGGCGGTATTGCCATTGGCATCGTTTTCGGTCACCTTATTGCTGTTTTTATCGTAACTATAGCGGGTGGTGCGGCCCAGCGCTTGCTCCACGCTGGTTAAACGGTTTAAGCCGTCATAGCGCATAGTGGTGACCCGCCCTAGTGGGTCGGTGCTGGACAATTTGTTGCCGTTGCCGTCATAGTCCATTTTCCATACGCCTTTCGCCCCATCGGTGGTGCTGATGCGCTGGCTCAAGCTGTTGTAGCTGTGTTGGGTGTTACGGCCCAAGGCGTCGGTCTCGGTCGTTAGGTTGCCGATCTGGTCGTAGACATAGGCGGTTTTTTTGCTCAAGGGTTCCAGGCGGCTGATCAGGCGGTTGACACCATCGTAGCTATACGTGGTAGTGTTGCCCCGAAAATCGGTTTCCGACACTTTATTGCCAACCGCGTCGTAGCTAATTTGCTTGCTGTTGCCATCGGCATGTTTGATGCTTGTCGGCAGGTTTAATGCGCTATAGGTCATGCTGGTGGTGCGGCCTGCCTCGTCGGTTTCCGATAGTTTATTGTCGTTGTTGTCGTATCGAAATTGGCGCTTTTTGCCCATTGCGTCTTGGCGCGAAGTTATCCGATCTTGGGCGTCGTACTCGAACAAGGTGGTGTTGTCCTTGCCATCGGTACTGCTGCGGACACGACCGCGTGCATCTCGCGTCATGTTGATGCTGGCCGCAACCGGATTGGTACTTCTGCTGAGGTTACCGCTGCCATCATACAAAAATTTGCTGGTGCCACCATTACCATCGGTGGTTTGCAGCAAGTCGCCATTGCCCGCATAGGTATGTTGCACACTGACGCCATTGGGCATGTCCTCGCGCAAGCGGTTGCCTTTGCCGTCGTAGGTGTACGCGGTTTCATTGCCATTGCGGTCGGTGTGACGGGTCAAACGATTTTTAATGTAGGGGGGCGTCCCCTGCACCAGATAGGTATTGCTGATGGTGCTACCCGCCACGCTTTCGGTCAGCAAATTGCCTTGTTTGTCATAGGTGAAATCGGTGGTCACGCCGCGCGCGTCGGTTTTGCTTACCATGTTGATGTCGTCGCTGGCCCACGTCATTTTGGTTTCGCCCGCCGGATCACGAATCGATAGCGGGCTACCATACGGATTAAACGCATAGGTGGTCGGCTGGCCGTTTTCGTTGGTGACGGTGGTTTTCAGGAAGCTAGGGACTTCAATATCGAATGTGACTGTGCCAGTGGGTGTGGCCATGCTAGTGACCATACTGTTGGGCATCACGATCAAGACTCCTCCACCAGTAGTAAATGAGGTGGAAAATTTATTGAAGTTATAGCCAGTGCGATTACCATTGGGGTCGGTGGCACTAACCATCAACGCTCGCGCTTTAAAGTCGATGTCACCGATCTGGTAGCCAAAGGTTTCCTTGCGACCATTACGATTGACCGCTGTTAGATTGCCAAATTCGTCATGCGTAAAGTCCATCATTAGCCCACCGGAGCCAGTCACTTGCGTCAAGAAGGAATGGGCGGTCAATACGCCCGGCAAATTAACGACTTGGAGCGCATATTTAAAATTGAATTCACGCCCATCACTCCCCTTTACGTTGACCAACAAAGGCTCGGGGCCGGCCTCAAAATCGTAATTCAAGGTCAAGCGGTTGCCATTGGTGTCTTCAATGAAATCGAGCTTCCACTGCACTTGGTTGTTGATAAATTTATAGTGGTAATGGGTGCCATCTTTGCTAAAAAAATCGTAGCTAAGATCGGCTGTGTTGTACTCTAACGTTCCGTGGTAGCCCAAATCGGGCACTAACTTGCCATCGGCTGCCGGGAAGAAACGCACACTGCCGCCATCACCTGCCGACACCACGACTTCACCACAAGAGTTGATATGCAAACTTGATTCAAAATTGTGCGTCCAATTGGTGCCCATCGTGCCAATCTTGCCATTGCTGGACGAAGAATAGGTCGGTTGGAAGTGGAAAACCGGGCCACGCCCCGCCAGCGCTAACGCCTGAGTCTGCGCCACTAGGCTACCATCTTTTAGCATCACGCCCTTCACGATGACTTGCCCCACTGGCAACCTATTGGCGAGTTGATAGAGCACTGACAGCCCACCCTGAACGCTTTCAACCTGAGTAGGATCGCTAACGCCCTTGGCCGTTAGCGTAAAACGAAATTGCCCCGATCCGATGACGCCTGCATTAATTGGATAACTGGCATTTCCCGCGCCATATGGCTTATCCGAGAACAAGACGCGTTCCTCCCCGGTTGGTTGGCCACTGCCGTCCAAGGTTTCTAACTTTAGGCTTGCGCTAACGTCTTGGCTAAAGCCAAAGAACACGCCACCCACTACTTCACAAGCACGTTTGTTGAGCACATCCGCTTCCAACTTGGCACCTCGGCCAACGGCACTGGTGATGAGTTTTTGGCGCGTTTCCAGTTGAAATTTTTCTGATTTCATTTCCACCACAGAACCCCTACTCAACACCAATTCGGCTTCGTAGGTTTTCTTGGGATTAAAGGGCTGACCACGGGGGATTAATACCGAACCGCTTCCGGCTTTTTTGTCGCCATTAAAATAGCCGACAATGTTGCCATTTTCATATAAATTTAAATCCACGCCCAAGGCGGTATAGCCAGCCGGATTGATGAAATATTGCAAATCGAGCTGGCTGGCACTCTTGCCACCGCTATCGATATAAATCTTGCTGCCGCCATCTTCCGCCACCACTTTGTCAATCTTGGGTACGACGGCATAGACGGTGCTCACCCCGGTTTCGGCACTGCGAACGTCGTCAACTATTTCGAGTCCACCCCCCTCTGCAATGATCGGTACCTTGACCACGATGTTATTTGCCTGTGCCTTGACCACATGAGCGAAAGGGGAACCACCTACCGTCACCTTGGTTTCATACAGGCCGACGCCTTTTGGTGCCGCACCAGCGGCAAAACCACCGCCTGAGACAGAAAAATTGACGGATGCATTGGTCGGTTTGACTGAAATATACGGAAAGAAATACAGGTAAGCTTTGCCAGCTCGATACCGGACTTCATACGGCCAATCGGTGTAGCCGACCGAAGCTGAGAGCGGCCAGTTAAATTGGGTGGATGGCTTGGCACCAGAAGCATTAGCACCTTCACTATTGATCAAGGTCGTGCCGCCGGAGAACATCGTTGCGAAATCGACTGAGGTATTCTCCCCCGCCGGGTTGCAACGCCCCCACGCCGTATATACGTAAGACAAGCTAAAGCTTCCGCCCCGGATGTCGAGCGTATTCTTGCCCTTGACATCATTGCCCAATATTACCCCAGCCGATGCACTGCCCTCGGAATCGGTATCTTTGCTTAGTGATGGCTGGCCGCAATCGCCCAAACGCGGAAGTGACGCGGAACAGCCAACCATACTGCCGCCATCCTTCACCAGATTATCAAACACCGCGCCAGGCTTGAAATATTTGTCGCTATTGTCGGATGGGCAAACCAACTGGGTCTGGATGGCAAACTTGACGCCGATATTGGGCAAGGGGTTGCCATATTGATCCTCGGCCTTGACGATGATGGAGTCTACCCATTCGGTTGCGGTGCCTTCACTCACCGCTGGCGTTGCGCGGCGTAGCGCTGCCATGACATCGGGGTAGGCAATGGCAGAAAAAGGTGCCTCAATATGTAAGCTGCCAGCAGTGGATGCCGCTACCACATCCACCAGATTCAAGCTCACTCTGGTTGGGTTGGCATCGCGCTTATTGCGATAGGTGTACAGCGGATTGCTGCTGGTTTGTGTGCCTAATTTCATTTTGGCCACGGCAATGCCCAGCGCATTGGTGACGGTTTCAAACACCGCACCGCCGCCCAGCGTGGCACCACCTGCCATTACCTGGAAGCGTACTGGCGCACCCTTGATCGGCATGCCTTCCTTGTCCAGCACAATCACCGACAAGGGTTGCGCCAACGTCTGGCCGACCGTGCCAGTTTGCTCGTCTCCTGCCCCCAACTTCAACACCGTGACGCCCGCTAAGCTGTCAATGTTATACGGGTCCGAGTTCGGCGCACGCAAAGCGTCAGCCAGAAAACTCAGCGCCCACGCCTCGGCAGGCG
>JBKJLF010000037.1:0-5899 GCA_046597185.1 Burkholderiaceae bacterium | reverse complement strand
CACGGCAATCAATGCCCCGGCACGATAATCGCGCAAGGTCAGGAATAAAAACAGCAGTCCCAAAATAAACAGAAGCACCGGAAGACCACCAATTAAACCCGACGCGACACCCATAATAAAGGGGATAAAAAATGCCATCGTCACCAGAACCACGGAGCTGAAAGTGATTTTTTGGCCAAATAAAAACAGACCGGTTCGCGCAAGAAAAGCGCCCAGCGCACGAATTGAGCGATGGTACCAAGTAGTGGAGAGCGGTTTGCTTATCAGATGCAAGATATCAGCCTAGCGTACTTCGGGCGAACCAATTAATTTAACCAGAGAGGTTTTATCCATCGCCGCCATTAATTCGTTTAAGAATTCGCTATGTTCGGCAAACCCTTTTTCCGGATCGGGATTCAAATTCGAAACCCGCACCAACACGCCATCAGGAATCACCCCGGCAAAGGAATACTTGATTTGCACCATAAGACGCTCGACCCGCGACAGCACCACATTGTCGCCCATGGTAAACCAATAGGTGACCGGTTCATTGCGGTCTTGCTTGATCGCAAACATACGCGTCACAGGGACCGATTGTTGCAGCAAGCGCAAACTTTCATGTTTGAGCGCCTGAATTTGGAATCCTTGCGCCGCGTAACACACTTCTTGCCGATGGGCTTTCAAATCTTGCGATTGCGAACTGCCATAGGTAATGGTGAGCATGATGCGTTCGCCATTTTTATTGATGTAAGTCCGATTTAAGATTTGATCATAGATTTTATCCAGATTCGCTTGCACGTCGGCCGATGGCTTAATATTTGCGCCCGCTTGCGGGTCGATCTGCCATGAGCCAAAGCTAGGTGGAATCATGGTCTCCAGATTCACCTTGGCGCGCTGATCGGATAATTTTTTGGTGGGTTTGAGCGCCACCGCCAGCGCGGCAGCCAAACACATGGCAATCCCCAATACCACATGACTCCATTTAATTTTATTCATCATTTTGAATTATCCTCCGGTTTTGGGGTGTCACGGAACCAGCGGATTTTACCCAGCAAGCCGTCAAACGCAAACAAAAAAATCAGTGAGATCACGAACAACAACATACCCGCCATACCGTGAATAATACCCTGACCCGCTTCATCGCCAAAATGGTAAGTCACCAATACCAAAATCATGACCCGCACGATATTGGAAACAAAAGCAATCGGCAAAATACTGGCGATCATCAGCGCATTACGCGCCACATTGCGATAACGCATTAAATACAAATACAATAAACCCAAGGCCGAGAGGGAAAACATCGAATGCAAGCCGGAACAGGCGTCGGCGACCAATAATTGATATTGGCCGATGATGATGGTGACACCATCACGCGAAATCGGATAGCCTACTGCATACAGAATATTTTCTGCCAACACGGAAATATGGCCTTTCAAAGGGCCAGTCGCGGCATCGACGATAATTCCGGGTAAAGGAATCAGGAAAATACAAAACATCACCGGAAACCAAAACGCCTTGAGGCCTTGCCAACCGCGCGAAACCAACAAGCTACCGCCCAAAATCCAGACCAGCGCACCCAGTTCAAATACCAAAATTTCTTGTGAGCGTCCCAAGGCAAACAATAACAGGCCAAACACAAAGGCCAGGCCACCCAGTATCGGCGCAGGTTTGACAGATTCGTCCGATTTCGCATACAGGGCCTGGTGATTATCCCAAAACAGATACAAAATCACGATCAGAATAATGGGGCCATGGGCTTGATCGTCGGTTTGCCAGACACCGCGCGACAAATCGCGAAAGCTGGGATAGTAGAGCACCACCAGGCCCAATAATACGGGCCACCATTCAATCAGCAAGTCTTGCCAATTGCGCTTGTTTTTTGTTTCAGTCATTGTATTCATTAAAAGTCTACCACCACAGTTCCAACCATTTCAATACCGTTGCGCTCCATTTGTTCATTGAGGATTGAAATAGCACTCATCCGCGTATGATTTTTGCGCACCACCAATAATACCCCTTCAGCACAAGCCCCGACAGCCATTAAATCAGAGGCGGTCGAGAAGCCAGCCACATCATACAAAATCACATCATAGCGTACGGCCAAATTCTGTGTGAGTTCATTAAATAAGGTTCGACTCAATAATTCTTGCGGGTTGGGCGGCAAGGTGCCCGCCGCCAACACCGATAAATCGACAAAATACTCGACCTTGGTAATCACACTCAAATCGGCACGACCCGCCAAAATATCCGACAACCCGCGCTTTTCCTGCAATTGGAAAATATCATGTTGGCGTGGATTGCGCAGATTCGCATCCACCAATAAGGTGTGCTCACCCAATTGGGAAAACACCACCGCCAAATTCGAGGCAAAAAAACTCGCCCCCTCGCCTTCATTCACACAGGCAACCACCAGAGCCTTGCGCTGCTCGGTAAACCAACGCAGCATTAATTGGCTACGTACCGCGCGCAGGGTTTCTACAGTGGTGCTAAACGGTTGAAACGCGGCCACCAGTTCGGATGAATATTTACCTTGGCCCGCATGCAGATAAGGGTAATCAAATTGGTGCGCCAAGACTTGCTGAATATCTTCTTCGCTCACCAAACCCAACTGCACTGCCGCCTCGCCAAAACGCAAGCCTTTTTCTTTGGCAGTACGCAAAACCTGCTCTGCGTCTTCAGGGGTAAGCTTGCCCATATCCAACAACAAACGCCCCATATTATTGCCTGAGGTACCGGGTTCCACCACACGAATCTCATTGGAAGTCATTTTTTTACTTTCTTGGATCGACGGAAGAATTGACTAAAACGACCTTTCTTTTTCGTGGGCTGCCATGACAACTCGCCCAAAACTGGCAAGTCCAACATTTTTTCCAGGTCAATACGAGAACGTACACGACGATCCAACATTTCCGCCATCAAGGCAAACCCGATTGCCAACATGCTACCCACCATAAAGGAAAAAATCATGTTCAATCTGGTTTTAGGGCTGGCAGCTTCAGTGGGTGGCACCGCCGGGCTGAGTACCGAAATATCCGATTGATTGGATTGCCCCTCCAAATTGGTTTGCATAAAGCGCTGGGCCGTGGTTTCATACGCCCGTTGCGCGCGCTCCACTTCTTTCACCAACAGCGACATTTCGTCTCGGGTACGATTGAGTTGCAATACTTTATCTTTTTGCTTTTCCATGGCGGCGTGTATATCGCCTTCACGCCGTTGCAAAATATTGGCATTATTTGATACGCTATTGGATACCACGGCCAATTGTTCGCCCATGGCCGCACGCAATTTATCGACCTCGGCTTTCAAACCAATATATTGCGGATGGTTGCGCCCCAGTCGTTGCGCTACTTCCGTTAGCTTCGATTCGGCACTGCCCAAACCAATGCGTAAATTCTGAATCATGGGGTTGCCGGCCACGTCAGGTGATTCAAAGGCTTTATCGCTTTGTACCAATTTTTGCCGTGATAGCGCTTCTGAAGCCTGGCCTTGGGAGGCAACCCATTGGCTGGATAAATCATGTAGGCGCTGGGTCTCCACATCGAGGCGGTTATCCACACTGACCAAACCATTTTTTTGCTGATACAGTGACAGCTTTTTTTGCGCCGTATCCAAATTCTCACGCAAGACCTTGGTTTGATCATTAAAGTAATTCGCCGCCTGTTTCAAAGGCTCGACTTTTAATTCGATGCTTTTCTTTAAATAAGCATTGGCAAAGGCATTGCTCACGTCAGCCGCTTCCTTGGGCGATGCACCTTTATAACCAATGACCACAACACTGCTTTCCTTGGAAGGCTCCACGATCAACATTCTGATTAGCTCGTTGGTCAACCAGTCGGCCATGGTTTCACCCTTGGATTCGGTGTTGTAGCGATCAATATAGTAGGGACTTTGATCGAGCTTGAGTTCGGCAATCACCATCGCCGCCACACTGGAGCTGGTAATAATATCCACTTGCGTGGCCATATAGCCGGGCAGCAATTGCGCTGGAGAGGTGGTTCCGGTAACGGGATCGACACCTTTATAGTTCAAAATTAACGCTGTACTAGCCTTATAGGTTTTAGGCAAAAGCTTACTAACAATAAAAGTACCTACCAAGGTCACAACCAAAGTAAAAAGCGCAATTCGCAAATGCGCCCGAATAATAAGAAGAAACTGAGAAAAATTCATAGCAAGACTTTCGACATGGAAACCTCAAGAAATAATATATTTACGTCAAAACAAGCTTTCCTGTACCAACATCACATCATCCACTTGAATTAAATCATCCATCTTCACCTTCATTTCCTGCACTTTCCCATTGCTATCACGCCGCTTTACGCGCAAACCCCGTTCTGTGCCACGAAGGGTTAAACCACCCGCAACCGACAAGGCTTGTAATACCGTCATATTGCGCTCCAGTCGGTACACGCTGGGGCGCTGCACCTCCCCATACACATAATAACGCGGTGCACGATCCACAAAAACAATATCCCCACCGGCCAGATCGGGGTTGGTCGCCACATCACCGCTACGCAATAAATAAGGGATGTCAAATAACTCTCTGGTTTGCTTGCCATTCCGGGTGCGGATAAGAATCACTTGATCCGCGCCGTCTGAATTGGCACCACCGGCCAAGGCCAATACATCAACCAAGGTGCGCTTGCCTTCGAGTGGGTAACGCCCGGGCCGATTGACCTGGCCCAACACCGAAATTTGCGAACTTTGCACGGCGGTAACGATAATGGTAACCTGCGGATCATGCAAAAAACCACCCGTAGCCAGCGCACGCGCGATCTTTTTTTCCGCTTCGCCTACCGTCAACTTATCCAGCACCACTTCCCCAATCAAGGGGAAGGTGATTTTACCACCCTCACTGAGACGGGTTTCCAATTGCAAATCCGGGCTGCCATACACACTGATGCGCAGCACATCGCCTGCCCCCAATAAAATATCGGCAGCTTGCGCCAAGCCTAGGCTTGAACACCACAGCAACAGACAAAAACAGATTCGTCTAATCATTACCTACCCAATTCATCACATTAATTAAGCGACCCAAAGCCAGCAAACCAATTTATTTGGCACTGGCACTTGCTGCAGCACTGGCACTAGCACTAGCACTAGCACTAGCACTTGCTGCAGCACCATTCAAATATTGAATTTTAGCCAAACCACGCAATTTTTTCACCGCTTCATCTGCCGTATCTTTTTGCTTCTTCTGCAACAAGAATTGTTCGATCTGTGGACTCGCAACCGCCAGTGTTACCGGTGCATCTTTAACATCGGCCAATTGCAATAACATAGTGCGGTCGCCTTCGGTAATCAGGAACAGCTGCGTACGCGGCATAGTGATCATTTTGCTTGACATTTCAGTCGGCAAATCCGAACTGGTGCGCACCAGATTGCCACGCGCAAATTTGATGGTATTGCTATCCAACCATGCCGCCACTTCGTCCAAACTCTTGGCCGCATCCACCGCTGCTTTGGTTTTGGCGTCATAATCTTTGCTTGCCAGAACCAATTGCTTCATATCAAACTGTTTGCGCTCAGAAAAGAACTGCGGTTGCGCTTTGAAATAAGCTTCAATTTCGGCCTTGGTTGGCTTGGCCACATTGGCCACCACTTTTTGCATATAGGCTTGGGTGATGATTTGGGTTTTGGCGCGCTCAATGGCTTGCACCACACGCGGATCACGATCCAATTTATCTTTGGTGGCTTTGGCAACAACCAATTGCTTATCGATCAAACCTTCAAGCACTTGCTTGGACGCCGTCGCTTGCTGTGCCGCCGGCACAGTCTTACCTTGTAATTCTTCATTCACTTGATGTGAAGTAATTTCTTCCCCATCAACACTGACCAAGGATTGCCCGGCACGCTTTTCCTTGTTACCGCACGCAGTAATGCCAAGCATGGAAATCAATACCAAAGCCAAAACTTTGGCATG
>JBKJLF010000831.1:0-3151 GCA_046597185.1 Burkholderiaceae bacterium | reverse complement strand
GGGGCATTTGAAAGACCCGATCATGCATAGCCTGGGGCTGGTACGCGCGCTGGGTGGCAGGGTGGTTGATCCAACCAATATCTTTTGGAATTACCGCAACCTGAATCAGGAGCTGTTGCAAACGCCCAGTGTCTTCAATTTTTATGGGCCTGGTGCCAAATTGCCGGGCAATCCACACATGTTTGGGCCGGAATTCCAAATCTACTCACCCAGCCTGGCAGTGGCACGCGCCAACTTTATGTATGGCTTGATTAACGGCGGCTTCAGCGGCACGGTGGCGGTGGATCTCACGCCGTTTATTAATGCTGCGGCGGACCCGATGGCGCTGATTAATTTGGTCGATGCCACACTCACCCAAGGGCGTATGTCCACAAACACCCGTTCGGCACTGTTTACCGCCGTGTCGGCCAACAGAGATATGCGCCAACGCGCTGTTACGGCCTTGTATTTAACTGCAATCACCGCTGACTTTGCGGTACACCAATAAAAAGAATGGACCATAAAATGAACATCAAAACGAATAGCAAAACAAATAGCGGCGAGCATGGCATGTCACGCCGGGGGTTTTTAGGTTTGGGCGGTAAGGCCGGTATGTTGGGCACGCTTTCAGCACTGGGCTTGTTGAGTGCGGCAGGCCCGGCCCGGGCGGCGGTTACGGACTATAAAGCGCTGGTGTGCGTGTATATGGCGGGCGGCAATGATGGCAATAATTTGATTGTGCCGCTGGATGCTGCGCATTACGACCTGTATAACCAGATTCGTGGGCGTTCTGGTCTGGCGCTGTCGCAGGCAGGCAGAACCTTGCTGGGTAGCCGTAGTGCGGTGTTGCAGGGCGGCGTTGATCCGGTTACGCAACCGTTTGCATTTCATTACGGGTTGGCTGAATTGGATGCGCTGTATGCTCAGGGCAATGTGGCGGCGGTTTTGAATGTGGGTAATTTAAGCAGGCCGCTGAGTAAGGCGCAATACCAAAGCGGCGCGGGCGTGCCACCGCAATTGTTTTCTCATCCTGATCAAACGCTGCAAAATCAGGCGGGTAGCCCCGGCGGCGGTGGCACGGGCTGGGGTGGTCGGCTAGCTGATTTGCTGGGCACCGGGGGTGATTTGGATGCGGTTTCGGTGGGTAGCAATGGCTTGTTTGTGCAGGGGGCGCGGGTGAATGGCAACTTGCTACCTGCCAATGGGCAACTGGATTTGGCGGGCATGAATTTTTGGCCGCAACAGGAAGCCGATAGCCGCCGCGCTGCGCTGTTGCAGATTTTAAATGCGAATCATCCCAACGCGATGGCCAATGCGGCGAATAAGGCTTTGCTCAATGGGATTGAGTTGGTGAGCGATTTGAAGGCGGCCAATTCGGGGGCGGGCTTGCAAACCGTGTTCCCTGGGTTCAGTGTGGCGACGCAATTGAAAACGGTGGCACAGTTGATACGCATGCGCGCTGCGCAGGGGCCGGGGCGGCAGGTGTATTTTGTTTCCGCCGGCGGCTTTGATACGCATGGCGGCCAGGCTTATCAGCAATGGGATTCATTGCGCCAGGTGTCGCAGGCTTTGGCGGCGTTTCAACTGGCGTTGATGGAAATTGGCGCGCAAAACATGGTCACCAGTTTTACGATGTCGGACTTTGGGCGCACGCTGCAACCCAATTCCAGCGGAACTGATCATGGCTGGGGTAGCCATCATTTGGTGGTGGGGGCGGCGGTTAAGGGCGGAGTGTATGGGAGATTCCCGGACTTTACGCTGGGTGGTGCGGATGATGCCACCGAGCGCGGGGTGTGGATACCGCAGATTTCGAACCAGCAATATGGGGCAACCATGGGGCGGTGGTTTGGTGCTGATGCGGCTGCGCTGAATAGCCAGGTGTTTAATAATGAACTGGGTAATTTTGGTTTGAGTGATTTGGGGTTTATGGGGTAAGGCTGACGCGGCCTCGTGGGGGAGTTTTGCGAGGCCGTGTTAGTTTATGTCTTTATTGGCGTAACCGTACAGCATAATCGCCAGCAGTCTGGCGGGGTGGTGGGCCTTACCCCCCCCCCGGAACCCCGATGCCGGAAAATATTGCGCGGGATCTGCTCAGTTATGCGGCGACGAAACAACATTGCGTGATTGACGGCTTCCCCGCCACAACGGCCCACCTGTTGCTCCTGCCGCCGGGCGTGAGCGTGGTGTTAATGTGGTCACCGAAGGCGTTGCGGATGGCGCGGCTGGAACACCGATCCGCAAACAGCGGCAGAAAGTGGACAAACGGACGGACTTCGGCAAGGGACAATGAATTGGGCGATCTGCTTAGGCATTGTCGAAAAACCACCGAGCAGGGTTCTGTGATTTTTGTGGCAAACCGGGGAGAGGGTGAACGAACACTGGTCGAAACCGCAGACCGATTAGCGGGCCTCGTGGCAAGCCAAACGCTGCCTGCCTAAAGCCATGTCCTTCTACACAACTCAAAATCCTTCCCGCAAAGCCTGAATTGTCGTAGCCGAATCCATGACGCGCTGCAACCCAATCCAGATCACTTTAACACCAGGATCACTGTCAGATTTCCTGCTCAAGAATCCGCCAAGGGTGGCAATCAAGCGGATCATTGTCGTCAGGGATGGCGGTGATTCGTGTTCAGGTGAACCGCCATCATCGACATCGACATCGGTATCGGTATCGTTAGTTTGCTTCGGTGTTGGCTTGGTAGTGGGCAGTCGTTCGGCCATCCAAGGCAGCAAATATAGCGGCTACCTCTGACTTGGTCAGCACGGCAGGTATTCGTTTGGGGTGTGGTTGGCCGTTTTATGTTGTCCAGCCATGGTAATGCAATATCCAAAACCTCACGATACAAGAATAACAATGCACTCAAAGCTTGCTTGTGGGTTGATGCTGAAACCTTGCGTTGTATTGCAATCATGAAAAGAAACGCTTCAAGGTGTGGTGCGCCCATGTCACGGGTGTTTCATTTCATGCCAACGAATAAAAAATCGTATCCAATACACGGAGAGTTTCTCAGTATTCAGCCTATAATGCAGGTAGCGAATCCGTTCCCGCACTTGGTCTAGTAGATCGTTCCATCAATATATTTACAAATTAAACGAGATCAAGGTCAAACTTTTTCCACCGGAAAATGACTGGTGATTCATTGAATTCATCAATCCCTTTCAGGATGCGCGCC
>JBKJLF010000395.1:0-13419 GCA_046597185.1 Burkholderiaceae bacterium | reverse complement strand
CGCAATGAACCTCTTCACGAATCCCAAAACCGCTGCCCGATTGAAAAAATTGCAAGCGCCAGAGAATGGTGCAATCGCCCTGTGTCAGCAGATAGTGCTTGGTGTTCAAATTTTTGTTTTCTTCGACTTGAATTTGCAGGGTGGCGCTGCAAGCGGGCAGGTTGATGAAAAGCGGGACTAGAATAAACCAAACCCGGCTGCGCCAGAAGCGGAAACGGCTAAAACGCGTCATGATTCACCCTGACTTAAGGGCCAAAAATTGCATGCGCCAGCATTCCAATAGCAATCTTCCGCGCAAATAAATCGCTCCCAAAAATAGAATAGCGTTTCATGATGCACGAGGTCAATGTGACCGCTCAGGGCGCCGTCAATAACATAACCGGGATTCTTCATAAATGAGATTATTCCTTGCTTGCCCTTTACATTAGCAGGGCGGTCATTGGGGTTGATCCGGTATTTTTTAATTGCGGGCAGGATCAACGCTTTTAGTTGCCGCCACTTTGCTTTTAAGGCTCACCATGTCGCCTTTTATTGCAAATTCATACGTGAAGACATCAATACGTTCTTCCTGTGGCAGGGCCACAATGTAGGACGTGGAAGAGCCAGCCTTGATGGAGGAAATGCCGCCGCCCCCTATACTGCCGTAATTTGCCGAAAGGTCTTCAAGAATCAGTTCAATCATACATTGGGCACGATGTAAATTTGTATTTTTGCATTTTTTTGAGGTATTCATCGTTGAATTGCCCTTCTTTTGCGAGGATGTTTGTGGGTTCTTTTGTACGGGTGCGGTACTGTCGGCAGCCATTGTGTTACCCATTGCTATGCAGACAGCAACAATAAATAGTAACCTAGGGATAATAATTTTCATGGTTTGCAGTTCGTGTTGACGGGGTTGACGCATCCTATTTCTTAACAATGGCACGCCTTGGCATTTGGGCCAAAGTCGGTGCCAGTAGGCTGTATATTTTTGATGGTGGTTTTTGCTTTACGAATTTTATCATTGCGGCTATCCAAAGCGTGGCATGTTCAACACGCAACTGCATATTCACGAATCGCAAAGCCGCAAAACGCGCCGCACTGCTAAAAGCCAGCCAACCTCATCCCTGGCATTGGCAAGTGAATTGCCGCCACGGTTCAGAACAAATCTTGCAGATACGCATTTCTACGTTCCAACTGACAATCAAAAGTGTTATATTTGCTTGGTGGTTGAAAACGAGGAAATTTCATGGCAGACGAGTATGCATTTGATGTGTTTTTGAGCCATAGCGCCAAAGACAAGCTTATTGTGCTGGCATTGGCCGAACGCTTGGACAAGGACGGTTTGCGGGTTTGGCTTGATGATTGGGTGATAACAGGTGGCGAGCATATTCCGACGGCAATTGAACAGGGCTTAAAACAGTCGCGAATTTTAGCCCTATGTATGTCGGTAAATGGTTTTGGTTCAGATTGGGTGACTGCGGAAACATGGACGCGTCTTTTTAACGACCCGATCAATAAAGCACGGCGCTTTGTCACTCTGCGCTTGGATGACGCACCCTGCACCGACATGCTGAAACCGTTTAAGGCTATTAATTGGGTCGCCCCAACCGCAGCAGACTATCAGCAATTGCGCGCTGCGCTGCTGATTAGTGCAACACCCGTACTAGCATCGCCCGCGCAAGCGATGGCACCCGCGCCACGGCCCGCATCGCCGCCTGCGTCGTCACAATACTCAGCCGCATGCCAAGCTTTTTGGGATAAGCTGTTTGAAAACAATCAAGCAGGCTGGAACAACCTGAAAGCAGCGGGGTTAGTGAACTTATTTCAAACAATTACAGCAGAGCATGAATGGACGCCTTGGCCGGAAAGCGCGCAAGCCTTTTTTGATTTTTGCACCAACGAAACCCGCGCTGGCTTCGATTTTATTAATTTCTTTCTAGAAGTTATTGAAGCGGATGAACAAAATGGTCGTGGCGTTACTGTTTGGGGCGAACCAGTCAGGCTGACATTGCTGGCTTTGAGCGGTGCAGCTATCGATTGCTGGATTAACCACGCGTCGCGCGGTGTGCCGTTAGTTCGGCCCATACTGGGTAACGCAATTCGGCTAGAGTTGGCGCAGCCATGGGCAGCGTATCTGTTGGCGGTCTTCGTATGTAAGCTGTCTGGTCAAATCCCCGCTAACATTGATGACAAAAACCCCGTATTTCCGACTGCATTTATCCAACCGCTGGCCCCCTTAGAGTCATTAGACCCAGCGGACATGATTAGACCTGCAACCGATGCGCTGGCTGCCGTAACGCTGGGCATAGAAGCGGTCAAAAACAAGCCCCCCAGCCAAGCATTTGCCGCTGCTAACCAGACGAGAAGAAAAAAATCCTTGGGTGGGAGCGACCCCGTTTTTGCGGTGCATAATCGCCCTGAATATAGCGCCATGCATACCGATGATTTTTGCCAAGCGGTGTATGCCGCCTATGGTTTGCACGTCGTGATTTTTGGCGACCAGCAGCAATGCAGCGCAGCGCTACGGCAGTTCATTTATGATTTGACCCACATCATTACCCAATTAAACCAAAAACTCCATCACCAACCGAAAAAAGTCCAACTACCCTTACCATCGACACCGTTACTAACACTCGAACCAACAAAGCCGCCCAAATCACGCAAATTAGGCAAATCAGCCAAAGGAGACCCCATGGCAGCAACCACCATCAATAATTTTTACAAAGAAGTCAATAGCGTTGGCGACCACAATACCGCCGCGCAAGCCACCGCGCCGGGTGCGCAAGCGGCTGGCCGTGACATCATCAACCAAAGCGCCGACACGGCAGCCTTTACCACCCTGCTCAATGCCTTCATGACCGAAATGGCCGCGAACGCCGTACTCAAACCCAAGCACCAAGCCTTGGTGGAAGCGAGCGTGGCCGATTTGAAAGATTTCGCCGCGCAAGCGGATCGCGGGCCGGATGCCGCGAAAAAGGTCAAGGATGTGTTGGACGAAGTAGACCAGACCTTAGCCAAAATCGACGACGGCTTGGCAGCAGCGGAGCAAACCGCGACCCAATTGCTTAGCCGCTGGGATAAAGTTAAGGCGTGGGCCATCGGCGCTTGGCCGACTATCGCCGCACTACTCAACCAAGCCGGGGACGCATCATGACGCACCTTTCCAGCCACCTGGCCAAGCTAGAAAACCTGGCCGACGGCCACCCCCGCTATCTGCCCACCATCGGCGGCCAACTGCCCTCTTGGCACCTATGGCAGCCATGCGAAGTAGACGCCGTGACGCTAGCCTTGGCCTCGCAACGGCCCTTGCTGGTGCGCGGCGAACCGGGTACCGGCAAATCGCAACTGGCGCGGGCGACGGCGGTGGCCTTGGGCTGGGTTTTGCACAGCAACACGCTGCACGCCCGCACCGAAGCGCACGACTTGCTGTACCACTTTGATGCAGTACGTCGGCTGGCCGATGCGCAGGCGCAAAAGTTGACTGAAAACGAGCGCGCTTACTGGCAACCGCAAGCCTTGTGGCAGGCGCTAGACTGGGATTCTGCCTGTGGCTATGGCGATCACGCCAAGGACAAGCCAGCACCGCCCGGCCATGTGGTTTTGATCGACGAAATCGACAAAGCCCCGAGCGACGTGCCGAACGGGCTGTTGGAAGTGTTGGGTACACGCTGCTTCAATATCCCCGGCCTTAACCTGGCGGTGCAAGCCACCAAGGGCGCGCAATGGCCGCTGGTGATCATCACCACCAACGAAGAGCGCGAACTACCCGCTGCCTTTTTACGCCGCTGCATGGTGTTGACCCACAGCGTGCCACAGGACGGTTACCATGACTTTCTGTTGCAACACGGCCAAGCCCACTTTGGCCCCGGTCGCAGCCATCCGGTGGTGGAGGGTGATGCGGATGCGGAAACTTACCAACCTGCCATCATCGCCCGCGACTTGCTGGCGCTGGCAGCAACCCAATTGGTGGAAGATAGGCAAAACGCCCAAACGGCGCAAGTCACCCCGCCCGGTTTGGCCGAATATCTCGACCTGCTGTATGCGCTGCACCAGATCGCCCCCGGCGACAACGCCAAACAAACCGCCTTGCTGACGAGGATGAAGGATTTTGCCTACCTTAAAAACCGCATCGAAGAAGGTGGCAACCCGGCTTTGATGCAACAGCATTCCCGCACTGCGCCGCCTACGCAGCCAGCGTCGCCGCAACCTACATATGACGCTGCCTCACCAGACGATTCTGCCGCTTCTGCCGCTTCTGCCGCCAAAGTTGGGGCTAAACCGAGCGCCAGCGCCAAGCACAAAGGGGGCGCTGCATGACACGCCGTACCAGCGCGGTAGGGCGCGCTGACTTGCTGCGCGCGCTTGACCTGGCCGATGCCGATGTTCAGCGCCAATTGCGCTTGGCAAAGGCGCTGCACTTTTTTGAGCAGCCGCCCGAGCCAGACCAAGACCAAGATCAGCTCGCCTTGCTGGCCGCCGCTGCCGCCCTGCGCAATGGCAACACCGCAAGCACCACGGCGGCCCCAGATGCGCCAGCGCTAACGCGCCAGCAGCCAAGCAAACGCACGCCCTTGCAAGCGCCGCTGTTTGGCATCACGCACGTCCACGCCATTGCGCAGGCACAGGCCGACACGCGCCCAGCGCTAGCGCCCCTAGCAGCGCACGACTACGCGCCTAGCGCGGGGGTGGGCGCGCGCCTGCATCCGCAAGCGCTGCTGCCTATGCCTGCGCTAGCGCGCCGCGCGCAAGCCGCGCTACCCACGCACGAGGCCGGGCGCGTGCTCGACAGCGCGCGCGCCGTACACCTGCTGGCGCGCGTGCAAACGCCCACGCGCTGGCCGATGCGCGTGTGGCCGCAAGCGCCCGCGCATGTGAGCGTGATCGTAGACCGCAGCCTGCACCTGCGCCCGTATTGGGACGATCAAAATCAAATCGTCGCGGCCTTGGGGCAGTGGTTGGGTGTGGGCAATCTTAGCACCCGCACCGTGCAGGGTGACCCATGGCAAGCATCGGCGGCGTGGTCACACGGGCAAACCATTGCCGTGCCGCCACTTGCGCCACAACCCGCCGACCACATCGTGCTGCTGCTTACCGACATGGACAGCCTGCGCTGGGGCGGCGCAGCGCCTGCCGCCTTGGCGCGCTGGGTGCAGGCGATACGGCTGTGGGGCCGCGCCGGGGCCAAGGTGTTGACTTGCCCGCCGTGCAGCGCGCAGTTGTTGCCGCAAGACTGGCCAGCACCAGTGGCATGGTTACCGCTGGGGCAAACCAGTGGGCAAACAAATAGGCAAACAATTAGGCAAATAAGAGGGCAAGGGCGAACGCAGCAAACTGGCAAAATCGTCACACAAACCGCAGACCAAACCACCGCCCCACCCAGTGCCGCGCTAGAACGCCTGCTAACCTTACTAGCCTGCGCCCGCCGCATAGAACCAGAACTAGTGCGCGCCGTGCGGCGGCTAGACCCGCTGCTAGCCGCAGAACCGGGGCTAGAAGCCCAATTGTGGTCGTATCGCCCGGCGCTGGATGCTGGCTACGATGTGGCGATATGGAAAGCCGCCGCCGCGCTGGACTACCGCATCAAATTTGCCGCACTAAACAACCCGCCCTTGCAGCAAGCCGTGTTACGCGCCGTGCTCGCCATCCACGCCGTGCGCGGGCGGGCCATTGAAGTGCAAGACTACTTGGTGTGGGCCAGCTATGTAGACGCCGCCACCGCCGCGCCCTATCGGCAACAGATTGCCGATGCCGCTATCTGGCTGCAATCCGTACCGCTGGGGCATAACGCCAAGGGTGGCGCTGCGCCCGGCCTGATCGCCTTTGCCCAACAAACCCAAGCGGCGCAAGGGGGTGATGCGCGTTTGCTTGAACGCTTTCCCGACGCCTTCGGGCCTTTATGGGGCATTGCGCATCAAGCGGCGGAACGGCAAGGGCATCTGCCGCCAGATCCGGGCGCGCTGCCGCCAGAAAAATTGGCCTTGTGGCGCGAAAGCCTGCAAGCCGATGCCGCGCCCGTCACCTACCAATTGCAGCAACACGGGCAGCAGCTTGTACTGAGCAGCGTACTAGCAAGCCACGCCGCCAGCACGCCACCAATGCCCACTCAGCCTACCCAACCCATCGCTTGGCCCATGGGCATGCCGTTTAGCGTAACGTCCTTGTTGGTGGAAGCCAACCACAGCAGCAGCACGCCGCACCCATCACGCCAACGCAGTTTTGGTTATCCGCAACAAGCGGTGCTGTTGGGCGCGGCCTTGCCTGGCGCTGGGTGGCGGGTGCAAACCCATGCCTTGGCGCTAGATGTGGGTAATATTGCGTTGCCACCTGAGACGGTGGATAGCGGCCATGACCAATATGGCGTATTTGCTGATGTGGCAATCAATGCTAATCAGGCGCAAAATGGCAGCGCCAAACCAATCATCGTGCGTTTTCGTTACATTGCAGCGGGGCAGTTTATGATGGGTTCCCCCGCTAACGAGGCCGAGCGGGAAAGCGATGAAGGCCCGCAGCATCGCGTTACCATTAGCCAAGGTTTTTGGCTGGCCGATACCGCCTGCACCCAAGCATTATGGCAGGCGGTAATGGGGAATAATCCAAGCAATTTTCAAGGCAAACAAGGCGGACCAGATCACCCGGTGGAAAACGTCAGTTGGCTCATGATTCAACCATTTTTAAAAAAATTGACCGATTTATTGCCGGGCTGCCAAGTTACGCTACCAACCGAAGCAGAATGGGAATATGCGTGTCGGGCAGGCAGCAGCACGCCGTTTAGCTTTGGCGAAACGATTAGCACTGTACAAGTCAATTACGATGGCAATTTTCCGTATGGCAAGGGCGAAAAAGGCGGATTTCGTCGCAGCACGGTCGTAGTAAAAAAATTGCCGTGCAATTACTTTGGTTTGTATCAAATGCATGGCAATGTATGGGAATGGTGCGCTGATGCGCATCGAACTTATACTGCAGAAGCGATAAAAGATCCCAATCTAGGTGCTGCCTTACATGGTGTACGCGGCGGCAAAGATACTCTAAAGGTGTTGCGTGGCGGTGGCTGGGCGTTTGGCGCGCGGTTCACGCGGTCGGCCTACCGGCCCTACTTCCGGCCAGACTGGCGGGACAACTTCGCGGGCTTTCGGCTTGCTTTGAGGTTCTAGTCCAGCTAGTAGGCAGGGCCTGCCTCCCTATTTTTAAAATTCATGGCAATGAATGGGAGCGATACGCCATAAATTCCAAACGTCACCCATCGCGCTAACTGTTGGGTTGCTTTTACGAAGATAAACCGCACGCCAACCACGCCAAAAAGCACGGCATGCAAAAAAATGGTTTCACTATTCCATTATTTTGCCGGCACAATGCAGGCGCGCAACTCTTCCATATCAGCACAACCAGTCTTGGCTTGTCGATACTTATCCGTCATCGCCTTCAAGCAGATGGTTTTTCGGCGCGTTTCGGCCAACATCGCTTTGGTGACTAGTGGCTTTGTTTTGATGAGCTTGTTAAGTTCAAGGCTGGTTTCGTATTCATATTCAATAGTGAAATTAATTGATCTGACAAAATCAGGTAGCGGAAAACAACTACCGGTGGATTTAAAATCGTCATCATGGAACTCCTTCGTAGTCAGGTACGATAGAACAATTGCGTCGCCGTGCCGAATTTTGGCATACACGTTGGGTGAGTTTGCCCAAGCCTCACTGTAGGCATCACTTGCTTCATCGTAATTTTTTTCTGCAAAATAACGATCAGCTTGAATGAGTAAAATCCGCGTGTTGTTCAATAAATTGCGATGAAGTTTGTATGTTTCTTTATAACTTTGTGCGTAACAATAGGCATTTTCCGATGGTTTCTGTGTTTTGGCGCAATTGGTCGGTTCCTTGGCGCAGAGTGGCGCAGAAACGAAAAGTGTGATTAAGTAGCTAGCTAGTTTAGTTTTTTCATTTGTGTTTGGGCGGGGCGTTGGAAATGAGAAGTTGCCCGACATAGTTGCCGCCAGACATTCTGTGTTCAATCAATGCTTGGTAAAGCGCGTTTCATTATTTGGGCGGGACAATGCAGGCGCGCAATTCTTCCATATCCGCACAACCAGTCTTGGCTTGTCGATACTTATCCGTCATCGCCTTCAAGCAGATGGTTTTTCGGCGCGTTTCGGCCAACATCGCTTTGGTGACGAGTGGCTTTGTTTTGATGAGTTTGTTAAGTTCAAGACTGGTTTCGTATCTATTTTTAATCAAGAAATTAATTGTTCGGCTAAAGTTTGGTAACGTGAAACAACTGCCAGTGGATTTGAAATCGAAGCCCTGAAACTCCTTAATCGTTAGGTACGTTAATAGCTGCGCATCACCGTCGCGAATAGAAGCATAAACATTGGGCGAATTTGACCAGGCTAAATCATAGGCATCACTTGCTTCGTCGTAATTTTTTGACCTGAAATGACTGTCGCCTTTTTCAATCAATTTTTGGGTAAATGTGAATGACTGCTTACTGGTTTTATGGAGTTTTTTATAAACTTGCAAAAGACAGTATGCATGTTTTTCTGGTACCGTTTGTAATCCATTGCAATTGATGGTTTTTTGGGCTTGACAGGGTGAAAAAACCACTGCCACAAAAAGAAACACCGCCAAAATAGGAATTTTCATAGTGGGCCTAATAGTCGATATAAAGTGGGAAACTGCCTAAAATAGCCGCTACGGGGAATTTTGTGTTCAATCAAGGCTTGGAAAAGTTCGTTTCATTTTTGGGCAGAACAATGCAGGCGCGCAACTCTTCCATATATGCACAACCAGTCTTGGCTTGGCGATACTTGTCCGTCGGTTTCAAGCAGATGGTTTTTCTGCGCGTTTCGATAATCATTACTTGGTAAATTTTCATTTTACTTTAATGAGCTTGTCGAATTCAAGGCTAGTTTCATACTCATATTCAATAAGGAAATTAATTTTTCTAACAAAATTTGGTAGCGTAAACCAACTACCAGCAATTGATCCACGCATTGGCGCAAAGGGGCGCAGAAAGGAAAAGTGTAATCCAGCAGCTAACCAGTTTAGCTTTTTCATTTACGTTTGACTGGGGCGCTGGAAATAAGAAGCTGCCCAACATATTTCCCGCCAGACATCCTGTGTTCGATCAATGCTTGGTAAAGCTCGTTCCATTTTTCTAATTGCATGACCGTGACGCAACCATGCGAGAGATGGCCCACGTGGATGTAGCGCGTGTTGTCGTCATATTCAATGGGGAACCAGACTTGATCGTTTCGCAAACTAGGCGCTTCGCGTGTGCGGTAAAAATCGGTTGCATCTTTATCATGCGGGTTGTCAGGCAGGCGTATTTTATAGATGCCCGGAGGTATAGGCTCGTGTTCTTTTTTTTTGCCAGGCTTGTGGGAATTTAGTGTAATACCAATTTTCAGGCCATTAACGCTCAAGCTGGCAGTTTGTTGCACTAAAAGTTCACCTCTTGCTATCGAATCAATATCCTTTATTTCACCATACTGCACCATCACGCTGACGCCCGTTTGCAGTGGTGCTTTTTCACCCAAATAAATCTTGGCATTGGCATCGCGCAAACTGGCAGTGATACCTTTTTGCGCACCGTCTAAAATCAAAAACGTGGTATGTCCATGGTCGGATTTAAGCATTTGTAGTTTTGTGTATTCCAATAGCGCTACCCGCCTCTTCGCATCGCGCGGCTGAACGTCCAACCAGCCGCTAGTGGGCACTTGGTTGACATACATTATTTTGTTACCCAAATCTTTGCTTTCGGGTTTGCTGACGGGTTTGCTGAAAAATTGCGCCATTGCTGCTCCAAAAATGAAATACCACCATAGAAATCTTCGCGACCAAGCAAAAATGGCCTAAAAATCATTCTATATAGCAAAAATAAAAATGTAAAACGAAATTATACAATAAATAGGGCAACGGTTATCCATATCCGTTCAAATTTAGCCATTTTAAATTCAACATGCCATGGGCGTGCGCTCATTCCACACCGCCTGCTGACCCAACGTGGTAGCAGCTATGGGCGCTGCCTGCCGAAAATACAACAAGCGCCTGCAATTTACACTTTCCCAACGGCATTTTCGGAAAAATTGTCCGCATGATTGCGTCGTTTGCCTTGCGTGCGTGCGTAGGTGCGGGCCCGCACGGGCTTGGCGCAATGAATGCGGGTAAAGCGTGTTCTATTATTTGGGCGGGACAATGCAGGCGCGCAATTCTTCCATATCCGCACAACCGATCTTGGTTTGGCGATACTTGGCTGTCATCGCTTTCAGGCAGATGGTTTTTCGGCGCGTTTCGGCCAACATCGCTTTGGTGACGAGTGGCTTTGTTTTGATGAGCTTGTTAAGTTCAAGGCTGGTTTCGTAACAATCGGCAATAAGCGCATCAATTGATCGTACAAATTCTGGTAGCGGGAAACAACTACTGGTAGATTTGAAATCATAGCTCAGAAACTCCGTCGTCGTCAGATGCGATAGGAGAATTGAATCACCGTGTCGGATATTAGCATAAACATTGGGTGAGTTTACCCATGCTGTATCGTAGGCATCGCTCGCTTCGTCGTAATTTTTTGCTTTAAAATAGCGGTCGCCTTTCATGATTGAATGCGTAGCGTTGGCCAGTAAATTAGGGTAGAGTTTCCGTTCCTTATGGTAGCTTTTCGCTAAACAATAGGCACGTTCCGGCGGCTTCTGTGTTACGTCACAATCGATCAGTTCCTTGGCGCAGAGTGGCGCAGAAACGAATAGTGTGATTAAGTAGCTAGCTAGTTTTAGGGTTTTCATTTGTGTTTGGGCGGGGCGCTAGAAATAAGAAGTTGCCCGACATAGTTGCCGCCAGACATTCTGTGTTCAATCAATGCTTGGTAAAGCGCGTTTCATTATTTTGTGGCGCAATGCAGGCGCGCAACTCTTCCATATCAGCACAACCAGTCTTGGCTTGCCGATACTTATCCGTCATCGCCTTCAAGCAGATGGTTTTTCGGCGCGTTTCGGCCAGCATCGCTTTGGTAACGAGCGGCTTTGTTTTGATGAGCTTGTTAAGTTCAAGGCTGGTTTCGTATTTATTTTCAATGAGGAAATTAACTTTTCTAACAAAATTTGGTGCCGTAAAGCAATTTCCCGTAGATTTGTAATCGTCCTCGTGAAACTCCTTCCTAGTAAGATGCGATAGAAGAATTGCATCACCGTGCCGAATATTAGCATATACGTTCGTTGAGTTTGCCCACGCCAAATCGTAAGCCTCAATTGCTTCATCGTAATTTTTAGCTGCAAAATAACGGTTGGCTTGAATGATCAAATTCCTAGTGTTGATCAGCAAATTGGGGTGGAGTTTACTTTCCTCACGATAACTTTGCGCCAGGCAATAAGCGTGCTCCGGTGGTTTCTGTGTTTCGGCGCAATTGATCCTCGCATCGGCGCAAAGGTGCGCACAAACACAAAGTGTGATCAAACAGCTAGCTAGTTTTAAGTTTTTCATGGGCGTTTGGGCGGTGTGCGTGAAACGAGAAGTTGCCCGACATAGTCGCCGCCGGACATTCTATGTTCAATCAATGCTTGGTAAAGTTCGTTCCATTTTTCTAATTGCATGACAGTGACGCACCCATGCGAGACGTGGCCGACGTGGATGTAGCTTTTATTATCGCCATATTCAATGGGGAACCAGACTTGGTCGTTTTTCAATCCCGGTTCTTCGATATTACGGTAGATTTCTGTTGCGGCTTTGTCGTGCGGGTTGTCAGGCAGGCGTATCTTGTAGAGTCCCGGCGGTATAGGTTCGTGCATTATTTCTTGATCAGCCCTGTGAGTATTGAGCGTAATGCGCATTTTCAGGCCATTAACGCTCAGACTAGCCGTTTGTTGGACAAATACTCGCCGCCGCGATATTGATGGAATATCTTCGAGCTTGCCATACTGCACCATCACGCTCACGCCCGTTTGCAGCGGCGCTTTTTCGCCCAAATAAATCTTTGCATTGGCATCGCTCAAACTGGCGGTGATGCCTTTTTGCGCACCGTCTAAGATCAAAAACGTGGTGGTACGCCCATGGGCCGATGTCAGCATTTGCAGTTTTGTGTATTCCAATAGCGGGACTCGCGCCCTCGCATCACGCGGCTGAACGTCCAACCAACCGCTGGTGGGCACTTGGTTGACATACATTATTTTGTTGCCCAAGTCTTTGATTTCGGGTTTGCTACCGGGTTTGCTAAAAAGTTGCGCCATTGCGGTTCCAAAAATAAAATGCCACTATAAAAAAATTCACGACCAAGCAAAAATGGGCTAAAAATCATTCCATATTGCAATTATGAAAATGCCAGCCGATATTATACAATAAATAGCACATCAATCTACGCTGACTGTCACCATCTAGCCGTTTTTAATTCGCCCTAAAAATAGAATACAATAACGCAGGGTTGATTGATTGGTCGAACCCAAATCGCCCCTAAAGCCGTTGAATCCTACTAAAAAAAGCCATGTCAACACTAAGCTATTCACCAGATTGGGCAAATCGCGCCCCACCGTGCTTCCCGCCACCGTGGGCTAGCGCATGGGGCAGTGACCGCTATGGTTTATGGGCAGAATTTTGCTTAGTCCAGGGCGACATCGTTCAGCGTATGCGGTGGGTGGAAGCCGGGTCGTTTATGATGGGGTCGCCTGCCGATGAAGCTGGGCGATTCGAGGATGAAGGCCCTATACATTATGTAACGATCAGTCAAGGGTTTTGGCTGGCCGATACCGCTTGTACGCAAGCATTATGGCAGGCAGTTATGGGTAAGAACGCTGGAAAAATTCATGCTGATAGTAGTGACGGAGCAGAACACCCTATAAGACAGATCCAGTGGAACATGATTAACCCATTTTTGGCAAAATTAACGACGTTGATACCCTTTTGGGCAGGTGGTTATCAAGCAACGCTGCCGACTGAAGCAGAATGGGAATATGCATGCCGGGCAGATGGCCAGACGGCGTATAGTTTTGGCAACACCATCAGCAAAGAATGGGCTAACTATGATGGCAAGGGTACTGTAGCGACTAAAACCCTGCTGGCCAATGATTGGGGTTTGTACGAAATGCATGGCAATGTGTGGGAATGGTGCGCAGATGGTTTCCGGGAATATAACCTGAAAGATGAGCGAGACCCTAGTTTAGAATATGCGTTAGATTGTACTGACGTAGCTAACTCGATACGACGGGTGTTACGTGGCGGTAGCTGGGCCTGCCGCGCTTGGCACGCGCGTTCGGCCTGTCGTGGGCGCCACCAAGGCGGTAGGCACGACGCCGATATAGGTTTTCGCCTTGCTTTGAGGTTCCAGTCCAGCCAGTAGGCAGGGACTGCCGCGCCGGGACGGCGCGGTTTGTTGGCGCAGGATGCGCCATGCCCCCGGCAGGGGAAAAATTTTTCCGCTTTTTGATGCCTATCAACCTAAATTCCTCTGTTAACCCGCCGCCAAAGCTAA
>JBKJLF010000788.1:0-2803 GCA_046597185.1 Burkholderiaceae bacterium | reverse complement strand
GTTTGAGCGCAAAAAAAAGATTGCCTTTGTGCATTGAAAAAAATATACTGATTGAGCATCCCAAACAGCAAGCCCGTTCGACACTACCAGACTAATTTTTGCCTCAAAAAGGACATGCCCTGATTCGCCATTCTATCGCCTCATTAACCACCCTCGTCACACTCGCTACCCTCACCTCGTTAAGCTTCACGCCCCAAGTTTGGGCCGATACCATTAATCTCCATTACTACCGCAGCGGTGCGTCAGAAACCATCATCGCCCCATTTACCGCGCCCTCCACTTCCACCGTTAATAATTATTTTGGGCAAGTAGAAATTATTGTCGATGGCGCGGGTTGGAGTAATGGCGACCGCATTAACGATGCGTTTTATCAAGTGCCGAGCGGCGCTGCCAATCGTGGTTATTACCGCTTGAATTTAAGCTGGGACGGTGCAAATTTGCTACCACTGGTCAATAATCGCAACATCAATATTTTCACCTCATTCATTGAAGACCAAGGCGCAGTCACGTCGGGCACGGCCCCAGCTTACAATGCCAACCACGTCTACCATTTTGTCGTCGATGTACCAACTAGCCCAACGCGATTGCAGTTTGGCGTATCGGATGGCCTTTTCTTTGATAATGGCGGCCAATTTAGAATTCAGGCATTTCAACTCGCACCGATTCCCGAACCAGAGACTTGGGCCTTGATGCTTGCGGGATTAGGTTTGCTGCCTTGGCGCACGCGTGCTATGCAACGCAAGAACGCCTTGCGGTCTACCTAACTACCGATTCTTTCGCCGCAAAGCGCTGCGCTGGTTCGCGTCAACTATCTTGGCCGCTCGGCAATGGCGGTGATCGTCAAACTTGGGTTACCCCCCACATTGGCCGGAATCGCGCTGGCATCCACAAGGAAAAACGGGTCAGCCTTCCTGCCTTCCTGCCTTCCTGCCTTACCTTCCTACCTTTTTCAATGGCGATCCCTTTATTTGCTGCGCTTGTCCTTGATTTTCGGGTGTTTTGTGCGTAAAGTACATGCATTATTGTACACACAGGCATTATCATGTCCCGGCTACCCAGTCGCATATTTATGAACGGCAACAGCCAAGCGGTGCGGATTCCGCAAGCGTTTCGGCTCGATGTCACCGAAGTCGAAATCAGCCGGGCTGGCAACGGCGATTTGGTGCTTCACCCAATTCATGCGGCTCGTGCGGATCGTGCGGATCGTGGCTCGCAATTGGCGGCGCTGTTGGCCGAATTCAACGATGACGAATTCATTGCCGCGCTGGAAACCGACCGCACCGCCGCCGCACCGATGCAAGAGCGTGCGTTTCCATGATCACCATGCTCGATACCAATACCGTTATTTGCATCCTCAAAAACAAACCGCCCGAAGTCGCCGCCCGCCTGCAAGCCTTGGATGCCAATGTGCCGGTGTGCATGTCTTTTGTTACTTGGGGCGAGTTGCTCGCGGGCGCGCGGCGCAACGCAGGCGGTGCGCACGGTGGCGCGCCTGAACCGGTTTGCTGCGCTGATCCCGGTGCGCTATGCGGGGGCCGCAAAGATTTGCCAGCACTATGCAGCGCAGTTTGCACGGTTGAAGGCGGCTGGAACACCGATCGGGGCGAATGATTTGTGGATCGCCGCGCATGCGCTGGCGTGTGAGGCGGTGTTGGTGACGAATAACACCAAGGAGTTTGCGCGGATTGAGGGGCTAGCGGTGGAAAATTGGGGCGAATGATTAAGTTTGGCGCTGGACTTGCCCTTAAATCAAGCTCATTTATTGGATGTCCTAAATTGGTCATGGGTGGCCTGAATTGGTCCTAAATTGATCCCCTATTGGTAGAGATCGAATGTGCCATCCTTCCGTCTGCCCAAGACATCGCTGCTCGATCTGCTGATTTGTCAGCAAAATCCGCGATCAAATTTGAAAGCGTATCGCAATTGCAAAAACGCAACATATTTAGAGGATCGGTCAATAAATTTTCGCTAAAATTGATTTTTCTTATCGTTTTTCATGGAAACTGGAATTCTAATTTTTGTGGAGGGGATGTCATGTTAATGCTTTTGGACGGTGAAAAGGAAAAAGTCGAAGTACAAAGCCAGTTTGAGAGAAATCTGCGTGCAGCATGGGGTGGCAGGGAATCAAGAAAGGTGTCCTGGAAGAGTGGTAATGGTAAGCCAGGACAGGCCACAATGGACATTGCCCACAATCAAAGTTATTGGTTCGTAAGCAACGAGCCCCACGATGGTCAGAATACCAAGCGTTACTGGAACTCTTTTGGACGATACCAGACAGGTCGCCCATTGCAAATTACGGTTGAGATTAATATCGCTACCGAGTCTGACTCAAAAAATGTGTCAGGTTTTTTTGCTAGGGATGTCATTACCGGTATCGTGTGTCTGATGCATGATGGCGGCGTCGGTGGCGGGAAAAAGGGGGTAGGGAAAAATGCTTTTTTGGATTGGTCGAAAGCAAAATCAGTGGAAGTGTTGGAACAATTCGGAAACACTCGCCATGGTATTGTTATTACCCACCTTTCAAGCAAGACCATCGGGGAGGACATTGCCCGCTTTATTGAAAAGGTCGATCAATTCAAGCAAGCAGTAAGAAATGGTATAGCAAGGCGTTTGCCCGCTCCAAAAACCAATCTGACTTATGACAGTGAATTTGCTGGCATTAAAAAGGGCGCGCGCAGCCAGGAAATTGAGTATTTGACCCGGCATGGCGAGATTGTTGATGCGCTTAAAGCATGGCGCGAGAAACAAGCGCCCTTTGCTGCTAGTGAAAGAACCTTCAACAACCAACTGATTGATTTGGGTG
>JBKJLF010000672.1:0-6370 GCA_046597185.1 Burkholderiaceae bacterium | reverse complement strand
TTGATTGCTTAATTTGAAAGTGTGGCATAATGCACTGGGTGATGTGAAAAGTGCGTAATTTTACCATAAATATCAATCACTTAGGGGATTTTTCGCGTTCCTGAACACGGATTCAGGAATTAATTAAGGCCAGATCATGAATTTCGATAAATTTTTTGAAAAACTTGAGACGAGGGATGTAGCGCTAATTGTGACTGGTGAATTAAGACATGATCATGATCTTAATAATGAAGCGCTCTTCCAATTGCCTTTAATCGCACTTATTATTTTAATAATGGCAGGTGATCGCAGAAAGCCAAAAGTGTCAGAACTAGGCCAATTTGTTGGTGAGTGCATTGAAGCCAGTATGGGAGGTTTCAAAGGCTCGTCGCAAAAATTAGGGTGGTCAGCAAACTTACGTGTGCGTACAGTTGCTGCACTACGATTCTTAGAACATGCGAATCTAACATCCGTTAATAATCGCATGGGCAGAATTGGAATTACTAATTTAGGAAAAAAAGTATTGGCGTTGGCTATGAAGGGTGATAATGATTTGAGCTATAATCTTGCAAGAATTAATCGATCCTATAGAAATATATGTATATCTCGTCAATTAGATTTGGAGCTTGAATGAGACTAATATCATTGCAAATATTCCCCAAAGGTGTATCAGGATGGAGTTCCGATGAATTTTTTTTTGGTTCTGAGATAACTCAACTATTCGGCCCTAATGGTTGTGGGAAGACTCCTTTGGTGCAGTCAATTGTTTTCTGCCTAGGATTTCCAAGTATTTTCCGTGAAGATATTTATAATCATTGCAATTATGCCACTCTTAAGTTTGAATTGGGTGGGGCTGGTTATGAAGTCGCCAGATTATTTAGCCGTGATCCAGACATAAATGTTATTGATAATACTGGTGCGATGCAAAGATTCTTTAATGAGCGTGAGTATACAGATTATCTTTTTCAGTTGTTTAAATTCCGCAGTGGAAATTTGGTGTCTACTTCCAATACACTCGGATATCCTTATATGGCTAGCTTGCTCCCAATTTATTATCTTGATCAAGACGAGGGCTATAGTGACTTTTATGTGCCACCTAGCAAATTCATCAAAGATCAATTCTCAGAAATGATGAGGGTTGCGTTTGACTTATCCATAAAAAATTCTTTTGATGAAAAGAAGGATAAAATTAAAGCTAAAGAAGATCTTGATTTCAACGATAAATTAGTAAATGAACGATCAAAAGAACTCGCTTTAGCAAAATCCGAGTCGAGTTTAACTGATGATGAAATTTCAAATGCAGAACAAGAAATTTTATTATTGGAAGCGCAACTTCAGTCTTACAAAAACGCGGATGTAAAGCGCGATGATTCTGTGGAGGCCATTCAGCGGATAATTAAAAATAACTTTAAATTAATTTATGAAATCGAAGAGGATATTGGTGAAATAAAATCGAGGATACAAAGCAAGGTAAAAATTATTGACGAGATAAACATTGAAATTAATACCCTTGGCCTAAATGAGGATGCTCGCCGAGTATTTCTATCGTTTGAAGAAATATGTGGCGCGAAGTCGTGCGGGCTTTTTTCTTTAAGCTCTGAATCATACGGGAAAAATTTACTTTATTTACGTGATCAAATTAAAGACTTGGAAAGAAATTCAAAAATTGAAAATGATCGAAAATTACTCTTGACAGAACGTCGTGATGAAATTCTTCGTCATGTAACAGAACTACAAGATACCCAAATTTCTTCTAATGAAAAATCTGATGCCTCTGCGATGGTTGATGCAATTTCTGCTATAAAAAATCAGATTTTCTCATTGCAAATTAAACTTGCAGATAGAAAGAAGATTTCTGTACTAGAGAAACGATACTTTGATACCATAATAAAACGAGATCGTGCTTTAGATAAGTATGAATCATTTTCATCAGATCGGAGCACTAACCCGTCCTTAATAAAGATTCGTGCAAACTTACGGCAATATTTCGTGAAATGGTTAACTGTCTTAAATACAAAAAATATTAGTTTTGACATATCATATAAGGATGATTTCACGCCATTATTGGGTACCGAATCGGTCGGGCAACTGAAGGGCAGTACAAAAGTAAGGGCTGTGCTTGCGTACCATGCAGCGGTAGTTGAACTCTTGGCAGAGAAAGAAGAGTCTGTTTTCAAGGTATTAATTCTGGACACGCCAAAGCAACATGAGATCAATAATGATGATTTAAATAAATATATGAAGGAATTGAAGAGGGTTGCAAAATCATGTGGCGTACAAATTATTTTTTCAACTACAGAGTATCATTACAGTGGCGATTCCAATGACGTTGATTGGATACCAAAGGAAGTAGGAATTGAGCAAAATATGTTTTTGCGAATGGGTGTGTAAATTTAATTTAAAAATATTATTAAATAACTCGCCATTCACCGTATGCAAAAATCAATTCATCGTCTGGAATGGGGCCGAGCGCCAAGGCAATGTGAAGGGCGCGATCAAATATTGACTCTTCTTTCCGACTGGGAGCAAAATAGTACGGCATCCCGATAGCCCACTCAGGAATAGGAAGTAGATTTTCTGGGGAAAATACCTTGGCTATGTCGATGGCTGGCAACTGATCAGGTCGCCGATTGCCCTTGATATTGATATCGGTTTTCTTTTGAATTTCCCTGGTAATTTTCCAAGCACTTGTTCTCGCATATTGATCATGGATCGACATACCAGTTAACCAAAGAGAGTAGGCTTTTCTTTCCGTTCGAGTTAGGGCGGCCAATTCATCGGCAGTTAGAAGTCGCTGAATTGTGTATCTAAGCTGGTATCTGTTCAGGAACTTGAAAAACAGATCAGCAACGTCAACACCTTGCCAGCGCATGACATATTCTAGACCAAGCAATTTAAGTTCTTGCGAGTAGAGCTTCACTTCGGCGCGAATTCCAGCGCGGGCCTCCTCAATCAGTTTGGATTGATATGGGCCAGGTTTCTTCCAGTGAGTCATCAATTCCAAGGACTTATCATAAATCGTCAGGGCATGGTAGGTAGAGCGGCGTGTTTTGCTAAAACCCAAGGTAATACATGAAGGGATTTTACGTTGCTTTCCGCAAGTATTATTGTCATCTATGGCTTGAATAATCGGCAGAATGGCATCTGATGGGCATCTGAAATTGCCAGTCAGATGAATCTCGGTTATGGATACGCAGCCATTTTCCCACTGATCCCGGTCAAAAGGGTCAACCTCGATTTCAAATCGGCGGGTCAGCAAGTCCAGTATGGCATAAACATAATCCTGCAAAACTGCGTGACCGAAGAGGTTATGTTTCTGTAGCAGTAGCGGTGGGCAGCAATGGATTTCAATGAAGGTTGCTAACCCAGTGCTGGGGTCGATTTCTTTGGAGCGGACATAAGCTTTTTTCCCACCATCTTTCAAGCCTTTCAGGTTCGCGGTTGCGCCGGAAGGCACGAAAGCGCCAATGGACTCCTCTTCAAAATACATCACCTTTCCGGTTGGCTTGTGGCTGCATGGCGCTTTGATGCGTATCCGGTCGATATGGATATTGGGAATCTGTTTCATAAAATATAGTCTGCGTAGGGAAGCCATTCATTGGCAACTTGTTTAATTTGCGAACGCATCTGAGCTACTATAGCTGCATTTGCTTGGCGCACTACATTCATGGCCTCTTGTGTTGCAGCGTTGCGCGAGTATAGGGAATGCAACGCTGCAACATGCATCCGCTAATTTCATGAATCCATCCCGTTATTGGCCGTAGATTTCGAGACCAGTTTTTTAAGGATACGGCTGACGGTTGACTTGGAGATTTTGAGTTCCTTGCCAATTTCTTCCATGGGCTTTCCCTCGTCACGCATTCGCATTATTTGGATTTCATGCTCAGATGCCTGAAAGCCGGCAGGCACTACCTCGAACCTTAAACTGCCATTTTCAGTCCAGATCGAACATTCATACTTCTGTTGCAGGTCGGGGAGGTAATCCCGAAGCTTGGTATGCTCGATACCGAATCGGGTATCTTGGCGCTTAAGGTTCCGCTCCAAAGTGGTCAAGAGAATTGAGTAATCCAACAAATCTTCGTGTGTGCTTGATCCTCGTTGCTGCCCATTTTTCCCGGTGTGGTGGATCAGGAGGACTGCAACGCCTCGCAAGCGCTTTTTGATCAGCCATTTCTTTATGATTGCCCAAGAATTGCTATCTTCACGGCCTCCATTTGACCAACTTGAAATATTGTCAACGACAATTAATTTTACGGAGTCGGGAATTAGGTTGTCTATTTGGTTTTGGCCTTCATCGGTGTCAATTGATCCAATTGGATCACCGAAGTAATCCCGGCTTATAACATGGAGGTTGGCCTCGGCTTGCGCCCTCGATTCTGGATCGGAATTATATGCATGGAGCAACCGTAATCGCTCTTGGAAGCCCGCAGCACGCATTTCACCGTCAAGAATTACGACAGGCAACCCGCCACCAGTTCCCCACGGAAGAACGGATTTTTTTGCTGCAACAGCATAGGCAATGATCATTGAAAAGAGTGATTTACCGCTCCCACGTGGCCCGGCAATTAAGCCAATTGACTTTTCAAGAATCATCCCACCAAGGAGTTCTTGATCTGATGAAAATACCGCGTGTAGGAAGCTAGCGAGACAAATGGCACCGTCTTGCATGTTTCTGGAATTTGATTGGGTCATTTTAATTCTTTCAATGTATGTTTTTTGACTAAAAACTTTGCAAGGGAACGCTGCGGGATGAATGACTGCACGAAGTCAGATTCATAGTGGTCTGGACGGCGCAGTTAATTCCGCGACGAACACCTTCATATCAATATTTTGCTTTGATCGGGTCATCAAGGATTGCGCCTCCAAAACCGCATCTATTTCCACCACGCGCCACGCTACCGAGCGCGCAGATGTTTTGATTGGTGGGGCAAACACGCCATTCTTTACATCGCGCCACAAAGTGCTTACACCTTTTCCCGCCTTGGCTGCTGCGTCCTTGCAGCGCAGGACACTATGGTCATTGTGGTTGCGTGCGTTGGCAATGATCGCAAGAAACGCAGGTGGAAGTATCTTGCTGCCTGCCTCTTTCGGGCTGATGGCAATAGATTTTTCTTGTGCAGCCAATCTGGATGCCTTACTTGAATTCACAGAATTCTTCATACATTTTTCTCCGTTTTGCGGGCTGCGCAGAAGCAGCGACAGGAGAATTATTTCACAAACTATCTATCTTTAAAATGAAAAAATTGGTTGTACCCATATCCGCAAAACCGCCTGAAATGACGAAAAAAAGTGCCCTTTTTTTGCGCTTTTCTGCAAATGGTTGTATCTATTTGTGGTAAAGTGAATTTCTGCCTTACGATGATGAAATCCGCCAATCCTTAACTAACTACACGAGATCATTGAAATGGAAGATGTTGCCGAAAGGAAGGATGTTGAAGCCGTTACGCCCAGTCGGCGGCCAGATTGGAAAAACGAAGTCAGCTATGGCCCAACATCACGTTGGTCTTACCGTCGCTGGGCATGGGAATTTTTGAGGCGAAACCCAGAGTATCAAGAAAGGAGTGAGAATTTAAAAGAAGCCATGTCAGGCCATAAGAAGAAATTGGCGCATGATTTTGGCCGCTGCAATCTGAAGCCGTTTCGGGAGCCATATGGAGATGATGACGCTTCGCGCTTGTGGCTGGCGGAGACAATTGACCCCAAAGCAGGAAAAGTATTGGGAAATAATGGAGTGCCAAGATTTGAATTACGGCCTGGCTATGCGATTTTGATGGTTGACTTGACGCAAGCGACCAAGTCAGGGCGGGCTGCGTTGACATCGTTACTTAGGCATGCAAAGGAGCTTCTTGCCATTGAATTGGATAAGTATGAAAAGACCTTGCCGCAAAGCCAGCGCACAAAGACGCCCAAAGTGCGACGGGACAAACTGTTTATTTGGCTAAGAATTTATGATGCCATCGAATACTGGAAGGTGGCTGAGGAAGATGTGATTCGAGTATTGTATCCATACCTTTTCAGGGAAGGGCATGAGTCGCCGGATTCCGGCTGGGAGAGCGCACGCAAGATGTTTCGATATCAATTGAAACGAGCAAGGCAAATGGTCAAGCAGGATTATTTGACCTTGGTGCCGCTGGACTATCTACAAGAAAAGTCATCCAAAAAGAATAACAGAGACGAGCAGCCCGGCGAATCTTCACCCACAGATTTATCCACGTAAGTCTATGATTTTCGTGTAGCCAGCCTTGTAGTCAAGCTGGCTTTCTAAAAAATATCAGTAACACCTCAATAAGCCGTGGCATGCACGCACACGGCGACAACTCAAGAGGCCGCGATGCGTTGCTCTACGATGTCGGGCAGAAATGAAATCTGGCCAATGTTTGAAGTTCGGTCG
>JBKJLF010000668.1:0-8805 GCA_046597185.1 Burkholderiaceae bacterium | reverse complement strand
CGCGTGGTTTTGCTTTTTCTGCCTCACCCGTGCAACCACTACCGCCGTGTAAGTCCCACCAAGGTAGTCCGAGCTGACATTATAAAAACCAAGTTGAAAACTTTCCGAATTTTGCCGCCCTGGATAATACGATGACCATTCAAAGGTACTAATAGCAGGATATGGCGAACCGCTTGCACCGATTGAAACAGTGGCACTACTAAACGCAGCACGAAGAGGTTCTTGCACCTTACCTGCCGACGCGTTGCCACCCAAATTCCCGGTCAAAATCAATCCAGTATTGGGGCTTAAGATAAATTCAGTGCTGACACTTTGGCGCCCATCAAAAGTACCGTCCGCTAATTGATAACCTTTGGATGCGGTGTAGCCAAAAACACCGCCATGGTAAAAAGAGTACGAGGCAGATTGTGCAGTATACGCCGCCGAAGACACACCATTAAAGGTATCGTCATCCCTACCGTCGTAATGGAATGTTGAATCATCTACACCTTTATTTTGTGCAGTTGAAACACTGCTCGCGCTATTGTGAACAAAGTAAATCTCGGGCGCATAGTTGTCGTCAGGTGTGAAGTCAACTAATTGATATTGAACATTGGCAACAGAAGCATTGGCAGCAACTGTGTCCGCCATGCAGGCATTGCTCAACAAGGCAATACTTACACCAACTGTAACTGGGACTAATTTCGACGAAAATGACATGGGGAAAATCCTTTGAAATAATAAATATAAAGCAGTGTTAAAAATAAGTGCGGCTACAATTTTAAAGAAAAATAAATCTTTTATTTGAGTGGAAGCAATGATACTCGATTATGCTATTTTTGAAAAGATGCAATTTGATCTTTATCGTGATAACAGTGAAGGCAATTTTACATAGCCTTGAGCAGCTGGTTTGGTTTACTTTACAAGCAACTGGCGTTGGCTTGCAAAAGCCCGCTCAAGGCCAGTGATCGGATCAATAAACGCAATCGAGCGCGCCAGTAATTGCAAGGGCTGCGACACATCATCGCCCTTGCAAGGCAGGGTGATCGGGTAAAACGCATCATTCAGAATCGGCACGCCCAGCGCGGCCATGTGTACGCGCAACTGGTGGGTACGCCCGGTGACGGGGTGCAACTGGTACAGGGCCAAATTACCATCATGGCGCAGGATGCGAATTTCGGTTTCCGCATTGGCTTCGCCGGCCACTTCGTGCATGGCGAAAAAAGGTTTATCCGGCGCATTGGCAGGCTCGATACGGCTGCGATAAACCATCGGCAGCCCTGTCACCCAACCCGAGGGCGACATCCAGTCAGCGCGCAGCGGTGCCACGGCTTCATACACTTTTTGCACTGCACGCTCGCGAAACAGCGCCTGATATGCGCCCCGGCTGGCGCGCTGCAATGAAAAGATCACCACTCCGGCGGTTTCCCGGTCGAGGCGGTGAATCGGCGTTAAATCGGGTAAATCCTGCTGCTGGCGCAAGCGCACCAGCAAACATTCCTGCACGAAGCGACCAGTTGGGGTCACAGGTAAAAAGTGTGGTTTGTCCACCACCAGCAAGTGCGCATCCTGAAACAGGATTTGCTCTTGAAAGGGGATGGGGGTTTCTTGTTCTAGCTCGCGGTAGTAGAAAATTTGCAGGCCCGGCCTGTAGCGGCTATCGGGCCGCATGACAGCGCCATTGGCCGCCACCACTTCGCCACGCGCCATGCGCGCCAACCAGATTGCGGAGGCGATGGCGGGGAAGCGTTGGGTTAAAAAGCTGAGTAAATCCGGCCAAGTGCCAGGCGGTAGCCAGCAATAACTGGGGGCCAAGCCATTGCGCACGGGCAACGGCGCGGCGGTTTTAAGGGTTGGCGCTTTCATGGTTGGCGCATCAACTTATGGGTTATTGCGTTGCGGTTTGATTCCAGATGTGTCATTACCCATGCATAACCAGGTTGTGCGACCTTGGCTTCAAAATCGGCAGGCTCCACTGGTGGTTTAACCGGAATCAAGGCTTGCCCCGTGTCGTTCTGGCTTGCCCCGGCAAGCTGCCACTTTGAATGAGCCAGCGCGGCCAAAATTCATCATGCGCCGGCAGCAAGTGTTGCAGCTTTTTATGGATTGCCGCCTTGGTCTTAAAACCGGTGGGCAAGGCTTTCTCGCCTCGCATAAACGCCTCTGCCGCATCAATGGCTTGCTCGGCTTCAAGCGAGCGCGCTTGCTCAAGCCCGAACACATCCGATTCCAGCCAACTACTGACATCACCTTGTTTGGCCCAATGCCCTTGATCCAAACGCACCCTGCCCTCATCCATACTCAACTGGAACAGATCATCTTGAGCAGGATCAAATACTCCTTCAAGGGAGGCCAACACCAATGGCGAATGGGTAGCGATCAGGAACTGCGGCGGCGCATCACCGATACCGCGCAACTTATTTAACGCGGCCATTAAGCTGGGCAACAAGCTACGTTGCCAACGCGGATGCAAATGGGTTTCCGGTTCATCAAACAAAATCACGAATTGCCTCCCAGGCTCCCTGCCCAAAAGTTGCGCCGCAACCCGGTGCTCAAACCACGCCCACACCAGAAAATAAGCCAATGCGAGAATCCTGCGCACACCTGCCGATGCCAGTGCGACTGGCACGGTTTGCCCACCCATCAACAAAGTCGGGCGGTCACGCCCCTCACCCAAAAACAGCCGTTGCGGCATTCCCGCTTGCAAAGCATCGCCAATAGGCGAAAGTTCGCGCAATGCCTCCTGTAAGGCATCAAATTGTGGCTCTCGCCCTTTTTGCCAGCTTACCCAGTCGCGCTCCAAGCCCTCGCACACTCGCTGACCGCCGACATCCAACCCATCCCATACATCCTTTGCAGCAAAATGGTAGGCGTCAGGCCGACCTTTATCATTGCGCCAATCGTTTCGTGCCGCATCCCATACCGAGAAACCACCATCCACACGAACATACACCACAATGCCACCCACCACCGACTGGGAAGGGTGAACAGGCCAGTAGCCATTGGCACGACTAAAATTCGACGCACTTATTAAATACCCCAACTCCCCATTAAAGCTATACTCGATTCTGGCCAGTTCTTGCCCATTCGGCAATGCCATGGTATTGGCCCAGGTTCTGGTCAGTGCCCACCATGCGATATCAAGCAAAAAACTCTTACCCAAGCCATTGTCGCCCGTGATCAAATTCAGCCGCTTAGCCCAATTGGCTTCCAAAGTACTGGCCGGGCCGACGTTTTTAAGCTTGAGATATTCGATCATGGCATTAAAAATCTAAAAAAAGTAATTGGATCGGTAGAAAAATGAGGCAACGGTGAATTTACTGCACCACATCCACACCCTTCACATTGCTACGATACGGCCCCAGGGCCGACACATCCCGCCCCTGCGCTTTGGCATACAAAGGCATCACTTCCGGCAAATGCTGGCGAATCTCGGCAATGCGGGTGGTGCCTGCGGGGTGGGTCGAGAGCCATTGCGGTGGTGCGCCTTTGTTGATTATGCCCATTTTCTGCCACAGCGTCACGCCCGCACGCGGGTCGTAACCGCCACGGGCGGCAATGTCCAGACCGACCGTATCGGCTTCGGTTTCATCTTCGCGCGAGAACTTGAGCACCAATAATTGCGCGCCCTTGCCTGCCACCGCATCGGTCAGGTGCGGGTCCAGTTTAAAATACTTGGCCACGCCCAGCGCCGCCAACTTGGCCGCCACATTGGTGGCACCCGCCTTACCCATGCGCTCGCGCCCATGCTCACGCAAGGCATGCGCGATTTCATGGCCCATGACGATGGCGATTTCATCATCGGTCAGTTTCAAACGATCCAAAATGGCTGTATAAAATGCGATTTTGCCACCCGGCATGCAAAACGCATTCACTTGATTTGATTTGAGTAATGTCACCTCCCATTGCCATTGCGGCGCGCGTGGATTCCAGCGCAAGGCAAACGGGATCAGTTTTCTGGCGATGGCTTGCAAACGCTGCAATTGCGGATCATTCGGCCCGGCCAGCGCACCTTGTTGATTGGCCTGCTGCTTCAAGCCGCGATATTGCAGCGAGGCCTGATCTTCCACTTGCTGCGCGGGCACCAAATTGCGAAAGCCCGACATTTTATCGACCTTGACACCATCTTGCAGTGGAACGTTCGGCTGCGATGAATGCGGATTATCGGTCTGCGCGCCAGCCGCAGCCAATACCATGCATAAACTAAGTGCCAACATGCTATTTTTCATGATCTACCTCCTGCGTGTGCCACGGGGCTATCCATTGCAACATTATCATACCCGGCAAAGCCAGGGCAAAACATATCAAAAAGAAATAAAACCAACCAACTTGCGCCACAATAAACCCGGTGCTGGCATTAATAAGCGTGCGCGGCACCGCCGCCAAGCTGGTAAACAACGCAAACTGGGTGGCAGTATATCGGGGGTCGGTGGTGTTGGCGATATAGGCAGTAAATGCCGCCGTGCCCAAACCCACCGCAAACGCTTCCACCCCAATCACCAAACCCAACATCCATACATTCAAGCCCACTTTGGCCAGCAGCGCAAAACCCAAAATGGCAATCGCCTGCAACGCGCCAAACACCCACAAGCCGCGATTGACGCCCGTATGCACCATCCACACCGCACCCAACACGCCGCCCGCCAAGCTGGCCCATAAACTGGCATTTTTTCCAATCAAACCAATTTGTTTTAACTCAAAACCCAAGCTGACATAAAATGGCGTCGATAAAGCGGTCGCCATCGAATCACCCAACTTATACAAAAAAATAAAGCCTAAAATCAACAAGGCCTGGCCCACGCCTTTGCGACTCAAAAATTCCTTAAACGGCAACACCACAGCATCTTGCAGATTTTTAGGTGGCGCGCCGTAGATGTCGGGTTCTTTGATCAGGCATGTGGTGACGATGCCCGGCAACATAAAGAGGCCCACCACAAAAAATACCATGTTCCAATCCATATAAGCGCTCAAAATCAAGGCCAGCGAGGCGGGTACCAATTGCGATAATTTATAGGCATTCACATACACCGCCGTACCGGGGGCCTGCATCGCTTCACCCAACATTTCACGGCGGTAGGCATCGACCACGATGTCCTGGCTGGCCGAAACAAAGGCCATGACCCCGGCCAGCAAAATAATACTGCCCAATTCGGTTTGCGGCGAGAAAAAACCGAACGAACAAATCACCACCAATAAAATCACTTGCGTGACCAACATCCAACCACGCCGCCGCCCCAAAAAAGGCATCTGAAAACGATCCATAAAGGGCGACCATAAAAATTTCCAGATATACGGGAAGCCGACCAGGCCAAACAAGCCGATGGTTTTGACATTCAAACCCTGCTGCGAAAACCAGGCCGCGATTAAATTGATCAGCAAATACAGCGGCAAACCCGAGCTAAAACCCAGCATCATGCAAATGAGCATCTTTTGATTCAGATACTGCTGCCAACCCGTTGCCGGCGGGTCCAATACCACCTTGGGCGCGCTCATTGCCGAGACAATCGAAACACAGCCAAACTACCGCGCAAATGCGGTAGCCAGTGTATGGGCTGGCCTTCATGTAAAGCGATACAATCTTTCACCTGTAAGCCAACCCGATTGGCCAAATCACCAAAGTCAGCAATCGTCGCGCAGCGCAGATTGGGCGTGTCATACCATTGGTAGGGCAATTCTTTGGAAACTGGCATGCGCCCCCGCAATAAAGCCAGGCGATGTTCCCAATAGGCAAAATTCGGGAAGGACACGATGGCGTCGCCACCCACGCGCGCAATGTCGCGCAAGACGCCTTCGACATTTTCCATCATTTGCAAGGCGGATAAGCACAGTACGATATCAAAGGTATGGTCGCCAAAAATGGCCAGGCCGTGCTCGATATCCTGCTGAATCACATTCACGCCACGTTGGGTACTTTGCAGAACCTGATCGTCGGCAATTTCCACCCCGTAACCAGTGCAAGCCTTGTCGGTACACAAATAACTCAGCATCACGCCATCACCGCAACCCATATCCAATACATGCGAGCCGCGCGGCACCCAATCGGCAATAAAGGCCAAATCCGGGCGTAATTGACTTAATTCCTGAAAATTCATGCGGCCTCCTGCGTTGGTTGCACTGGCTGCGCGGGTTGCACTGCTTGCACTGCTTGCGACGACTGCGGCTGCAATTGCTGCCAGATACGCTGGTAATAAGCGCGCACCACATTCATGTAACGCGCATCGTCGAGCAAAAAGGCGTCATGCCCGTGTGGCGCATCGATTTCGGCATAGGTCACCTGCCGTCGATTCTGGATTAAGGCGCGTACCATTTCACGGGTGCGCTCGGGTGCAAAACGCCAATCGGTACTGAAGGAGACCAGTAAAAACTGGGCCGCTGTATGCGTCAGTGCTTTCGCCAAATCGCCATTATGGGCGCGCGCCGGGTCGAAATAATCGAGCGCCTTGGTGATCAAGAAATAGGTATTGGCGTCGAAATACTCGGAAAATTTATCACCCTGATAGCGCAAATACGATTCAATTTCAAAATCCACGCCAAAATCGAATTGGTATTCACCTTTGCGCAAGCTGCGGCCAAATTTTTCCGCCATATCGTTATCGGACAAATAGGTGATGTGGCCGATCATGCGCGCCACCCGCAAGCCGCGCCTGGGTACCACATTGTGCGCATAAAAATCACCACCATGAAATTCGGGGTCGGTCAGAATGGCCTGACGCGCGACATCGTTAAACGCGATATTTTGCGCCGACAGCTTGGGGGTCGCCGCAATCACCACGCAATGGCGCAAACGGGTCGGGTACATGATGCTCCATGCCAGCGCTTGCATGCCGCCCAGCGAGCCACCCATCACCGCCGCAAATTGGCTGATGCCCAGCGCATCGGCCAGACGCGCCTGCGCATGCACCCAATCTTCCACCGTCACCACCGGAAAGGCGGCACCATAGGGTTTACCCGTAGCCGGGTTGGCATGCATCGGGCCAGTGGAGCCAAAACAGGAACCGAGATTATTTACGCCGATGACGAAAAAGCGGTCGGTATCCAACGGCTTACCGGGGCCGACCATATTGTCCCACCAGCCGACTTTTTTCGGGTCATCCGCATACGTGCCCGCCACATGGTGCGAGGCATTGAGCGCGTGACAAACTAATACCGCATTCGACTTGGCCGCATTCAATTGGCCGTAAGTTTCATACACCAGACTGTATTGGCTGATACTCGCGCCACTTTGCAGCGGCAGCGGCGTACTAAATTGCATCGAATCGGGGGTAACAATTCCTATAGAGGCCATGAGTCTACAAACTTGAAAGATAGGTTAATTGAGCGTCAAACTGCGTATCGAAAGGCATGTGGCGAACGTACATGCCGGGCATGATTATAATGCAATCGCCATCAGCACAGCAAATTTGCTCTGAAAGCGCCCGGTTTTGCCTGTTTTATTCAGAAATAAGCGCATTTTTGCCGAATCCGGCCAAGGTTTTCGTGCGCAACTATACTTTTGCGCAAGCGCTACGTATAATCGAAGCCCCTGTCCCCCCTCTTTTGGAGCCATTGATGCCGCTCGTTACCCTTACCGTACAACAACCCAAGAGTGCCGAATTCAAAACCACCGTGCTGAACGCCGTGCATGCCGCACTGGTTGATTCGGGCGTACCCGCCACGGATCGTTTCCAGCGCGTGCTGGAACTGGCAGCGGAAGACTTTCGCTTTGACCCGGGCTACCCCGATTTGAGCAGCGAACGCAATAGCGATTTTGTCCTGATCGAAATCATGCTCTCAGTCGGGCGTAGCGTGAAGATCAAGAAAAAAATCCTGGAAGACTTGATGGCGCGCTTGAGTAGCGCAGGGTTGAACCCGGAAAACGTGATGGTGTGCTTCAAAGAAACGGCCTGGGAGAATTGGTCGTTTGGGGGTGGGCGCTTGATCCATACTTAAGCGACACCTGAGCCGCCACCGGAAAAACTGCCTTGCCCCAAGGTAAAGGCAGTTTTCAAGCGTCACGGATCAATCTCAACTTTGCAAAATTTTCAAAGGCAAACTCATCACGGCATCACCACTGGTGCCAAAATACACAATAATCCCAATCAAACTGGCCACCAACAAAATATACCAAACCGCCGAAAAAATTTGTCCGTACCGATCCAGCGGCAGCAAATGGCTGTTGTGGCGGGCGCGCCATTCCATCACGATTTCGACACAGCCAATGATCATAAAAAAACCCAGCAGACTCAAGCCCAAGCTAAAACTGAGCACAATACCCAGTGCCGCCGCCGCCCCACACAGCACCAAGCCCAGCGTATTATTCATCGAAAAGCTCACGCTCTTCATCACATGTCCGCCATCCAGTGGCAAAATCGGCAGCAGATTAATCAAATTCAAAAACGCGTTAAATACCGCCAGCCCGGCAAAAAACGGCATACCACTCACGCCATAGGCCAGCAAGCACAGCAATGACATGCCCAAACCAAAGCATGGCCCCATCATCGAAATAACCACATCTTGCCAACGGGTGTTGATTTTGTCTTCGGTGAGTGCGGCCCCCCCTAAAAATGGGATAAGATAAATGCCTTTGGTCTTCATGCCGAAATATTTCATGGCGCGCACGTGGCCATATTCATGCACCACCAAACAGGCAATCAAGGCAACGGCAAATTGAAACGAAAATAGCCAGGAGTAAGCCGCCAAACTGCTTGCGGCAAAGAGCACCTTAATGAATTTGGCACTCTTCATCAGTTTTAACGCCAAAGCGCCCACCCCAACCAAGCTAAACGCACTCGCTTTTGGCGCAGCATGGATGGGTACTTGCTGCTCAATGTCTTTGGTATTGCGTTT
>JBKJLF010000606.1:0-3330 GCA_046597185.1 Burkholderiaceae bacterium | reverse complement strand
CGTTCAGTGTCAGATACCTTGGCCTTGATCACCCATTTTCCGCATGCGGTGGTGGATGGTCAAATCAGGACATTTTGGCTTGATCCCACCTTTTGGATCGCGATGGCCTTGAGTTTCTTCGTCATCTTTTTTGGCACCCGTGGTGCCGACGCCTCTGAGCAGCATCGCGGTTTGGTGAGTGCGGTGAGCCTGGAGTCGGTGGTGAAATTGTTCTTTTTTCTGCTGTGCGGCTGGGTGGTGGTGCAAAGTTTCGGCGGCCTGGAGGCCTTGTTCCAACGCGCACAGAGTCAGCCCGAAATCAGCCGGGTCTGGAGCAGCAAGCCCTTGCAGGGGCCGGACTTTTGGTTGATTTCGCTCCTGAGTGGCTTTGTGATCTTTTGCTTGCCGCGGCAATTTCAAGTGATGGTGGTTGAAAACAATCATGTCGATCATTTGCGCGCCAGCCGTTGGTTGTTTCCCGCCTATCTGATCGTCATTAACCTGTTTGTAATCCCCTTAACCGTGGCTGGTTTGCTGACCTTTGGGCCTGGCTCAGTCAAGGCTGATACCTTTATGTTGGCGCTACCCCTGGCGCTGGATCATCCGGCGCTGGCCCTGGCGGTGTTTATTGGCGGCTTGTCAGCTGGCACGGCCATGATTATTGTTGAAACCATCGCGCTCGCTACCATGGTGAGTAATGATCTGGTCATGCCCTGGTTAATCGGACGCCATTTGATGCATCGGGGCATGCCGCGTGCCGTGGCGCGTTGGGTTAAACCGGTGCGCCGTCTGACCATTGTCGGTGTACTGCTACTTAGCTATATCTTTGTGCGCATGGTGGGCAATAGCCAGACTTTGGCGGCGATTGGTTTGATGTCCTTTGTCGCTATCGCCCAGTTTGCGCCTGCCATCATCGGGGGCTTGTATTGGCGACGCGGGCATTGGCGTGGTGCTGCGCTTGGCCTGGTGGCCGGGTTTTTGATTTGGGTCTACACCTTATTGTTACCCACACTGGCACAAACGGGTTGGTTTGATCCGGCCTATTTGCAAGTGGAATGGGTTTGGCTACGTCCGCAATCCTTGTTGGGGATCGGCGGTTTGGGTTTGGTGGCGCATAGCATGGTGGTGAGTTTATTGCTCAATACCTTGATTTATATCGGCGTTTCATTTTTGTCAACTGCTGATGCCTTGGATCGGCAGCAGGCGGTGCTATTTGTGCGGGAGCATGCCTCGCGGGAGGTCGGTCCGCACGCCAGCCGTTTCAGCAATGCACAATTACTCGAAGAATTGCGTCAGTTTATCGAACCAGAGCGCTTGCAACAGGCGCGCTGGCGTTTGGAGGCGCAACGCGGCGAGGCCTTAGATGAGCTGGCGGCGCCCGATGCCACAGTTCAGGTTTGGGCAGAAACCCAATTGTCCGGGGTATTGGGGGTGGCCATGGCGCGCGTGGTATTGATGGCGACCTTACAAAATGATGATGCGCACGAGAGCGTTACGCGCAATATGCTATCCGAGGCGCAACTGGCAATTCAAGGCAACTGGGATTCGATGCGCACCACGCTGGATAATATTGAACAAGGTGTGTGTATGTTTGATGACAGGCACGAGTTATTGGTGTGGAACCGGCGTATTTTTGAATTGTTGGAGTTAGACCCGGAATTGGCGCGCATCGGCACACCCATCACGCCGTTTTTATTGTTTCAAAGTGATGTGGCGGCCCCTCTGGTACAGTTGGCGGGTAGTGCGCAAGGCAAAAATGGTCGCACCATACAATGGCATTGGCGACATTTGAGCAAGGGCGGCGTGGTGGGCACGTTTACCGATATCAGCGAACAAAAAGAAGCCGAAAGCCAGTTGGAGCAAAAAGTGATCGAGCGCACTGCCGAAGTGACGCAGCAAAAAGCGGCGGTGGAATTTGAACATGAAATGGTGCAAAGAGCGCATCGCAATATTTCTTTTTTGAGTGAAATCGGGCGCGAAATTACTGCTTCCTTAGACCAGGAAACCATCATGATGAGTGTGTATAACTACGTTCATCAATTAATGGAAGCGGATGCGTTTGCCATTGGTATTGTTGATTCGGTGCAGGGGGTGATTGGCTTTCCCCTCAGTATGGAACTGGGCGTGCGTAACCCCTGGTATTGCCGTCAACTTTCCGATCCCAATCAATTTGCCGTGTGGTGCGTGACCCATGGCAAAGAAGTATTTATCAATGATCTGGCGGTAGATTACGCCAAGTATATTGATCAAAGTGGGATGCACGCTTTTGGCGTTGTGAATCAACTGGTGAATCCATCTCAATCGATGATTTTTGTACCCTTGATGCTCAAAGGGCGGGTGATTGGGGTGATGAATGTGCGTAGCGTCAAAGTGCAGGGTTATGAATCCGTGCATCTGGATATGCTGGTGACGCTGGCCGCCTATACCGCCGTGGCGCTGGATAATGCCCACGCTTACCAGCGCGTGCAAGATTTGCAAGCGCGGCTGGTGGCGCAAGAAAAAATGGCCGCTTTGGGTTATTTGGTGGGTGGTATTGCGCATGAACTCAATACACCGATAGGCAACAGCCTGATGATGGCCAGTTCATTGCATGAAATGAGTGAAAACTTTGCCATTCAAATCGGCGAAGGACGCGTGCGGCGTGCCGATCTGGAATCATTCAGTGATGAAGCGCAAGAAGCCACCACCATCATTATTCATAATCTCAATCGGGTCGCCAATCTGGTGAACAGTTTTAAAGAATTGTCGATGAGCCAGCAAGGGGCGCAACGCTTGCATTTTAATTTGCAGCAACTAAGTTTGGATATTGTCGGCAGTATGATGGAGAGTATTCAGCAATACCGCCATCATTTAACGCTGGATATTCCTGCCGCGATTGATTTGGACAGTTATCCCACCGCTTATAGTGAAATTTTGGCACATTTAATTAATAATGCCTTATTGCACGCCTATGCCGGGCGTACTGATGGCCAAATGCGCCTGAGTGCGCGCCAGGTGGTATTGGGCTGGGTGCAGATTCAATTCAGTGATGATGGCGCCGGCATCGAAGAAGAACATGTGAGGCGCATTTTTGACCCCTTTTTTACCACACGCCTGGGTAGTGGGCGCAATGGTTTGGGTTTGCATATTGTGTATAACCTGGTTACCGTATTATTGGGTGGGCAAATTACGGTACAAAGCAGCTTGGGCCAAGGCACTGTATTTACCATTGATTTGCCGCTGAGCGCACGGGTTTGACGATGCGAAATGAGTTTGGATGGCGCAGCGTTTTTTCAGGAGATGAAAATTCAGGTGAAACTTGAGTGCAAAAAATACTATGAAATTAGAAAAACGGCGAAATGTCAGCCGTAG
>JBKJLF010000303.1:0-9748 GCA_046597185.1 Burkholderiaceae bacterium | reverse complement strand
GGTCGGAATCCCTTTCATTTGCAGCAAAGTATCACGATGGGCATTGACCGAGGCTTTGATCGACGCTTGCAACTGCTGAATGTGTTGTTCTTTCTGCTCCAACACTTTCTGGCTATTGCTATACAAATCACTTAACAAACCGCTCTTGAGTGTGGTGACATCAATGCGTTGCTGGTCGTCTTGTTGATGCACTTCCAGCTTCGCATCCGCCAGGCCCGCATTGGCCAGGCGTTGCTCAAGTTCAGATAATTTGACCCGTGACAAGTACTTGCCAATCACGGTCACTTCTATCACTTTTGTAACCGGATCAATCGATGATTGGGTTACAAAAGTGCTTTTTGAGGCGATTTCTTTTTCGATAAATTGATTGGCATGCGACTTGAACACCTCGTATTGCACCAGGCGATAGGCCAGATACACGCTCGGCACCACCGTGAGTACCACGATCACCATGATGGTGGCCTTGACCCGCGCCGCCACTTTTTCATCGATAAATTGTTTGGCCTTGACGTGATACAAATGCACCACCAGCGCCGAGGCCAGCGCAATAAACACGCTATTGATGGTGAATAAATAAAAAGCCCCGCCAAAAAAAGCCCAATTGCCGTTGGCCAGGCCATAGCCGGCGGTACAAAGAGGTGGCATCAGGGCGGTGGCAATCGCCACACCCGGCACCACATTCGATTTTTCCCTGCGCGTGGCACCGACAATACCCGCCAAACCGCCAAACAGGGCAATCAACACATCCCAAATGGTGGGGGTGGTGCGTGCCAGTAATTCGGACTGCGCCTGGGTCAGTGGGCTGATTAAAAAGTACAACACCGAGGTACACAAGCTCAAAAAAACCGCAATCGTCAAATTTTTCAGCGCCGTTTTGACCAGAGCGAAATCGTAAATCCCGATGCCATAACCGATGCCCATAATCGGCCCCATCAAGGGCGAGATCAGCATGGCACCGATGATGACGGCAGTGGAGTTGACGTTTAAACCGATCGATGCCACAAAGATGGCAAAGATCAAGACCCAAAGATTGCTGCCCTTCATTTCAACGCCTGAGCGTAAAGCCTCGTCAATGGCTGCGTCGTCGGCTTTATCGGTGCTCAGGCTAAACAGTCTGCGTAACTCTTCCCCCACCGCTTGCGCCGCGCTTGGCTGATCGGCCTTCATGATTCACCGCCGCTCTTCTCCTGGTGCGGCCCGGCATGCTTGAGCAAACCCAGCGCCCGCATCAAGGGCGTAACCGTCAAGCCTTGCACCACCACCGAAAAGGCCACGATGGCAAAGGAAAGGGTGATGATTTCATTGCGATAAGGGATGGTATTTGGCAAACCCAGCGCCAAAGCCAGTGCCAGCGCGCCGCGCAAACCACCCCACACCAAAATATGCTGATGCGGCATCGAGACCTTGTGGCGGCTTTTCATAAACAAGGCAGACAGCGGGTAAATGGCCACGGCGCGCCCAAATAAAACCAGGGCAATGGCCAGCAATGCCGACAACCAGAGCGAAGAGAACATCTGCCGCGCTTCTTGCATGCCGATCATGATAAAAATCAGCGAATTGGCGACAAAGGCGGCAAATTCCCAAAAGGCCAGCACGGCTCCGCGCCCTTTATCAGAAATTGCCCCCAAATGACCGCGATTGCCGATAATTAAGCCCGCCGTCAGGGTCGCCAACACGCCGGACCAGTGAAAATGCTCCGCCAGCAAAAACGAGCCATAGGCCGCCACCGTCGTAAACGCCAATTCAACCAGATGGTCCACCGTTTTACCGGCAATATACAAAATTACCCACGCCACCAAAGCACCGCAGGCAATGCCACCGCCCACCACCAGCAGCGCATTAATGCTCATTTGCAATGGCCCAGGTGCCACCCCCTGCGAAAACGCCAGCACCAAAGAAAACATCACCGCCGCCGCGCCATCGTTAAACAGGCTTTCTGACTCCACCAAAATGCGTAATTTGCCGTGTACCCCGGCTTCTTTAAAGGTGGCAATCACCGAAACCGGGTCGGTGGCGGCAATGAGCACGCCAAAAATACTGGCCGCCATGACGGGCCAGCCCAGAAAATACACCATACCCAAGCCGGTTACCAGGGCCGACAAAACCAGCCCCACGCTGGCAATGACCAGCACCACGGGCATAACGGGGCGTAATTCTTTCCAGGGTAAAAATAAGGCCGCTTCAAAAATCAAAGGCGGCAACAGGCAGGTAAAAATCAACTCTTTGGTTAAGGTAATGGTGGGCACCACGGGTAGAAAGGCCAAGCAAATACCAGCAAACAACAGCCCAATGGTGTAGGGAAAATGAAAACGCCGCGCCAGCATGGCAACCAGGCCGGCAATCAGAAGTAAGACCGCGAGTTGTTCGATGTTATATTCCATTTGGCATCCTGTTTTTCGGGTAGTATGAGCTGAGACGGGTTCTGGAATCCGTCAGTCTGCCGCTCGAAGTTTGGCAAACCAGAACGATACCATAGTTAGGCGCGCAAATTATAGTGATTGGAATTGCAATCGAAAAAATTGAAGGAGTCATCATGTCCGAACCCAAACCACCACAAAACCAGCCCGACCCGGTTGACGCCAACCTGACGCAGCCCTGGACGCAAGCCTGGAACCTGCTTTCGGCGCGCATACGCATATTGTCGGACCGCGTTGGCCGTAAGCTGATCCACCGCACCCTGAAAATCGGCGTCTCCGCCCGCATCTTCCACCCCAATGCCGAAGGCCGGGGCCTGCAAAGCAAGACACTGCAATATCTGGAAGAATCCATTGCGCAATGGGTCATGACGCGCAATGTGCTGGTGTTCATGATACCCACCGTCAATACAGGCGGACTACTCATGAGCAATATTCGGCTGCGGGATTATGCCCACACGCTGGACGGCCTGGTGTTGCAAGGCGGTGCCGATGTCTGCCCACAAACCTATTCCGAAACCGCAACCCGCCCCGAATGGAACGGCGACCGGGCGCGTGACATGTACGAGCTGGAGCTACTGCACGAATTCATTGAGGCCGGCAAACCGGTGCTGGGCATTTGCCGGGGTTGCCAACTGATTAACGTCGCCTTCGGCGGCAGCCTGCATCAGGACATTGCAAGCGATGTGCCGGAAGCGATTGCGCATGTCAGCGAAAACTACGACCGCAATTTCCACCGGATTCGCTTTCCGTCCGGCACCGTGCTGGCCGGGCTATTCAGCAACCAGGACGCACCATTGGTGAATTCGATCCACCATCAGGCAGTCCACAAATTGGGGCGCGACATACAAGTGGAAGCGGTATCGGACAGCGACAATATCGTCGAGGCGATTCGTCATACCAAATCACGCTTCGTGATGGGTTTGCAATGGCACCCCGAATTCCATCGCGCCACTGGCCCGGAATTGCTCGACTGCACGCCGTTGCTTGACAAGTTTTTACTGGCGGCGCGCGAGACCCGATTTTAGTTGCCGCCCTGATGCGTGGTTTAAAGCGCATCAATTGCTCGTCAGCAAGGCATTTTTTGAGGAAACAAGCTATTATTCTTGACTGATTATTTCGACTAACTTAATATCACCACCTGTACTGCCGCGCTTACAGGCGCTTGCCTGCGTTGCGTTGGAGCCCCATCAATCAGCGGCAACAAGGACTATGTGTGGCCCATTTCAACTTATCCGATGAATAATTTAGCCCCCCTCCTGGCTGATATGGCATGGCCTATTACGATCCTGCTCGCATGGTTTGCCGGCGAATGCCTGTACCAATGGCTAAGGCTGCCACGCATCAGCGCTTATGCCGTTATCGGTTTTGTGCTGGCACCGTCCCAGACTGGCCTGTTGCCGCAAACGCAATCGGCATCCATGCTGCTATTGGCCAACATTGCATTTGGCCTGATGCTGTTTGAGTGTGGCTATCGCATCAATTTACGCTGGCTGCGCACCAATCCATGGCTGGCCGCAACCAGCCTGACCGAGGCGTTTTTGACCTTTGGCGCAGTGTACTTCCTTGCCACGTGGCTTAATCAATCAACGTCAACCGCACTGCTATTGGCCGCGCTGTCCATGGCCACTTCGCCCGCGACGATTCTTCGTTCCATCAACGAGCTGCGCAGTGCGGGTCAGGTCACCGAGCGGGTGTTGCATCTTTCGGCTGTAAACTGCGTGCTTGCGGTGTTTGTGTTCAAAGTCATCGTCGGTCTGGTGATATTTCAAACCTCGGGCAAGCTCAGTGAGGCAGTCTCCAGCAGTTTGCTAGTGCTGGCCGCCTCCATATTTTTGGGGGCATTGGCGGGCATTCTCATCCCCGCTTTGCTCCGGCTGACCAAGCGTACCAGCCACGACAGCACGCTCGCGTTCACGATTGCCATCATTTGCCTGATTGCACTCACGCACAGCCTAAAACTGTCGCCCGTGCTGGCCGCGCTGACGTTTGGGCTGGCGGCGCGCCATCGCCGTATCGTTTTAAACTCATCACAACGCGGCTTTGGTTCTTTGGGCGAACTTTTATCGGTGCTCTTGTTTGTGTTCATTGCGACCACGCTTGAATGGCAGCAAGTGGTTGCGGGAATCGGCCTGGGGCTGGCCATTATTGCGGTACGCCAGATCGCCAAAATCGTCGGAATCAGCCTGTTTGCCCATGTCAGCGGCATTTCATGGCGCAAGGGTTTATTGGTTGGCATGGCAACCACGCCGATTTCAGCCTTTGTGATTTTGGTATTGGAGCAAACCAGACATATTGGCATTCATCTGGTTGATCAGCTTACACCGCTGGCGGCAGCGGCCCTGACGCTGGAAGTATTGGGCCCGATTTTTGTCCAGCGCGCACTGATCTGGGCGCATGAAGTGCCAGAGAAAAAGGAGTCCTGAGATGCCGCTTGAACCATTCAAAACCTCGCACGCATTGAGTCTGGGCGTCGAGCTGGAATTGCAACTGGTCAGTCTGAGCGATTTCGATTTGGCCGCGACCAGCCCGGATATGTTCGAATTATTACTGCGCGAGCCATTTCCTGGCATGTTGACGCCCGAAATCACGGAAAGCATGATCGAAATTGCCACCGACGTGCATACCGACTATACCAGGCTGTTGGCGCAACTGAAGGAAATTCGCGATAAGCTCATTCGCGCGGCAGATCGGCTCAATATCGGCATTTGTGGTGGTGGCACCCACCCATTCCAGCAGTGGGCAGATCGGCGCATTTTTAAAAAGCCCAGATTCGCCCAAGTGTCGGCGCTGTATGGCTACCTGAGCAAGCAGTTCACCATTTTTGGCCAACACGTCCATGTGGGTTGCATCAATGCCGACGAGGCGCTGTTTCTGTTGCATGCACTCAATCGCTACGTTCCCCATTTCATTGCTTTATCGGCGTCCTCGCCGTTTGTGCAGGGCCATGACACTTTATTTAATTCGGCTCGCCTCAATTCTGTATTTGCTTTTCCGCTCAGTGGGCGCGCACCGTTTTTGCTGCGCTGGGAAGATTTTGAACAGCAATATTTCGCCAAGATGGAGCGCACTGGCGTGGTCAAGAGCATGAAGGATTTTTATTGGGATATTCGCCCCAAGCCGGAATATGGCACCATTGAGCTACGCGTTTGCGATACCCCGCTAACGGTTGAACGCGCGGCGGCCTTGGCTTGTTATCTTCAAGCACTGTGCAAATATTTATTGGAGCGCAATGAGCCTGATCCGGCGGAAGATGATTACCTGGTCTACAACTACAACCGCTTTCAGGCCTGCCGCTTCGGTTTGGATGGCACGGTGGTGCATCCGAAATCCTACGAGCAAATTCCCCTGCGCGAAGATATTTTGACCACGATTCGGCGCATACAGCCTCATGCCGACACGCTCGCTTGCGCGCCAGCACTGGAACATATCTATCAGGCTACCCATACGGGCAGCGATGCGAGCTATTTGCGGCGTGAATATGCCGAGCGTGGGAGCGTGGAAGGCATGGTCGATTCAGCCTTACTGCGTTTTCGGCATGGCGAACCTGGGCACGCCCCGGCTTAGCGTTGTATGTCAACCCGGCATGCCAACCCGGCTGTGTTTGCCAGCATTTATCAGCGTTTTTATCAGCATATGGCAGCATTTGCTCATTTTTCCGCAGGCCCATTACAATACTAACCTGTATCATCACTGAAGGAGTCTTCCATGTCACCCCTGTCGCTGCGCCGCACCGTGCTCCCGTTACTTATCCTGTGCACCGCCGCTGCTAGCGCCCGAGCCGATAAACTGGACGATTTGGTGCTGGCAGAAATGAAGCGTCAGCATATTCCAGGCCTGTCTTTGGCGGTGGTAAAAAATGGCCGTGTGATCAAGGAAAAAGGCTATGGCCTGGCCAATGTGGAGCATAAAATTGCCGTCACACCGCAGACGATTTTTCAGTCTGGCTCGATAGGCAAGCAATTTACTGCCGCGCTGGTGATGCTATTGGTGCAAGATGGTAAAATCGCGCTGGATGACCCGATCAGCAACTATCTGGAGGGCACCCCTAAGGCATGGGAAAAAGTCACCGTGCGCCATTTGCTGACCCATACTTCTGGCCTCGCCAGTTCTGACGCAAAAGTCGATTTGCGCAAAGACTATACCGAGGCCCAATTGCTGCAAGTGGCAGCGGAACTGCCGCCGAGCTTTGCGCCCGGTGAAAAATGGGAATATAGCGATGTGGGCTACCAGGTGCTGGGTTTTATGAGTAGCCAAGTGGGTGGCAAGTTTTATGGCGATCAGTTGGAGGAACGCATTTTCCAGCCGCTGGGCATGAAAACCGCGATCATCAACGAGCGCAATATCGTGCCGCATCGGGCGGCGGGCTACGAATTGGAAAAAGGGAAGCTGAAAAATCAGCGATGGGTTGCGCCCAGCCTGAATACGACTGCCGACGGCAGCCTGTACCTGACCGCGCACGATTTGGCGCTGTGGGATTTGGCGCTGTATGGCAATCAACCCTTAAGCAGTACGTTGAAGCAGCAAAGCTGGACGCCTGTGACGCTAAATGATGGCAAAACGCATCCGTATGGATTTGGCTGGCAGTTATCAGAATCAAATGGCCACCGCAGTATGGCGCATGACGGCGAGTGGCAAGGTTTTACCACCTGGTTTGGCCGCTTCCCGGATGACAGGCTGAGCGTGATTGTGCTGACCAATTTGGCGGGGGCGAAGCCTAAAAGAGTGGCTGAACTGGTGGCAGGGCACTACCTTGCCCGCGCTGGCGCTGCGCGCCGCAAAAGCGATTGATTCAAGGTACTGAAAACTCCATTTTACTCACGGCATCCAGCCCAATCGTTTGGCGCGCAACCCACAAATCATAGGCTGCTTGCATGGCCAGCCAACTTTCCGGGGATCGGCCCAGCGTTTTGGCCAAACGTAGCGCCATGCCAGGGCTAACGCCGCTACGCGCCGTCAGCACGCGGTTCAGTGTCGAGGGGGAAATAGCCAGTTTTTCTGCCAGTATGCGGCAACTGATGGCAAACGGGGTCATATAGGTTTCGGTGATGAATTCACCGGGGTGGGGTGGATTGAACATATCCATTAGTGATAATCCTCATAATTAACGATACTGGCGTGGCCATTGATAAATTCAAACGTGATGCGCCAATTCCCGCTGACAGAAATCGCCCACAGGCCATTTTTGTCACCCTTGAGCGCATGCAAGCGATAGCCGGGGATATCCATGTCATCTATCGTGCGTGCTGTGTGCAACGCAATCAGTTGCATCCTGATCCGCTTGGCATGCGCCGCCTGAATGCCGCGCGTGCTGCCCGTTTCAAAAAAATGCGCAAGACCCTTGTGTTTGAATGATTTTATCATTTGGCCATTATAGCGTGTTGCGCAACGCGGTCAAGAGGATGCTGTCAGGCCATTGCCGGCCAATATTTCATTCTTTATTTTGCCGTCCTTAATCAATTTAAGTCATTGTTTTAATTAAGAAAATACTGATTTAATTCTTTAAATTCGCCTTTAAAATTTTCTTACTTGGTCACTTTTTAAAGAAATCCACTTGGAAGTTTTGGCATTGAAAGTCTTCTCAATCTTCCGAGCCAATCGAAGCTCAGTCAGTAAATCGCGAATTTTACGCGCTGTTTATCGAAGCCTTGTTCTTGCTGTAAGCCGCCTTTTGCTGCGTAATCGTTTAATTTGCTCTACGGTGATGACACATTTCCGTCGTCATGTTTGAACACAACTCTCTGTCCACACCGTTTGTGACGATCACCAATCATGACGTTTGGGTCAGATGCCTTAAAACGAAAGTTACATTTTGGGCAGCGAGTCCAGCCGCTTGCATCTACCAGTACCGTGACGGGATTGGTTTCTTCATAGCCAGGGCCAGTAATCCAACCTGAGCCGCTGCATGGCGAACATTTGGCGGCATTCCATACTGTCTCATTTTCTTTTTTTGTATATAAAAAGCCCTCGCCGCAACACGAACCACACAATCGCGTAACGACGGGATTAAAACCATTTTCCGGCGACGCTTTCTCGCCAAGAATGCCGAAATCCATGTGGACGTACAAACAGCGATTATTACAGGCCAATCCATGACCACGTTGCACGACGAGCAACAGACATTTCGGGCACCAATGTAAATGTTGCCCGAGGTTTGAACGGACACATTGGCCGCCCTTGCTGCGAAAGTACGCACAAATATCATCCCACAAGCGCAACTTGTGGGCGGTTCCTCTCGACGGAATTGTTAGGCGAAACCTCCATAAGAAACGCAATACTTATGAAATCTTGGCCTTAAGGGTTTCAATAAGCTCAATGGCTGACTCTAGTTTAGCCATTAGCTCATGGTTTGTTACATCTGCAACGCGATCGTCAATGGTTTGAAAATATTCAGATGCAGTTTTTAATCTTCCCGATTGCTTATTTAGTTTTGGCTCCAAAATCTCAATTAATATACCCTCGATCTCGTTTAGAGCATCGGAGTATTTGAAACCAGAAACACCTGAATCGACGCCTTGTTGGTTGCTAAGCGAACCATCTGCATTGACATCCCGAAATCCAATCCACGTGAAGTATTCCCATCGATTCCACAACGGTCCATCCATGTGGTTCTTTAAGCGACTGAATAGCGTTGCATTTCCATTTCCCGCTTGGCCAACGTAGACAATGTTTTGATGTGAATCGTATAAGACATAAACGCCTATTTGTTCACGAAAGTCCGCTTCTTTTCCGGACTTGTATCCTTTTAAATGGCCAGCGTTATTTCCACTGCCACGACATATGTATTTTCTTTCCCAAAGGAAACCGTAATTTTTGATGATCGGCATGTTGGTGACGAGATGATTTTTGGTTTGTCTAACGTAAAGGTAACAGGCACGCCCGGAGGTGGCCCAAAAAAGTGGCAAACCGTTGATGCCGCGCAAGGCTGAAACGAAGTTGCGGTAGGCGTGTCCGGTTGACCATTGTGTTGGGTGAGATGGTAGCACAAGACAGCGAACCGTCGCGCACCCAACCGGAAATAAAGTCCCGCACAGGCGCATTCGCGCGCGCCCCTCCCTACGCGAAGCCGCACTGGTGCGCGCGCAGGCGACCGTGATTGAATTTGGCGACGAATTTTTCCTAACGGAAAATGTTATGCCGACTCGCCTTACGTAAAGGTATGAGACGAGCGCAAGGCAACTCTAGTATTGGCGGCAACAGGCCGTTGCCATTATTTATTTTTTCACGCTTAAACAATGCCAATTCAACAGGCTTTATCTCAGGTGCGCTAGGGTCGGCCAATGAAGCTGCACGAATTTGCGCATCGGTTAGTTGTTTCACCTTATGCCAATCGG
>JBKJLF010000279.1:0-7969 GCA_046597185.1 Burkholderiaceae bacterium | reverse complement strand
GAAACGGCGGTTCCGGCGTGGAACCCCTATTCTCCACCAGTTACGCCGCAGGTGATCGCGGGCGAGGATTGAAACGTGATGCGCTTTTGGTTGGGCGGCGTATTGCGGCTGTTACGCCCGCAGGTGATCGCGGGCGAGGATTGAAACAATCGCACAAACGGGCCATCAAATTACGATTTGGTTACGCCCGCGGGTGATCGCGGGCGAGCCATGGCGGCGTATGACCCATCAGCCTCGCCCGGCTTAAAATCCTCATGGGCTACCAAAAGCGCTGCGTTGCGCTAACCCGCGCTGATTAAGCTGATAAACAACATAACAAACAACTCAAGGCACACGGGTCAATTGTTCAAAACTGGGCAAATTGATGCCATCAGCCAAACCATTTTCGTACTCTTGGCGCAGTGTATCGAGAATGCCCGTATATTGTTCGATACATTCCTGCAGTTCGCAAATTTCGGTGCATTGATCCTCATCTGCCTCATCACTACTTGTCGCCAATACGTTTAGCTGTTGAGCCATTTCCCTGATTTTAATAGCCAGTAGTGGAATAACAACCGACAGATCACGCTCGCTTATGTTTCGCATGGTAAGTTCCTGAAATATAAAAATTAAGCAAAATGGAGATATTTGCGACTTGCTTCAACCGCTTTGGCAATTGCAGCTCTGGCCATATTGTCCAGCGCACCTTCGTATGAATCTTTTCGCAATCTGTTTATGCATCGTATCGAATAATGGCTTTTATCCGATCCCGTTTGAACAACATCAAATCCAACGGGGACTGCTGTGCCTTCAGGCAGCAAAAAATAATACCACATGGCATAGCCAAACTTGCCAGGGGCCTTGCTTAATGAAACGCCCTCGTCTGAGCTAATTAAACGCCGCCTGGCATCTGGGTCAATATCTGCCACGCCCGTAATCCAAGTGACCCCATTGCTGTCGGTAAAGGTTGTGACATCCGGTGCTCTGAAAGAACCGTCTTTCCGTTGAAAGCCATCATAATCTGGATACAGTGTGCTGGCACCGCCATTTCCATCAGTACTTTGCTGTATTGCTGTCGGCTCACGGCGATTACGCTTGCAAGCGCGATATAGGTCAAATGTTAAATCAGGCATTAAACTCTCCAAGTAAGCTAATGATTAGAAATGTTAAATCCAGGTAGTATGAGATTAGCAACAAACATGAACGCCAAATAAATTTCCATACTTCTATTTTTTTGTTTATGCTGTTCAGCAAACATCCCAACCCAAAACCATTCAAAAACTTCAGTTGACTGTAAACAGTCGATTGAGCATTACATTACAAAATGGTTCGAATCATAACATGCTTTTCTTGCATTTTTTCTTAACTATTAAGGTTAAAAAGATAAAATTTTTAGCATTCGAAAATATTATTCACTTACGGAAATCACACAAGCGAATCAATAATTGAAATATGGCAACACACTTGAGAAATCACCACAAATACCATATTGCCGTTTGCATTTATGAAACCGCAAGGGCTGTGCCGGGTACCATCATGGAACGGCCATCGAATTGCAGATGGCTTTGTTACGCCCGCAGGTCATCGCGGGCGAGGATTGAAACAAACCGGATGCCGTGGCTTTAAATAGCCATGCAAAATTTCACTTGCATTTGCCCACCAGGCTGGGCTATGATTCATCCTCACTTCAACCCGCAGTTCAACCATTGACCCAGAAAGGAGTTTGCCATGACCCAAATTACACTGACAACTCGCATCATGGGCTTGGTATCTGTGCCTGCTTGCCTGAAATAATCCGCGTCGCGCCGTTCGTTAATCAACACTGAGCAACACTGCGAAACACTGCGCCAAACCGCGCACCTTTCAGACAATCCAGTTTCACTATTCACCAAGGTCCCATTCCACTTTTCTATTTTTTTGGAAATTGTAATCTATGGGCAATTATATTCAGCATTTATCCGAACGCGTCTGTTTAATCGCGTCGGAAGGCTTGTGGCTTGAATCCGCTGCACTTGAGCAGCTTAAAACCACAGCACAACTTAACGGTATGCAACGCGTCGTTGGCTTACCGGATCTTCACCCCGGACGCGGTTACCCTGTCGGGGCCGCATTTTTTTCTATCAATCGCTTCTACCCCGCCTTGGTCGGCAACGACATCGGCTGCGGCATGGGTTTGTGGCAAACCAATTTGTTGGCTGGCAAAGTCAAACTCGATAAGCTTGATCAACAATTGGGTAATTTGGATGGGGCCATCGACCAAGCCGAATGGGCTTTGCTGGAAAACCTCGACCCCACTATTTCAGCACGGCGCGAGCAGGTACGCAATGCCATGCTGGCCGCCGATCTCGATTGCGCGCCGCTGGCGTCGCTGGGCACCATTGGCGGTGGCAACCATTTTATCGAGCTGCAGGTGGTGGACCAAATCCACGATCAAGCCCGTTTTAATGCAGCACAACTCAACGCCAAACAATTGCAAGTGCTGGTGCACACTGGCTCGCGCGGTTTGGGTCAGGTGATTTTGCGCCAGCATGTGGATGCATTTAGCCATGGCGGGCTGGATAGCAATAGCCCCGCCGCGCTGGGTTATTTGCGCCAACATGATGCAGCCTTGCAGTTTGCCCAACTCAACCGCACTCTTGCAGGCTTGCGCGTGCTGCAACGCTTGCGCTGCAAGGGCCAACAGGTGCTGGATGTACACCACAATTGGGTGTGCCCGGCCACCATTGGTGGGCAAGCTGGCTGGCTGCATCGCAAAGGGGCCAGCCCGAGCGACCAAGGCTTGATTATGCTACCCGGTTCACGCGGGGACTATAGTTATTTGCTCTCGCCCAAGCTCAGCGAAGCTGCCGAAGCGAACGAATCGGCTGAATCGGCGGCAGAATCGGCTGAATCGGCGGCTGAATCGGCTGCTGAATCGGCAGCAGAATCGGCCTTGTTTTCACTGGCCCACGGTGCCGGGCGCAAATGGCAGCGTAGCGATTGCAAAGGACGGCTATTCAAACTGGCCAGCCCGGAACAATTAAGCCGCACCGCCCTGGGTGGCCGCGTCATTTGCGCCGACAAAGCCTTAATTTATGAAGAAGCGCCGCAAGCCTATAAAAATGTGGATAGCGTTTTGGATTGTTTGCTGGGGGCCGATTTGGCACAGGTGGTGGCGCGCAACAAGCCGCTGTTAAGTTATAAAACCCGTGGGGAGTGCTGCGTATGATCTGGTTACAAATTACCGCCAATACCGGCCCCGCCGAATGCTGCCTGGCGGTCAGCAAAGCGGTGCAGCAAGTGCAGCGCGAAGCGGATAAGGCCAAGGTGCAGGTATCCTTGATTGAGCAGGTGGACGGCCCCATCAACGGCACACGGCGCTCGGTGTTGTTGGGGCTGGAGGATGCAGGCAGCGCGCCAAACGATGGTGTGGAAGGGGAAAATGGGCCGGACAGCGCCGCAGCCAACCTGGCCCAACAATGGGTGGGCAGTTTGTTGTGGATCTGCGAAAGCCCATTTCGCCCCTTGCATAAGCGCAAAAACTGGTTTTTGGGTGGCGCTATTTTCATGCCGGCACCGCCCTTGCCAGACAGTGTGATTCGCTATGAAGCCACACGCGCCTCCGGGCCGGGTGGCCAACATGTGAATAAAACCGACAGCGCCATCCGCGCCACCCATATCGCCTCAGGTCTGTCGGTCAAAGTACAAAGCGCACGCAGCCAGCATGCCAATAAAAAGCTGGCCAGTGCGCTCTTGGCCAGCAAGTTGGCCGCGCTGGCCGAGGCCGAGGTCGACAAAAATAAGGCCGAGCGGCGTATGCAACATCACCAAACCGAGCGTGGCAATGCGGTGCGGGTATTTGTGGGGGCCGGGTTCAAACCGCAGTAAGGTGGATTGCTACAGGATTGGCCAAGCTGTTGCGGCCAATCTATGCAGCAGCAATATGTTTGGCCAAAAATGCCATCACCGCCGGGTCGGTTGAATTGGTCAGATTCATGCGCATCCGGCTGGAGCTAAGCTGGCGTGGCGAAAACAAGGCACCGGGCGCGAGGAAGTAGTTTTCCGCCATCGCTTTTTCGGCCAGCACCGTGGTATCGCACCCGGCGTCGGCCCAGACAAACATGCCAGCCCCGGCGTCAATATCAATCTTCAAGCCGATTTGTTCCAATTGTCGAATGCGCTTGCTGCGCACGCTCATCAAGCGCGTGCGCAGGCGTTCGGCATATTTCCGATATACCCCTTCCGATAAAATTTTATACACCACGCGCTCCCCCATTTCCGGCGTGGTCATGGCACTGAGCATTTTTCGATCCGCCAGCCGCACCGCCAAATCGGGCGCGCAGGCGATAAAGCCAACCCGCAAATTGGCGGCCAGGGTTTTAGAAAAACCGCTCAGGTAAATCACGCGTTGCAATTGATCCAAACTGGCCAGCCGGGTGGCAGCCTGTACTTGCGTGCCGGGATGTAAATCACAATAAATATCATCTTCCACCAGCATGAAGTCGTATTTCTGCGCAATCTGCAGAACCTGAAAGGCTTTGGCCGCAGTCAGCGAAGTGGAAGTGGGGTTGTGCAATACCGAATTAATCACAAACAATTTGGGCCTGTGCAAAGCCGCCAATTGCTCCAACTGCCGCATATCCGGCCCGTCGGCCAAACGGGCAATGCCAATCACATTCAAGCCCATCGCGGCAAACGAGCCAAACATCAAAAACCAGGCTGGGTCATCGACAAAAATGGTGTCGCCGGGCCGGGCAAATTCGTTGGCCACCAGGTTAATCCCCTGCGTCACGCCGGAGGTAGTGACAATTTGCTCCGGGCTGGCGGCAATTTCCAGCTCGGCCAGCTTGAGCTGCAACTGCTGCCGTAGCGGCAAATAGCCTTGTGGCGTGCCATACACCAGCAAGGCATCCTGACCTTGCCGCGCGACGGCGCGCACGGCATTGGCCATCATGGCGGCATCAAGCCAATCCGGCGGCAACAAGCCCATGCCGGGCATGAAGGGGGTTGGTAGTTGGCGAAAGATATTACGCACCAGCCAGATCACATCCAGTTGTGGGCAATCATTGGGCTGGCCTGCGCCTGCACTTGCGTGCGCATTGGCGTCTGAATGCGCGCCCGACAGCAGCGCCCGCTCACAGACAAAAAAGCCCGCGCCCCGGCGCGATTCCAAGTAACCGCGCCCAACCAGTCGGTCATAGGCCTGTACCACGGTAGCGGTCGAAATATCATGCATTTGGGCAAATTGCCGGATCGAGGGCATGCGCGCGCCGTTGCGCAAGCGCTTGTCGTCGATGCGCGCGGCCAACATCCGGACAATCTGCTCAATCAGGGTAGCGCCGGCACCAGCGGCGATCAAATCCAGTTGCAGTGCATCAGGTGTATTTGTCATATGACCGTTACAGTGTTTAAATTAAGTTGAAAAGTGTATCGTAACTGTACTGCATTTTGGCCGTAATATACCTCATCGGCGCAAAAAATTGTTTCTGTCCCGATGCATCACACTTATTTGCCACACTTATTTGCCACACTTATTTACCCAAGGAGCCAACATGAAAATTCTCAGCGAAAACACCTCTCTGGCACTGCTTCCCGCACAAGCGTTGTCGTTTCAAAGCAAGCGCGCGATGCGCTTCTTTGTCAAGCATGGTAGCCTGTGGATTACCTGCTACGGTGCGGCGGAAGATTACTGGTTGCATGCGGGCGAGAGCATGGTGTTGCCACCCAGCCGCCATGTAGTGCTGGAGGCACAACAGGCTATGACGCGGCTGGATGTGTTTCCTGTAGCCCCAAACCATGGCGCAACACCATTGCACGCGAACGCAAAACCACGCTCTGGCATACAGCACAGCCCCTGCCCTGTGCCCGCTGCCTGATCCGGCATAAAATTTTCATCCGCATACGCCATTACCGTGTTTGATATGGCAAACTGTCCCGATCAATCTAACCGAAACGGGGGCGCGCATGCTGATTCATCACAGTTTTGAACAAGATTACGACCTGGAGCACCCGGAACACCATGCCGATGCCTGGCGCTTTAAATGGCCCAATACGGCGGACTTCAATTTTAATTATTATCGGCTTTTGAATGATGCCGGCCGGGCTGATCGCGGCATTGGCAAACCAGGGCCGGCCAAGCGCAAGATTGCGATAGTCGGGGCTGGCGTGGCGGGGCTGGTGGCGGCGCGTGAGTTGTTTCGCAGCGGCTATACCGACATCCACTTGTTTGAAGCCAGCGAGCGCATTGGGGGCCGCCTGCATTCGGTGCCAGTTGCGCCCGGTGCCAAAACCTGTTTTGAATTTGGTGCCATGCGCATGCCGTTTTTCACCCGGCCTGGTTCGCGCAATTCGGTGCTGGATTACTATGCCAGCATTTTCAAAATCCGCACCATGGATTTCCCCAACCCGGACGGCAGCCACGGCGTGCATGTTGGCATCTACATGAATGAAGGCCAAGGCCCCGACCCCGGCGCTGAACTGCGCCCACCCGAAATGCTGATCTGGAAAGACAAAGAACCACCGCATGAAAAACTGCGTGCCGTGGTGGCGCTGTGGGGCCAGTTTGCCAGCCGCTTTTCTGATCAGGCCAAACAACACTATGGCAATGACCCGGCCTGGCCGCAATTCTGGCAAAATTTTGTGCAAAATTATGAGCACCTGACCTTTCGCCAATTCGTCTTGCTGCCGCCGGTTCACGGGCAAGAGGCGCAGGCGCAATTTGGCGGGCTGGGTATGGACCAGGATCAGGCTGATTTGTTTTATGTGATGGGCGCGGGCGATGGTGGCTGGGGTGCGTTTTATGATATTTCGGTGCTCTTCCCAATCCGCACCCTGTTGTTTGGCTATGGCACCGCGCATCAACTGGTGATTGGTTCGGACCTGCATTTTCCCCTGCCCAATTTACCGCAGGACAGCCTGGGCCAGGCGCTATCCGCACCCAACTTTTTGGGCATCCAGAGTTTGCCGGAATGCCTGTTTTACCTTGGCAGTGCGCGCCATCCGTCGCTGTGGCAAGCCGTTGCCGGGCGCATGGGGCCATGTTTATGGAGTGACAGCGCAGTCACGGAAATCGAAAAACTGGCCGATGGCAAATTGCGCGTGGTATCCAACCGATACAGTGACATTTATGACGCCGTCATCCTGACCATGCCCACCTGGGCCTTGCAAATGGGCACCCGCCTGCAAGGCTTTACCCCGCCGCAATTGCCGTGGCTGGTGCGGCAAACCTTTAAAACCAATCACTGGATCGCCAGTTGCAAGGTGTTTTATCCGCTCAAAAAGCGCTATTGGGGCGTTGATTCGCACGGGGTGGAATTACCGCTGCCGCAATTGTTTGCCAGTGACACCTTTTTGCAGGGCAGTTATGGCTATGCGGTGGGCAAGGAAGCGGGGGCGATTTTGCTCAGCTACACCTGGGAAGACGATGCCACCAAGCTCGATACCAATGAAAGTGACGAACATCTGGCCAAGCGTTGTCTGTTAAAGCTGGATCGGATTTTACTTTCCTGCGGCAAGCCGCCCATTTCCAGCTATATTGACACCAGCCGTGCGGCGGTAGTGCATTGGTCGCGCGTACCCAACACGCGCGGCTGCGCCAAGCTCTACCGCGCCGGCTCTGAGCGCGGCAACCGCGCCATACTGGAACATAACGAGCGCTGCGCTAAGGCTTCCGGGCTGTACTTTGCGGGGGAAGGCTATTCGGTTGAAGGCGGCTGGACTGAGCCGGCGATGCGCATGGCGCTGGATGCGGTGATGTATATTATTCGGGATACGGGCGGCAGCTTTAGCCACCGCCAGTTTGATTTTGCGCGGGACTATCCGAGATGGGGTGCAAAATGGGGTGGGCAAGGTTCATGAAACGGTTGGCAAACCGAGGTTAAGTAAGCGCCATTCGGGGCTGCGCCCCAAATTCAATATGAAAAAACCTGACGAGATGATTGCGAAAACCAACCCCCGTGGTAACATACTTGGATTGTCAAACAGGATGAGCGACGGCATCCGCAATATGCTG
>JBKJLF010000273.1:0-2904 GCA_046597185.1 Burkholderiaceae bacterium | reverse complement strand
GGGGGGGCGGGGTAAGCGAGCCAGTATTTTTCCCGGATGCCATACCCAAAGACGTGCAGGTTTTTAAAGACCCGCATTGGGTGCGCACGGCTATTTTGCTGCGTGATCCGGCCAAAGAACGGCTAGCAAAACTCATTGCCGATGCACAAGTGGATGGCTATGACGATTTCCGAGTCGAACATTTTTTCCCAAAAAAACCACAAATCCCACCCACACCCATCAATTACGCCCTGCACTGGCCCAATCTGTTGGCGGTATGCCATGGCGGCAGCCGTAGTTGGTTGGCGTCGCATATCAAAGATCGCCATACTAGCCCGGATCACTGCTGTGATGTACCAAAAGGGGGCAGCAATTGGCTTGGCATTATTCTTGATCCGCAAACGATATCCGCTTTTCCTGCCTTGTTTTCTTTCATTGAGCAAGGCGCTCAAGCCGGGCAAATCAGTGTGGCCGATACCTGCCCCTTTGAGCTCAAAGAGCAGGCCGCCAACTCAATTGAAAAACTACGCTTAAATGCCAAGCGCCTAAGAAGTCGGCGCAAACCCGTCATCGACGCACTACGCGAGAATGTGGCGGTGCTGTTGGCACAAGGATATGAACTGGAGGCTGCCATGCAAGAGCTGGCACAAAGCCAATTGCGCAAAAACACCAGTCAATGCTGGCCCAAATATTTTTCCTGCATTCGCTGGTATCTTGGCAGCTATGCAGAAGAACAATTGCACTGTATTGACTATCAGGGATAACCCAATTAGTCCAACATAAAAATAGCGACAGCTTAATCTTTACCAAGGAATCCCCATGCGTTTTATCCATGCCAGTATCGCCCTCACCTGCACCGCCCTTGGCCACGCCCATGCCGATAAAATCGACGACGTAATCCAGGCCGAAATGCAACGCCGCCAAATTCCCGGCCTTTCTTTGGCCATTGTTGACGGCGGCAAAATCGTCAAGATGAAGGCTTATGGCGTCATCGAAAAAGGCAGCAAAGTGGCCGTCACCCCCAACACCCTGTTTCAGGCTGGTTCAGTCAGCAAACCAGTTGCAGCAATGGCGGCCTTGCATTGGGTGGAACAAGGCAAGCTTGATCTGGATGAGGATGTGAATAGCAAGCTGACCACATGGAAAGTGCCCGCCAGCGAATATACCCGCGAGAAAAAAACCACGTTGCGCGGCATTCTCAGCCATTCTGCCGGCTTTACCGTGCATGGTTTTGGCGGTTATGCCAAGGGCGCGCCCCTACCTGGTCTGGTGCAAGTGCTCAACGGCGAGGTACCCGCCAATAGCGCGCCGATTGTGGTGGATATTTATCCCAACGGGCAAACCCGCTATTCCGGTGGTGGCTATACCGTCATGCAGCAATTGCTGTTGGATGTGACGGGGCAAAATTTTCCCGACTTGATGCAAAGCAGCGTACTCGGCCCACTGGGCATGACGCACAGCACCTACCAACAACCCTTGCCCACCGAAAAGCATGCACAAGCAGCGCTGGGGCACGATAATACCCGGCGCAAAGTGGCGGGGGGCTGGCATACCTACCCGGAAATGGCGGCGGCAGGTCTTTGGAGCACGCCCACCGATCTGGCCAAAATGGCGCTGGCGATACAAACCATGTTGCACCCCGGCCCGGACGCCAAAGCCAGTGACAAATCGGTTTTATCCAGCACCATAGCGCAACAAATGCTCACGCCCCAGTCGGGCCAGGCCGGACTGGGATTTTTCCTGAAGCCGCCACAAGAATTTGGTCATGGTGGTCGCAATGAAGGGTTCGATACCCAGTTCACCGCCACCCGCGACAGCGGCCAGACCGCCGTCATCATGATCAATACTAACGACAATTCCGGCATGATGGGGCGCATTATCGCGGCCATTTCCAGCCAATATCAGTGGCCGGGCAGTGGCAGCGCGCCGCTTGCCAGCAAAACCCTCAGGGTGAAACTGGCCAACGCGGTGCTGGAGCGCTACAACGGTTATTACGACGTGGGCGATGGCAGTCTGTTGCCCGTGGCCCGCAACGCCAGCCTGTTGCAAACTTATTCTGATGGTTTGCCCGATGAAACTTATGCTGCCCGGAGCGATGTGCGCTTTGTGGCCACCGAAGGCCAAAGTGAGTTGAACTTTGTGCCGGGCGACCAGCAGCATGGCATGGTTTTAATCCAGAATGCGCGCGGCCATAATCAAAAAATGGATCGCATCAGCCCCTTGTTGAAGGGGCTGAAGCCCAAAGCCGGGTCGGCCAACGCACGCACCGAGGCCATCAAAAACACCTTGCTGGCACTGGCGCAAGGCGGGGCAGCGATTAGTCAGGCGGCACTGCTGGCCCCGAATGCCCAAGCCGATTTCAAAAATTCCACCATGAGCGAATTTGCCAACCTCACCGGATTAAGCTTGCTGTACGAAGGCGATGTACGCTTGACCCGGCATAACACCCAGGTCAACCAGATTTTGGGCTTCAAAATGCAATGGAGTCAGCCCACAGCAGGCAGTGGCGCGTATGTGCTGGTGTATTTGACTGCCCAGGGCTTGATGGCAGACCTGGATGTGGTGACCGAATGAGCATGCTGTTGCATGTGGTGGGCGAATTTTGCTGATCCATTTTGCTCAGGTTGCTGGCTTGCGCCAGCATCCGGGATAACAAATAGCCAGGCTCAGGAATTCAATTGCCCCATTAAACTCTGGCGCAAGGTCGCTTCCTGCGGCCCCAGCGCAAAGCCAACCATGCGCTGCTGCGCATCAAAAAAGCGGCAGACATGGCGCTCGCCCTGCATTTCATGCCGCCACTCACCACCCGCTATTTGATGCGGGGTTGGGGCCACCAGTGCAATCGGCAAACTCGGGGTTTTAACGATCACGGGTACGGGTTTCAAATCAATCGCCGTGGGTTTGCCAGTCAAGGTTTGCGCCAGG
>JBKJLF010000248.1:0-16524 GCA_046597185.1 Burkholderiaceae bacterium | reverse complement strand
GTTTTGTTACTTTGTCAGAGCCGCTCTTTATTCAGGCCCCTAGATTCACCCGGTGATACGGGTGGTTCCTTTCAATTAAGTGGAACAACTTTAACAAGCGACTTCGTGTCGCACCATAAAATCTATGGTTAGTAGCGTTTCCCGCCAGTTTTGCGGCAATTGCTCCAAACCCTCAAACAGATAGCTAACTGTGGAAATGAGTCGAATCACCAGCGCACGGGATAGGACACCAATGGCGAAAAATAGCATGAGGATTGCAGCCGAACCCCCACCCACACTCACAACCACACCCACCACCGCAACCGCAACCGCAAGCGCACCCGCAACCGCACCCGCAACCGCACCCGCAACCGCAACCGCAACCGAAACTTCAACCGAAACTTCAACCGAAACTGCAACCGAAACTGCAACCGCAACCGCGCCCACCACGCCAGCCCGCCAGAACAAAAACCACCCATGAAACCCAACAAGCCAATCTTTCGCCACCCAATAGCAAATAAGCCCGGTAATTAAAGCCGTTGTAATGCCAATCACGCATTGTTCAAGACGGCCAATATCTTCCTCTTTCCGTTTCCAATATTCCCGAAGAAGCCGCACCCCAAGCTCAATCGATTTATCTGACCTCAGCAACAAAATCGGCGCAGCAATCATGCCTATGAACATCATCCAAAGCCAATCAGCATGGTGCGCTAGCCACCAATACGCGCCGACCGCAATCGCCATTTCAAGAATCGCTAAGGCCGATACCTGCTCATTTTTAATTGTTTCACCCGTGCAATACCATACCAAACTCGATGGCTTAGCGGTAGTTGGTTTTTTTTCGGTATCGATAGGCATATGCAAGCAGAAAAGTGGATTACTTGCCGATTATGGCGTAGTTTGCCACCTAAAAGACATTCTCCACCACCAAAAATGCCCAGACTTCGCCCTGTTGTGCCAGAAAATACCCTCATTTGCCACATTGCAATCCAATGGAGGCGGGACAATCGAATTTAACCCGGCTTCATTCCGGGCATTCTCATTTTCACCCTATAACGTGGCGTCAAACTCTATGCCCGTTATCTGGTTCGCTGCAATCAAGGCATCTAACCTTGCTTTGGCTGGCTCGTTGATAAATATGGCGGTTTTGAGCATCAGCGGGTCTTTAAAAATCTGCGCGTCCTGTGGCACTTGATCAGCATAAAACGCGGCATAAAACAACGCACCACCTATCGACTTGGAATTGTCCTTATCAACACAAGCAATGATCGTGGTGACGTTGTACAAGTAACAAATTTCACCCTCGCATTTCGCTTCTAAAAATTGCCCAAATTGGGCCAGATATTCATGCAATGCAGCGTATGCCTTTCCATTGAGGATGATCGAACCAGGCACAATAAAGCTGATGTCCCCAAGTGGCTTAGGCTTTTTCCTGCCTTTTTCAACAAACACAAGTAACTGCGGCCTAGTGGCCCATACTTTGGGCTGCCCAGCCGTATGGAAAACTTGATCTTTAACATCGGCCTGATTTGCCGCGATGTATTGTGTCCGGTCGTTCGAGGTTGCGGTTAATTGCCAAACTTGCATTTGTGTTCCTCAAAATGGAAAAATACCGGCGATAAGATCAGCACGAATTGAACGCAATGCGGCTCTTCCTGCTTCTTTTGGTTGGTCGCTAAACGCAAATAATACTTGGGTTACAGCAAGGTAGTATTTTGTCGTATGAACCCCTTGGTGGTTCGGTGCATTCGGTAGGCTGGGTACGCATGAGGTGCGATACCGTGGCAAATAAACGCCATTGTCTGCATCGTTAATACCAATTCCCCAGTTAAAGAGGAAGGTTCGTGCTTCAGTTGCCCGTGGGTCGAGTTGCGCTACGATGTGATGTGGATCAACTTGATCTGGTTTGCATGCAGTGGGATTAGCGTTGCGCATATTCCGACCAAGCGTGCGCGAGTGCCGAACCCGCCGCTCGGCGTCGGCTTGCAAAGCTTCGGCGGTGGCTGGCATCGTAAAACCATTTTTCTAGCATATCCGTTTTACTTTTGCACGGTGAATCAATTCATTGCGTAGCGTGTAAGGATTGGTATCGGATTGTGCCCCACCCGCCATACGATTTGCAGCAATCGTCAGCGCGATGATGTCTGGAATCGGCTCTTGATAGATTTCCTCGCTGGTTTTGTATTTTAGTTCCTTTGCCATACATTCCTCAAATATTGTGTCTAAATTCATCAATGGGCCATTGTAGCATGGGATAACGGTTATCAACACTTTGGTTTTCTGCCAATGCAAGAGCCGCCCTTGCGCTTGTTTTTGCCAATGAACAGTATCAAACGGCTTTTTGATCGTGCTTGAGGGGCGTTACTGCCGTTTTACGCTCGTGCCTGACTTTTCATTACAGATAGGCCAATAGCCAAGGGGCAATGAAGCGTTCGACCAGTTGCTGGTTTTTAGCATGCATCCATGCAATGGCGAAGGCTTCACCGGAAAACAGCAGGCTGGCAATGAAGGGCAAACGCCACATGTCAACGCGCGCTGCCGCCGATAAAAACTGTCCTTGAAGAGTTGGATTTGTGTCATTAGCCTCCTTCCTGCTTTCCAGTATTTTTGCATCAGTACTGCGCAGTTCATATGCGAAAAACGCCATAAGGAACGAAAAGCCGCACGTCAGATTAAGCAGCCAGAAACGCGCACCCGGCGGTGGTGGCACCAACAATTTGACAACATCGCCTAGTGCACCGGGTAGCCCATGGATCAAGGTGGCAACCTCTGGGATGATTGGCACCCAAAGCCAAGCAAACGTCGCAAGCATACCCCAAAAAATCACTTTGAGCCGACCGACCCACTTTGCCACCCGGTCGCGCTTGCCGTCAAATTCCAGCTTGTAGAAGGGTGGTTGCAGCGCAAGCGCCAGCGGCCACCAAAACCATGCGGTTGATTTCAGGCTTAGGCGGTAGGCCATGGCGGGTAGGTACCATGCAATGATGAGCATTGGGAAGTAGACTTTTTGGTCTGCGGCCCATGTTTGCCGTTTGCGCAAAAGCCCTTTAACTGACAAAGTCTCCGCGACATCAGCGGCATGTGGGAGTAATTCCGGTGAATGCATGAAATCGATCATTAGCAGCGTTTCCCGCCAGTTTTCCGGCAATTGGGCCAAACCGACAAGCGGATGGCTAATGGTGGCAACGATCCGAATCAGAAGCGCTCGGGCTAGGATGCCGATGGTGAAAAATGGGGCGAAAACCACGGCTGCAACCGCACTCGCAACCACACCCGCACCCGCACCCGCAACCGCACCTGCACCCGCAACCGCAACCGCAACCACACCCACACCCGCAACCGCGCCCGTCCCCGCACCCGCAACCGGCCCCGCACCCACAGCGGCATCCTCAATCGTAACGGCACCCTCAATCGCAACCGCAAACGCAAACGCAATCGTAACCGCAAACGCAAACGCAAACGCGCCCATCACGCCAGTCCGCCAGAATAAACCCCAGCCATGAAGCCCAACAAGCCAATATTTTGCCAACCAATAGCAAAGAATGCCTGTAATCAAAGCTGCTGCAATGCCAATCCACCATAGTTCAAGTCGGCCAATATCTTCCCATTCCCGTTCCCAATACCCCCGCAAAAGCCGCACCCCAAGCGCAATCGATTTTTCAGACCGCAGCAACAGAATCGGCGCAGCAATCATGCCGATGAACATCATCCAAGGCCAATCAGCATGCAGCACCAGCCACCAATACACGCCGACCGCAAGCGCTATTTCAAGCATCGCAAATGCCGATACCTGCCCGGCAGCAATCGTTGCATCGATGCAATACCATACCCAACCCGCCGGCTTAACAATTGGCAGCGGCGTACTGGCGACCACCGCCACAGGATCATCATTGATCAAACCAAGGATGCCCGCATTCCCGCTCGGGAAGCGATGGCCGGAAAAGAAGGTTTGTAATACAGCGAGAATATGATCAACTTCGCCCGATTCCGGCAGGATCGGGAAGTACTTTTCGTTATTCAGATGTGCGTTATACAATGACTGCGAAATAATCGCGCCTTCCCACGTCGCGCCCGCACCGCCCTGGTTAGCAGGATCAGGCCGCTTAGCAAGCAACTGCTTATAGCGCGGCGTGCAGACAACCAACACCACATCGGCATCTTCAATACTTTGCTGCATCCAAGCAACCCAACCTATCGCAGGCGGGCGATTGCCAAACATGTCATCGGCCAACACCTCGACGCCTTGCGCGCGTAGCCATTCGGCCAAGGCTTTTACCTCGGCACGCAAGGCGGGACTATCCCACGAATAGCTGATGAATACTGTTTTGGCTCCAACGGGCGGCATAAACGAGCAGGAAAGTTGTTGACTTGCCCATTATGCCGTGGTTTGCTACCCGCAAGCCATTCGCTTTCACTAAAAATAGCTAATTCATACCACGCGACTGAGATTGCGTAAAGGGAGGGGAAAGCATGCAATATAATACCGGGTATCAGTGCTGTTGAATATTTTTGTTTTGATTGCCTTGTATGGACGTATCCCGTACAATTGCATCAGCCCAACCAACCCGAGTTCGCCATGCTTGCCACCGCCACGCCACTCGCAGCCATCAAAACCGCCCGCGTTGAAGCGCGCATTACCGATGAGCAAAAAGCGCTGCTGCAACGCGCTGCCGTGTTGGCAGGGCAATCGTTAAGCGAATTTATCATCCATAGTGCGCGTGCCGCCGCCGAGCGCACGATTGCCGATGCCGAACTTATTCGCCTTACCAGAGAAGAGCGCGACGCATTCGTTGCCGCCTTGCTTGACCCGCCAGAACCTAGCGCAAGGTTGAAAAGTGCAGCGGAAAATTATCGAAAAAAGATGGGCGCTTAATTGTCAGTCGAATTATCAGCCGAATTATCAGCCGAACTATCAGCCGAACTATCAGCCGAACTATCAGCCGAATTGCCGCCAGCCAACCGTTTTGTGATCGAAGTGCTTGCCGCGTCGCATCAGCGTGCCGCATTTGAATGCGGTGTGCCCGTGCTGGATGCGTATTTGCAAAAGCAGGCCGGGCAAGACGCCAAGCGCCATGTTGCCGCGCCGTTTGTGTTGCTGGCACCGCCATCTACCGAAATGCTTGGTTACTATACCTTATCGTCATCGGCCATTGATGCGCGTGAGTTGTCCGCCACGCTTGCCAAGAAGTTGCCGCGCTATACCAGCTTACCTGTCGTTTTGATGGGACGTTTGGCGTTGGCAAGTAAGTGTAAGGGGCAGGGCTTGGGCGAGTTTTTGCTAATGGATGCCTTGCATCGCAGCGCACGCAGCGAAATTGCCGCCATGGCCTTGGTGGTGGATGCAAAAGACGAGGCGGCGAAGGCGTTTTATCAACACTTTGGTTTTCTGCCAATGCAAGAGCAGCCCTTGCGCTTGTTTTTGCCAATGAGCAGTATTAAGCGGCTTTTTGATGATGTTTGAGGGGTGTTGCGCTAGCAAGTCGATAGCATCATCAATATCAGCTAGTGCGAGAGGCATGCGGGGTAAGTGATTTGCGCTTCACCCAATCAAGGGCATTGAAGGGAAAAGCCCAAAAGATGCGATTGCTAAATATGCCATCGATCACGCTGAAGAACTTGGCTTGATGTACAAAGGCGAGCCGAGCCAGAATGCAGCCGACCAGTGCGCCTTTGTTCTCAATTGGGTGCATGAAGCTGGCGCACCCAGAACACAAGCCAAAAACGAACATGGTGCAGCGCAAATACAATTCAAGCCTGCATAAGCGCTGGTCCCCTTCAAACATTGAAATAAGCGGTGAACGATTATGATTGCGCTATAGCTACTATTTGGCGCTGAGTTTCACGCTAAAAATTGCCCCTTCGCTGCCAAAAATTGTCAATCGGCGGCAAAAAATTGTCAGCGCTTTCCCCGGCGTATTTTCTTTTTGTTCTTGTTTTGAGCGCAACATGGCGTTTTGGCACTCGCACGCGACCTTTCCGGCAGTGGCATGATTAATGCTTCATGGAAACATGTGCTTGCCAAAAAAGAGAGAACGCCATGAATCCCCACGCCGCTGCCCCAGCTTCCACGCACCAGATCATGCAACATGCCGTTTTGGCACTGTGCGCCTGCTGCTTGTTCACGCTGCCCGCTTGGGCCAAATCGCCGTACCGCGCGCCACCCACTGGCGAGGTGGCGGGCACCATAGCCGGCAATGTCGCTGCCATCGTCACCCTCGGCCACGATGGCTTTTTGCGCACCACCCAGGCCGACGCATCCGGCCATTTTTCATTCAAACAAGTGCCTTATGGCAAATATTTTATCAAAGCCGAAGCCAATGGCTACGCCTTCGGCCAGGCGCAAACGGTGAGCGTGGCGGCCCCGGTGGGCAATGTTGCGCACCCTACGCCCACCCGTGCCAGCTTTAAAGCCCAGGCCCTGAACAAAGACTGGTTCAGTTTTCATTGGAGCGACGACGGCAGCCGCAGTGGCTATGAAGTCACGGCCGGTATCAATAAGCCGCCCGTGATCAACTTTCTGGATCAAACCATCAGCCCGGCCGACCCGGCAGCCGCCACCAGTTTGCAATACGATTACAACATCATCCTGAGCAACGAGCAAGTGCAGTGGAGCCAGGAATACGCCAGCCGCTTATTGCAGGTGATGAAAACCATTCCCCAGTTTATCCACCTGGATGCGCGGCAACAGCCTTTGAGACCTTCGAAATGGATTTTGACCGATCAAGCCGTGGTGGATGACATTCAGGTGGTGCGCACCGAGGGCGGCGATACCATCACCCTCTCCAGCGCCAGCATGGTGTATGCCCGGCCCAGAATGGTGTTGCTCGATGGAATGAAAGGTGAATTTTTCTCCAAGCGCTTGCACCATGCGCTGGTGCGCTATGTCACGCGTGACGGCAGCGATGTGCAGGCGGTAGAAAAAATCCTGCACGAACGCTTTGCCACCTCCATTATGGTGCCCGACTACAAGGCCTTAACCGCCACCACCACCCAGGAAGACCAATACCGCTTCACCCAGTTTCGCCCACGCGAGCTGATTGAAATCATCAATATGTTTGAAGAAATGCCGCGCGGCATGCATGTGATTAAAGGCTTGAATTATTTGGTGCGGCGCGCCTTTGGGCAAAAAAATCCACGCTTTTTCTGCGTCTCGGCACTCGCTTTCCCCGCTGCCGGTTACATCGAATTTGTCGATGGTGCTTTTACCGATTTAACCTTTACCCACCATGTGATTTTGCATGAAAAAGCCCATTTTATGTGGGAGTTTTTATTCGATGCCAAGCTGAAAGATGCCTGGGCCAAAGTGGGCGGCTGGCGTCCTGATACTGCCGATGTCGACGGTTGGACGACTACCCAAACCACTGGCTTTGTTTCATCTTATGCGCACAAGAAAAACCCGAATGAAGACATGGCCGAATCGGTGGCTGGCTACATCCTCGACCCGAATTTACTGCATTCGCGCTCGGTGGCCAAATTCGAATTTATCCGCGATAAGGTCATGCACGGCAGCTCGTATGTCACCCAGGTGCGCACTGATCTGCAATTTGACGTGCTCAATTTATTCCCGGACTATGATTATCCCGGCAAAATCAAACGGGTTGATGTGGTCGTGGAAGGCGCGCCGGAGAGTGATAAAACCGTCACCATTGAATTGGAAGTTAACACCATCCCCGGCAAAATGGATGGCGTGGATATGGCGTATATGATTTTGCATGCCGAAGGCGGCACCTATAAAGAGCTGTGGCTCCATCGCAAAAATGGCAGTAGCGCGGTGGTAACGGGTAGCCTGGTGATCAGCAAGTACGCCAGGAGCGGTTTTTGGACCACCGACCAAATCCGCGTGATTGATGCGGTGGGTAATACCCGCTATGAAGGCGTGCATGATTTTGGCTGGAAAATGTTCGTCAATAACCCGCTGGAAGATGGTACCCCGCCGCGTTATGTGCCGCATTCATTGAAGATGGCTTTGCAGGGCGCGAGCGTGGTGGAAGGGCATTCGGTGCAAAAATTGGTGGTGAGCTGGCAAGTGGATAAAAACGGCCCGATTAATGAACTCAACGATATGTATGCCGCGCTGTTGGAAAAAAACAGTGGTATGTTGATTGCCGCACTGGGCTATTACGACGCAAAAACCAAAACCGCGCGGGTGGAATTTGATATGACCGAATTTTATGCCAGCGGCCAATATCAGGTGCCGTATATTGCCATCAAGGATGCGGCGGGCAATCGCACCTGGCAATATTTTTCCGACAGCCCCAAAGACGAACCCGCCACCAGTTTGACAGTGCTCACTGGTAACCCGGATTATCAGGCCCCGAACCTGGATGTGAATAAAATCAGCATCGACGCCACGCCCACCAATCCGCAGGCCCCGAATGGCGAAACCCGGGTGCGTATCGTGTTTTATGCCAAGGATAACAAGGCGGGTATTCGCAATCTGTATTACACTTTGCTTGATCCGCAAGGCATTTCACACAATTTTTATTATGCGCATGCCAGTTGGAAAACCCGCTTTTTCCAGGGCAATCCGGACGTGTGGACGCGCTATGAAGTTACCGAAGTGTTGCCGATTGGTTCGGCACCGGGGAAGTGGGGTTTGGCGCAAATGGAATTGCTGGATCAGGCGCATAACAGCAAGGCGCATAACTTCCTTGAGGTGTTGCACTTTGAAATTGCGCACTGAAGAGGCTTTCGAAAAAGGCCATCAGCCGTAGCGTACAATTCCCCTCCCCAGGAGGGGTGCCCGCAGGGCGTACCTTGCGCCCCTGCTGCACAGCTAGTCGTTGCTCATACAAACCACCCCGTCCAGTGGAGGGGAATAACCCCACTGATTCCGGCAATATTACAAATGCGGTAGAATTTCACATGCGATGTTCAAGGCATCTTTGATGCGTTCGTCAAGGTTTGAAGCAGCAGCCGAAGGTTCTTCCGGGTGATCGCGATAATGTCTGGCAATTTCTTGCCGCTTTTCGTCATCCATTTCAACCATCTGTTCTCCGGTTATTAGAAACGATGCAGGGCGCTGCGTTGCAAAAAAGGCAGTGGCGTACCCTGCGATTCAAAACATCCCGGTCGCATGACGGGCAGCGATACTTGGAACGGCTTTCCATTTTCCCCTCCACTTCAATTATTGATGGTTCGAGTTCTGAGATATATTGGGGTACTTGAAATACTTGCTCGCATTATAGCTTGCATTTTTAGGAATTGGTGGAAATCGAATTTCAGCGCGCCGTACTACGAACCGCCAACTGATTTTGGCCGTAATTTCAACCAGTCTGCCCCAGCCGTACCCGTGCTTTCGGCAACGACTGAAAAGATGGCCGTTTGCGGTGTGAATGGCTCCGCCGGGGCAGGGGTAAAATCGCCATGGCTGCGATGGTGCAGTTCCGAGTGTGCGACTTTTCCCTTGATCCGAAAAACCATCATCATCTCGCCATCATCCTTCGATTCGTCAGCGATGATGGCCTTGCAATCGGAGGCCGTCACATGCACCCGTTTGCAAACCTCGCTGCTTGGGGTATAAGGGTTGAACAGAAATAATTCATCCCAGGCAAACCGGGTGAGCTTGGCGATGGTCACTTCTTTGGCCTGGTTGTTGGCCTGGTTGTTGGCTTGATTGTCACGCAGTTCTTTTTTGAGCGCCAAGCCGACTTCGCCAGTGTCCCAACTGCGATGCGCCTCGCCACAGCTCCAAAGGCCTGGCAGCAGTAAAATCATGGTAAGCCAACGCGCCAGTTTAAGTACGCTCATTGCATTGCCTCCACCAGATGCGCGCGGTCTGCCGATGCCGCATAGGGTTCGGGCCAGAACTCGACAATGACGATTTCAACTGCGGTTGTTGTTGCCATGGTTTCCTCTTCGCGGAAATTAAAACAGCTCAAACTTGATACTGTGTTTTTGCAATTGCTGCTGGATCAGCTTTTTCCACGGTCCTTCCGGCACCCAAATTTTGGTCACCGAATCCCAGGCGGTGTGCGGGTCTTCTTTCAGAATAATGCTGCGGTACAAAAACACCATCGACGAGGCGCGCATATTCACCTGGCAATGCACCAGCACTTTGCGTTTGCCCAGCGCTTGCAGTACGGCGGCAAAGGTCTCAAAATCTTTTTCGGTCGGGTTGTCAAACTTGATGGGGATATTCACATTCACCATCCCTTGCCGCCCAATAATTTGCGCTTCGTCGATGATGGCATCGCTGACCCAGGGCGGGGCCAGATAAATCACCGCTTCAAAGCCTTGCGCCGCTAAATTGCCCAGTTGATCAGAATTGGGTTGGCCGGAAGTGACCAATTGCGGTGAAATTACCACCATATTCGGGGCCGGGCCAGCGTCTTTGGCCGCTTCAGGATTTGCGGCTTTGGCGGTGGCTTTGGCCGGGACCGGTTTGGTGGGCGTTTGTGCGTGTGCATGCGCATTGGCGAGTAGCAGCGCCAGCGCAATGGGCACAATGATTCCAGGAAGAGACGTAGGCTTGGGCATGGTATCGCAATCCGTTCAGGCTAAGGTAGGGAGAGTTTACCATGGTGCGGCGCGGGTTTGGCGCGCGCCACAAATTTAGGATGCCAGTGTTGCTGGCTTGCAATATAACCGGAAAATAATGCTATACTGCACTTGGTTTGACTATTCAGGTAATTTTTGCTGCTGGAAGAGATTTTTTGTAGTCATCCCATTGTTTTATAAATCATCATTGATTGATATTATGGAGGATTTTCAAAATGAAACGATTAGTTAATGCAGTAAAAAACAAGATTCCGACCGTTGCTGGCGGGAAGGCCAAAAAAACCGGCGCATCGCCCAAGAAAAAGAGCTTGAATCAATTATCTGAAGCTGAAACGCTGGGCGTGGCGGGTGGCGTGAATGTGGGTGATGCCAATCCACCCACCCGGTAATTCACGCGTTATGCTGCGGCATGATCTTATTTCCTTTGCACGTGCTAACAGTCAGGCGTGCTCTGGTGTACCCAAATGCCGTCAGCGTTGGCTGCATAATGCAGACATACTGAACTCAGAATAATACGGCGTTTAAAATGAAAAAATATTGGTGTGGTGTGGTCTCCAGAGAGCATATCAAACGCGGTGAACAGGGTGGCTTTTGCCAGGTTTGTCACGGTAAAAAGGCACCGCTGGCGCGCATGTCGGTTGGCGATGGGATTGTGTTTTATTCCCCTGTACTGCAATTTCAGGGCAAGGAAAAATGCCAGAGTTTTACCGCAATCGGCACGGTGGTGGGTGAGGCGGCGTATTTGTTTGAAATGACCCCGGACTTCGTGCCTTTCCGGCGCGATGTGCAGTACCGCGAGAGCCGGGATGCGCCGATTCAGCCGCTGCTGGATCAGCTCAGCTTTACCGCTGGCCGCACCAGTTGGGGCTATCAATTTCGCTTCGGCCATTTTGAAATCACCGAAGCCGATTTCCTGCTGATCGAGCAGGCCATGCAGGCGGGTGTGGCCCTTGATCCAATACTCGTACCAGCACCCGCATCAGCACCCGCATCAGCACCCGCATCAACACCCGCATCATCGGCAGCATCGCGCCAGCAGGATTTGTTTTCTTGAGCCTATGGCGTGGGCTTCAAGTGCAGTTTGAAAAAGTCCACGTAGCCGGCAAAACGTACCTGCATGTCGTTAAACTTGGGGTCGCCCTCAAATGAGCAATGTGAATTGTCGCCAAATTTATTGAAGTAAGTCGAGCACAATACCATGCCAAAATTCGGGTAGTGCACGTAGTTTTGTTGCAGCATCTCCTCATACGTCAACAAACGTGGGACCGCCACGGTATTGTAACGCAGCATGACTGGCGGGTCGGGCAGTCTGCCTGCATTCACGCTTTGGATTGAACTACCAAATTGCTCGTAATAAGGGTTGTCGGCGATGAATTGATCAATGTAGGGTTGCCTGTCTTCCGGCACCAGGAACAGGTTGGCAAACTCGCGTCCGTCGTAGGTGGTCTGGGCGTTATAGCCGAACACGGCGTTCACCCGCGTTGATTGGCGTGCCACCGGATCAGGGCTGAAGGGGTTGGCCATGTCGTTTTGCAAGGCAGTCCACAAGGTCAGGGTGCCGCGCGAGGCCCCGACAAAAAAGACATTGGCGGGGTCGATGTTCAAGGCTTTGGCGTTGGCGCGTATGTATTGCAGGGCGTGCGCTATATCAAGCGATGGCACCACGCCATTGTTGGTAGCGGCTTCCATCTGGTTTGTATTTGGGTGGCGGAACTCCAGCGAGGCAAATGAAAACCCCGCAGCCAAGGCAGGCACCACCAGGGCGTTGTAAGGGTCGCTGTCTTTGGGCAGCGCTTTGCTGTTGCCGCTTTGGTGCGCCCAAATGATCAGTGGCGTCGGTTTCGTCGATACCGCCCGATACAAGTCAAACGTCTGAGTCAGGCGCGTGTTGTGCAGCGTTGGCTCCAACCAGGATGCGGTGCCATAGCAGATGTTGGTATTGGGCGTTTGCCTGGTCAGGACGACAGGGGTGCAGCCATCGGTTGCGCCTGCCTGCGCCGGGTTGACGCCGGACAGCAAGCCCACCATGGCAAGGGTGCCGAGTTGGGTCAGCGTGCGTAGCTTGTTTTTGATCGTACTGAATTTCATGGTTTGGGTCTCCTAAAATTTTTATGAATAAATTATATGAATAAGCAAAAGGCGAGGTTTGATAACCGTGTACACACCTCCTTTGGTGGTTTTGGAAGCGTTGCGTACTTGTAAAAGGGTTAATCGAGGAGCATTTTATGGGCGGCCCTTGCCGAAGTCAAGCTGCTCCCTGGCTTGATTAAATGCGATCGGGAGGTTCAATATTTAATTGTTGGTATAGGGTATGCTGATCGCCAGACTGATAGCCAGGCTTATCGCCATGTCATGGGTGGGCGCTGCAAGTACTGCTATGGCACAGAGTTGGATCAACTAATTGGAAGGGCAGCCGATCCAATATGGGTTTGATGAAATGTCTGTGGCCAGTGACCGGGACTTACCACTTCCATCATGGTTTTTTCTTCTTTTCGATTGGCTTGCACGACTACAAAATTTACACAAAAGTTACATGATAGCGTACAAAATGGTTAGTTCTTACGTTTTGTCGCAAAAGGCAAGGGCTCACGCCAGCGATTGACAAGACTGCCGAGACGGTAAGCGCTTTCATCAAAATCCTTGATAATTGAATTGAACCGCCTGTGCGGCTCTTTGTGTGCTGACAAATTGAATCAGCTTATCGCCGCACAATGCGCCCAGCATCGCCTCGTCGCCATGGCCGGCCAAAAATATATGCGCAAGATCGTTCATGGTGCCTTGACCCAGCATGACAGGCTACCACTTCCCTCTTCAAACGTCATGTCAAAGCCATCCGGGATGGCGACGTATCCCGGCAGATGCATTGCAAATGCTGGCTGCAATACATGGCGGTGTACCTCACTATCGGCGATTCGGTAATTCCGTGCGCTGGCCAGTTTTAATACCCAGTCCATGTCGTTATAGCGGCCAAATTGCGGATCGCCCCATGGGTTTTCATCCCATTCCTGGCGTAGCCTGTAAGCGCATAAACGGCACAGCCAGCGCGGGCAGCAGCGAATACGAAGTTTCCACCACGTTGGTGCCCGCACCCATTACCACGGCACAGCCGATAGCGCCACGGGCTTCAAGCGAAATCGGCACGATACGCTTGGCGTCTGAGGCACGCACCAGCTTGAGTGATTCAACCGGCACCTGCGAGTCGCGCAGTTGAAAGACGGTTTTGTATTAGACAAGGCTTCCACTCGCACTTTTCCCCACTTTCAGGTAAAATTCGCACCTGGTTGACGTTTACGTTAACGTCATATCGTTGCTACAACAAGCTCGCCCACATCACGGCGTAAAGGCTTACAATAGCAAGTTCAAATTCGGATCAATTCAGGGAGTGGGCGCATGGATTTTTATTTTGACTTTGTTTCACCTTATAGTTACTTGGCCGCCATGAAAATTGAAGAACTGGCTGCGCGCCATGGCCGCACGGTGAACTGGTATCCGATTCTCTTAGGTGCCGTTTTCAAAACCACGGGTGCCGTACCTTTGGTGGCTATGCCTATCAAAGGTGATTATGTTTTGCATGATTTAGCTCGTACCGCCCGTTTTCATGGTATTCCTTTTACTTTTCCCCAGCCTTTCCCCATCGGCACGCAATTTGCGGCGCGTGCTTGTTATTTCTTGCAAGACCAACATGGCGGCGATACCGCTGCGCGCTTTTCGAAAGCCATTTATCACGCTTATTTTGTCAATGGCTCCAATATTGGCGAGGCCGATACCGTGGTGGCGGTGGCAAATGCACTCGGTTTTGATGGTGCCGCCGTGGCGCAAGCGATACAAAGCCCGGAAATGAAAGAGCGTTTAAAATTGGAAATTGAACAGGGAATGCAGCGCGGCCTGTTTGGTGCGCCCTATATTGTGGTCGATGGCGAAGCGTTTTGGGGCTTTGACCATTTTTACCAAATCGAAGCCTTGTTGAAAGATGGAAAGATTTGAATGAAGAAGGCGCGCACCCCATCAACCTCGGCAAGCTCGTCAACCTCGTCAACGGCAGCAAGCATGGCCGCCTGCCCGTGCGGCGGTGCGCCCGATGTCGGCGCGGGCGCGCTGTTTGAATACTGTTGCGGGCGCTATCTTGGTAACAATATGGCCGACATGGCCGACATGGTTGATATGGCCCAACTCGTGCCTGCACCCACGCCCGAGGCGCTGATGCGTTCGCGTTACAGCGCCTTCGTGCGCGCCCACGAAGCGTATCTGCTGGCGACCTGGCATACCAGCACGCGCCCGCCGATTGCCCTGAGTCGCGATGGCACACAGTGGCTGGGGCTGCAAGTGAAGCACCATGGCATGGATGGCGAACAAGGGGTAGTGGAATTTGTGGCACGCTATAAATTACAGGGCCGGGCGCACCGCCTGCATGAAGTGAGCCGCTTTGTGCGGGAACAGGGGCGCTGGTATTATCTGGATGGGGAGCATCCGGACCCGAAAGCGACATCAGCAAATTAAAATGGTATCCAAAATAAAACTCAAACCAAAATACGAAGCAAAATACGAATAAAAGGATGGCAGTATGGCCCAGATCGAAAGCAAACTCAATTCGCGCGATGCGGATTTCCAAAACAATGCGGTAGCCATGCAAAAGCTGGTCGATGATTTGCTGCAAAAAGTGACGCAAATTGCCGCCGGCGGCGGTGCAGCAGCCAGCGCCAAACATGTGGCGCGCGGCAAACTGTTACCACGAGATCGGGTGCAAATGCTACTCGACCCCGGCACCCCGTTTTTGGAATTGTCGCAAATGGCAGCGTATGGCATGTATCAGGATAAGGGCGTGGATGCGGCCCCGGCAGCGGGCATTATCACCGGCATCGGGCGCGTGAGTGGGCAAGAATGCGTGATCGTCTGTAACGACGCCACCGTCAAGGGCGGCACCTATTACCCGATGACGGTGAAAAAACATTTGCGCGCGCAAGAAATCGCCGATCAAAACAATTTGCCCTGCATTTATCTGGTTGATTCGGGCGGGGCCAATCTGCCTAATCAGGACGATGTATTCCCGGATCGCGATCACTTTGGCCGCATCTTCTACAATCAAGCCAATCTCTCGGCCAAGGGCATTCCGCAAATCGCGGTGGTGATGGGGTCCTGTACCGCCGGCGGCGCGTATATGCCGGCCATGAGCGATGAATCGATCATCGTTAAAAATCAGGGCACCATCTTTTTGGGTGGCCCACCGCTGGTGAAAGCGGCCACCGGTGAAGTGGTGTCAGCCGAAGATTTGGGCGGCGGAGATGTGCATACCCGGCTTTCCGGGGTGGTCGATCATCTGGCGCAAAACGATACCCATGCGCTGTCGCTGGCGCGCACCATCGTCAGCAACTTAAACCGCCAAAAGCCGCAGCAAATGGTATTGCGCGAGGTGGTGGAACCAAAATACCCAGCTTCGGATTTGTATGGCATTATCCCGGTCGATACGCGCAAACCGTTTGATGTACGCGAAGTGATTGCGCGCATTGTCGATGGCAGCGATTTTGACGAATTTAAAGCGCGCTACGGCACCACCCTCATTTGCGGCTTCGCCCATATTTTCGGCGTGCCGGTCGGCATTATCGCCAACAACGGCATTTTGTTTTCCGAATCGGCTTTGAAGGGCACACACTTTATCGAACTGTGCTGCCAGCGCAAAATTCCGCTGGTGTTTTTGCAAAATATCACCGGCTTTATGGTTGGGCGCAAATATGAAAACGAAGGCATTGCGCGCAATGGGGCCAAGATGGTGACCGCTGTTTCCACCGCCGCCGTGCCCAAATTTACCGTCATCATCGGCGGCAGTTTTGGTGCGGGCAATTACGGCATGTGTGGTCGCGGTTTTTCACCGCGCTTTTTGTGGATGTGGCCTAATGCGCGTATTTCGGTCATGGGTGGCGATCAGGCTGCCAGCGTGCTGGCCACCGTCAAGCGTGATGGCATTGAAGGCAAGGGCGGCACCTGGAGTGCGGACGAAGAAGAAGCCTTCAAACAACCGATTAAACAGCAATACGAAGAACAAGGCCACCC
>JBKJLF010000245.1:0-4783 GCA_046597185.1 Burkholderiaceae bacterium | reverse complement strand
CATTTAACCCATGCCTGGAATGATCCTGAACACATGAAAGATGAAGCCTTTGGTGAGTTTGCCAAGCGTGCTTTTTACTGGATCGACTGGATTCCCGTGCGCCTGACCGCCATCGCGTTCGCGGTGGTGGGCAATTTTGAAGATGCGATTTATGCCTGGCGCAATTTTGCCAATCGCTGGAGCGATGAGGCGGTCGGCATTATTTTGTCGGCGGGCGGTGGTGCCATGGGCGTGCGGCTGGGTACACCGCAAGAAAATGCCAGCAATATCTTACCGATGGATGCCGCGACGATTGATTCATCGGGCATGGAAAATGAAAGTTTGCCGGGCGAAGAACCTGCCCCGCGTGCCTTGCGCAGTACCGTTGGTTTGGTTTGGCGCGCCTTATTGCTGTGGATGATGTTGTTATTATTGCTGTCAGTAGCGGTTTGGTTTGGATGATGGCATGACTGAGAAAAAGCTGGTTGCGCGTGAATTTTTCATTCTCGGCATCACCAATCAGGGCAAACCGTTTCGCCCCAGTGACTGGGCCGAACGCCTGTGCGGCGTGATGTCTTGCTTTCGCCTGGAAGGCAGCGGTGGGCCGCATGCCCATCTACAGTATTCCCCGTTTGTTCGGCCCACGGTGCTCAATAATGTGAAGGCGGTGGTAGTGAATGCCGATTTGCGCGAATTTGAACCCTTGGCCTATCATTTTGTGGTCGATTTTGCCAAGGACAATGATTTGCAAGTGCTCGATGCCTGCTTGTTGCCCGATCTTGCGATCGAATCTGCGAGCGAATCCTCATCGAAAGCGAATAATGCGGGCTAAAGGTTGGCTGGTCGGAAAAGTGATGGGGCGTATGGCCGATTTGACCCGGCAGCGCCAACGAGAAGTCAAATTTGAAAAGCAGCAAGGGCATGTTCCGACGCTACATTATTTTCATCAGGTTGATGACCCGTACAGCCACTTGATGGCTCAAGTTTTACCCGATCTGTTAAAACAATTTCCCGTGCCTTGCGTGTTTCATTTGGTGCCAGCAGCGGCAGATGACGTGACCCCGGAACGTGGGATGTTGGCCAATTACGCCCGGCGCGACGCCGCCGCCATTGCCCCCTGGTATGGCTTATTCTTTGTTGACCCGCAGCACGCGCCGCGCGCTGATTTGGTGACCATAGCCCAGTGTATTTTGAGTGCGCAAAAAAATCCTGACCCGGATTTGCCACGTCAGGTTGGCTTGGCCTTATGGGAAAATGATGCGATAGTCTTGCAAGAATTAGCCGCGCGCCATGGTTTTGCGGATGTGCCGACCACCACCCGTAAATTGGCGACGGGGGACAGGAAGCGCGCAGAATTCGGTTATTTTGGCAGTGCGGCCTTTTATTTTGATGGCACTTGGTATGTGGGAATTGAGCGTTTGCATTATTTGCAGCGTCGCCTGGTGAGCCGGGGTGTGGGTGCGCCGCCCAAGCGTTTGGCGCTACCTGCCCGGAGCAGTTTCAACCATGCCTTGAAGGCGGACAATCTGGTACTGGAATGTTTTGTTTCCCTGCGCAGCCCTCACACTTATTTGGCCATGGAGCGCTTAAAAAATCTGACGCAAAAGCATGGTGTGCAAATTGTATTGCGTCCGGTGTTGCCGATGGTGATGCGTGGCTTGCCCGTGCCTGCGCGCAAGGGCGCTTACCTGATGTTCGACGCAGCGCGTGAAGCGCAGATGTTGGGTTTGCCATTTGGCCAGATTTTTGACCCGCTTGGCGCGCCGATTTTGCGGGCTTTATCGCTGTTTGACTGGGTTCGCAGTAAAGGGCAGGAATTTGGCTATTACCATGCTTTATTGCGTGCGGCGTTTGCAGAAGGGCGTGATATTTATCAAACCAAGGTGTTGAAACAAATCATTGAGGGCCTCGGCTTATCGTGGCAAGAGGCGCAATCGCACCTCGATAGTACAGCGTGGGAAGCCGAGGAAGAACACAATCGGCAGGATATGGCGAGCCATGATTGCTGGGGCGTGCCCAGCTTTATCTTGCGCCGGGCTGGGCAAAGCAAGCCTTTGTGTGTGACCTGGGGGCAGGATCGGCTTTGGCTGGTCGAAGAAGCGATGTTGCAATACAGCTAGATTTGTTAATTCAACCATTGCACAAAGGCAGCGACAAGGCTTGCAAGACTTCCCCTTTTTCATTTTGCACAAACGCTGCCACCCCAAGGTTTTTGGCATTGGCACCAACTGGCACGCTAATTGCGCGTGACAGTGCGGCTTTGGTTTGGCTGGCGTCACCGCTTAAATTAATTGGCCCTATCCACTCGCGCACCACATAATCGTGTTTTAAGACGGTGCCAGAATTTTCCCCGGCTTTGATATTAGTAACCAAGCCGTTTTCGACCAGGGCGACAAACAAGCTACCGTTTTGTTTGGCTTTGGCGCTCACTTCAACGGGCAAGTTATTGCCGCTGAGTTTGCCGATGAAAATATGAATATCCGCCTGTGCCGGGCGGCTGTTAATACGTTTCACGGTTTCCGGCACGGCGCTACGCCAGCCACTGACGCCACCGCGCACTTCGCGGCCACCCATAAACACTTCCGGCGTATAAATGGTGCGCGAGCCAACCAGGTTGGACAGCCAGCGTTGCCGTTCGGTAATCACATGCTTGGAAAACACATCTTTCCAGCCGATATAATCCCAATAATCGACATGCATCGACAGCAACACCGCCTGATCCGGCGCAAAATTACTGTTGCGCAAATCGGAGACGAATTTATCCGCAGGCGGACAACTGCTGCAACCTTCGGAGGTGTAGAGTTCAAACAAGGCCACGCTATAGCTGGGGCTTTGTTTGCTGCAGGATTGGGCGAAGCTGGCGTTGGCGGTCAGACCAATCACGCTTAAAGCAATGGCGGTGCGGAAAAAGACGGTTTTCATGGGTGTGGCTCCGGGTAAGCAAGGAAGGCGTGGTGAGACTAATTTAGGGTAGTCGGTTTTGGCTTGGATTGCTTACAGGGTTTGCGGAAAAGTTAGGCGATTTTTTGAGGCGGGTTCTGATTGGCTATCAAGCTTGGTTGGCATTATGCACCTCCAGTTCAGCAAACACATCGTCGGCGTCGTGCCAGACAGCATCAGGTGAATCGGCTAATTTGATACGTTCATTCAGTAAGCGTTTTAAAACCACTGCACCATGTTTGTTTTCAGCGCAGTAGCATTGGATGACAGTGCGTCGCCGTATTGGCTTTCATAGTGGCGGTGTTCGCCAGTTAATGCTTTCATTGGGTACTCCAAAATAAAGATAGAAAAGTTTAGTATAGTTCCTGCACTGCATAGTGGCAAATGGGGGGGGGCGTTGCTGTTAATTTCGTCGCTGGCTATTATTCAGAGCAAGCTAATCTGGTTTCATGGTGGCAATGGGCATAGCTAAACCTTTTTTGATATTTAATTGGTAATATTTGTTTGTATTTGATTGTATTTTATTTCGCCTTAGCGCCTGCCAGTTCGTGGGGTTAAGTACTAGGTTTAGCGAAAATGATACGGTTATTGTGCTTGGCTAATGCCTTCTACCACTTAAAGGTAGTAAATTATGGTATCGTATGTTACTGTATTGAACTTGCATACTTGGATTTTAAAGATAAATGGCAGCTATTGAACTTAAACTCGGTCAACTAATCGATGAACGATATCAAATTATATCAGTGACAGGTTCAGTCGGTGGCATGGCAACTATTTATCCAGCGATTGACCTCCATACGAAAAAGAAAGTGGCGATTAAAGTTGCTGCAAATGAGGATGCAGCCAAGGAAGCCTTGAACCGTGAATGTAAGATATTGCGAAAACTTCATCCGCATCCAAACATCGTCCCATTCATATGTGAGACATTGGTGGGCGAGCGACATGGTTTGATTGTCGAATGGCTTGAAAATAGTCTACGCAATAAGCTTGATACGTTCAAGGATTTATCATGGATCGGGCTAATGGAAAAAGTTGGTAGCCCATTGTTAAACGCCTTGCATCATTCACACAATTCAAATTTTCAACATCGTGATGTTCATCCGGGTAACATCATGTTTTCTTTAGATGGCCAATTACGGCTTATTGACTTCGGCATCGCTCAGCTTCCGATGCCAAGTCTTGGTAAGACATTCTTCAGGCATGGTACGCCACCATATACGCCAGAGGAGCATAATGACATCAATACTGGATTTGCACGAGATTGCTATTCTGTAATGGTTGTTATGCTCTCGTGCATTGTAGGGAAGGAATTTGCCAGCTACAGTGAATTGAATAATGTATTAGCGACTCTAGACGCAAAAACACATCCCGTAGAAATTATTAAGGAGTGTTTGGTTGATTACCCAAAGTTTTGTCCTCGAAATGCGGGTACGCTAAGTGCAAAACTACGAAATTGGATGGCAATTCAATTCCCAGAAGCTAGCTTGGTGCGGTTAGCTGCGTGAAGTTGGCCGAACGGCGTACAGGTGCTATTAAAGAAACAAGATGTCGCCCATCGGGTATCTTTTTTGCTCTCAGTCGCGATACGCTGCAAGGCATGGGCACGGTGGTAGAAGTTACGCAGGCAATTGTCTGAGCATTTCCGCCAAAATCCGATATGCCGTTTGCGGCAAAACCATCTGCGGACTGCCTTTTTTAAGATTTTTGTGCGCAACCCAATCGCGGTATTGCTTGACCTGCTTGGTTTGCCCGATCAAATGCGGGTCAATGATTGCCTTGAAAAGGTTCAAGACATCATCAATGCGCCAATATTCGATCTCGTGGGTCATTTTTCCATGCACTGCCAAGGCCAAGTCGCCCGGTG
>JBKJLF010000186.1:0-31671 GCA_046597185.1 Burkholderiaceae bacterium | reverse complement strand
GACCGCTACCAGTATGTTTTGCGCGGCGACATTTTCCGCTATTTCCCCGCCATCGACCATGCCATTCTCCAAGCCGATTTACGCCGTAAAATAGCCTGCAAGCGCACCTTGCATTTGTGCGACACCACCATCGACGGTGCCAACGCCCAAGAAGCGGTAGATTTGTTTTTCCCCGGCGATGCCGATTTGTTGACGCCATTAACGCGCCGACGCGGCTTGCCGCTAGGTAATTTGACCAGTCAGTTTTTTGCCAATGTGTATCTAAATGGCTTTGACCACTGAGTAAAGGAAGTACTGCGCGTCCCCTATCTGCGTTACGTTGATGATTTTGCCGTCTTTGCCGACGAGCCATCGCAGTTGGCCGCATGGCAAGGGCAGATAGCGGAGTATCTGGTTGGCAGGCGCTTGAAATTGCACCCTGCTAAAACGGGTGTTTTTGCGTGTAAGCGTCCATCGGTATTTCTTGGTCTTGAATTGTTGCACGGTGGGCGGCGGCGCTTGCATGCTGCCAACGTCACCCGTTTTCGCACCCGCCTGAATGCAATGCGGCGCGCATGGCCTACCAGCCACACGCCTGCGGACGCGCAAGTCGTGCGCCAGCGCATAAGCAGTTGGGTGGCGCATGCGCGCCATGCCAACACGGTGCATTTGCGCCATACCCTCTTCAAAGATGGCTGGTTTGACCCATTGTGGGCTAGCGGCTTATCGGTGAAGGGGCCACTATAGTTTGCTGTCGTGGCAGATGCTGATGAAGTGCGCGACAACCTGGTTGAGATTTACCGTTATTGGCTATGAAACCATGATTTAAGGTAGCCATGCGAGCGCGGGCGGGCGGCGGCAATTGCTTAACCCAGCATGGCATGTTTTAGCGTAGAATCCACTTCATCATTTCCATTATTTAAGGGGCTGCGCCATGACTATTTCACTTCAATCGCTTGAACTGCAAGCACGGCAATTGCCACCAGCTAATCAGGTGCGGTTGGCCGAATGCTAGCTCGAATCGGTACAGAAACCGGTCATTGCCTAGATGCCGCCGTGAGAAGGCGTAGGGATCTTCTCTTGCTGTTTCGTAAAAAAGCTTGATTTTCCCGCGCCTTACGGTAAAGTAAGGAATGGCGAAGAGATTGTGACGGTGGATGGTGAAAGTGGAGAATAAAGGTGGATGAGCGCGGATTTTTAGCAACGATTGAAGCGAATCGGGAGAACAGCATGACAACAGCAACCATGACATCTAAGGGGCAAGTAACCATCCCGGTGGCGGTGCGGGCCGCCCTGCGTTTGGAAACGGGTAGCCGGGTGGCGTTTATCGAGCTTGAAAAAGGGCAATTTGCAATGGTGGCGGCAACCGAACCAGTACAATCATTGAAAGGCATGTTGCGGCGGCCTTTGCAGCCCGTTAGCATTGCGGACATGAAACTAGCCATTGCCGCGCAAGGGGCCAAGGCGCGATGATCGGCCTAGACACCAATGTGCTGGTACGTTATATTGCCCAAGACGACCCAGTGCAATCGCCGCTGGCGAATGACGTGATCGAATCGTTGTCCGAAACCGAGCCGGGTTTCATCAGTCTGGTAGCGGTGGTGGAAGTGGTGTGGGTGATGCAGGGCTGTTATCAGGCCAGCAAGGAAGAGATCATCGCCATCTTGGGCAGTTTGCTGCGAGTTGCTAACTTGATAGTGGAAAATAACGAAGTCGTCTTCAAGGCGTTGCGAGCCTATGAACAAGCCAACGCCGATTTTGCCGATTGTCTGATCGAACGCTCGGCGCACAAGGCCAACTGCCACCATACGCTCACTTTTGACGCCAAAGCCGCGCGCACGGCGGGCATGCAGTTGATCAAGCCATCCGCCACGGCTTAATCAGAAATAGCCTACCAGCGCACCTTGCATTTGTGCGACACCATCATCGCCGGTGCCAACGCCCAAGAAGCGGTAGACTTGTTTTTCACCATGACTTAAGGCAGTCATGCGGGCGCGGGCGGGCGGCGGCAATTGCTTAACCCAGCATGGCATGTTTTAGCGTAGATTCCACTACATCATTTTGAGCGGGTGCGGTTGGCCGAATGCTTGCTCGAATCGGTACAGGAACCCGTCATTGCCCAGATTGAAGCCGCATGGGCTACTGAAATTGCGCATCGCATCGCTGCATGGCAACGGGGTGAAACCACCATTTACGCGGTGGAAGATGTTTTGGCTGAAGCGAGGGCACTTTGCCAGTAGGTAAAGACCATTTTCTCCCCCGTAATGTGCCTGCATACGGCGCAACGCCGCCGACGCCAAACCACGATATCCGGCTGGTGCTGGGCTATCATCGCACGATTGAGGATCAGGCGGTATTTGAGCGCATGCTTTCAGAGTTCAAGCGACAAGTGCGGCATTGAGTGCGCACATCAGCGTTTCTACGGGTAAATTAACGTGCTTGCTCAAGCGCCATAATCAAATCGGCACTCTTCAAAGATGCAGAGTTTGAAAAATAGGGCGCACGAAAATAACGGAAGACAACCATTTTGCAGGTTAAGGTATCACGCTTTTTCAATAATGGAATAATTGCAATCGCCTGTAGCCGGGTGCCTGTTCGCTGGGTTTCGGCACTTTCAAATTTCCCGGCCAATTGATAATAATATTTACCGTTCGTATCACGGCGTTGCTCGCCACTTTTCGGCAAAAACATCACATGCACTGGCGCAACCAACGCTGGCCCCGAATCGTCTGACAAATAAAAAACATCCTTTTCGTCCAAGGGGCAAATCAACTGCCCGTAGGTCACCGAATCAAGCTTGCCGAGTTCTGCAACCAAATCGACGGTTGTACTGATCGCCACCGTTACCCCAAGCGCGCCCTCACTTTTCGCCACATGGATTGATTCCAGCGCAAAGTGCCCCGGTAATTTATCGGGCTGGTTACAGCCATTCAAGCACAGCAAACACGCTATTATGAGGATAATTTTCATCATGACGGTGTTTGGTAAGCTACATGCCATCATCGCAAGCATGGGTGACCTTACAGCGCAAAGGCTAAGCGGGCACGTCATCAACCAAGCCGTTGCCTATTGTTGCATGGGTGTTGGTGTTTTTTAATTCGGTAAGCACGGCGGCCAGATCGCGGTCGTCGTATATTGCACGGCGCTCCTCGGTGTAATTGCCCGTACCATTAGTAAATTGCCCCAAAAAGCGCATCGTATCTGTAGGGCCAATGGTTTGCGTTAGCAGGCGTATCGCTTCTTGGGTGATTTCGGCTAGGGGTTTGATGGGTGTATTCATGGTTCGATTGCCTCAAAAAATTCGATTGGCGACACCACCTTAGTTGGGGTGGTGTTAATTAGTTTAGCACGCTTTAAAAATTTATCATCACAGACAGCGGCTGGTCTATGTGCGGCGGACACCCATAGTCGCTCGCTTAGCTTGAAAAGCGAGGGAAATGAAACCGTGACAAATTGTCACGGTTTGAAAACGATAGCTACTGTGCGCATGCCCGATGTGGCCCACGCGGAACAGTGTTTGCGATTGATGCAATCTGTGCCATCGCCCAAAGCAGAGCCGTTTAAGCGGTGGTTGGCAAAAGTGGGTGATGCGCGGCTTGAAGGCCCCACTGCCCTGAGCGAATCGCATGCTGCGCGGCGGCTAGTGGAACAACACCCCGGAGAACCTGCGCCCTGCCTATCGCAACCACAACACAGCAGATAACCGAAACAACAACACCGGAAGCGAAAGCACTTTGCCAGTAGGTAAAGATCATTTTGGCAGTTACACCAATGCGCCATATTTATGCGGTTTTACGTCGCCAGCAACAGGAGGGAAAGGACTTTTGGCCCCTACCCCTATCCGGCGCAAGAACACGCCAAAGACCAAGAATTCTTGGCCCAACAGCGCCAAGACCAAAACCAAACCATGGGCCTTTCCACCGTGGGCGATCAAACCCTGGCCGAACAAGCCCAAGCGCGGCTGATGGTGGCGCAAGCCAATGCCGGAATCGACACTTTGCCCGGTCAAACCGCCCATGCCACAGGTTCACTTCACTTCCAGGTACATCATCCCGTCATTTGAAGTAATCATAACTTTCTTGCAATCCGGCTTCCACCTGAGCGGGCCATAATCGATGCCATTTGTGTATTTGGCCGAATCAAAAACTTTACCCGCCCGATTCATTAATTCCAGGTAACCATCGCCACTCCTGTACTTGTAGACCACAACCCGATATTCCCCATCACCACATGATGCATCGGTTTCTACCACGACAGATCCGCCAAGCGCACCCGTCGCTAAATGGTAGGCAATCCACGGGCCATAATAGTAGAGATAAACACCAAGCGGAATAAGAAGTATGAGAAACAGCCATAGAAGGCGCTTAAGCCAGATTCGTGCTTTAGATTTTGGTGAAGGTGATTTCATAAGCTATTTACCTGGATACGGCCAGAGAATCGGTCTTGAAACCCCTTCCCACCTGACATCGGAAAAGATCATGAAATCCCCGCCGTGTTTAAAGCGTGCCCGCCAGTCGCGAAAGAGCTTATTTTCGACAGCAAAACTACCAGGGCCAGCGGACTTTGCGACACCATCCTCAGCCCAATAGCCAAGTGGCTGATCTTCATTAAAGTCGTAGGTATCCTTGAGGTAAAAACCGAGCTTGTCGATTTTTACCAAGTGCGTGCCTTCCTCTGCCTTTGGATCAAGCGGTGTTACCGTGCCAGAACCTGCAATATGAAGACCGAATGCACCAAGCGCGCAATACATATCATCGAGTGGATCAGAGAGTTTGTCGAAAAAATTGGTGCCGATAATGCGGGTATTGATATGCGCTGTTTTGTGAAGTTCCCGCCCGCTGCCAAAACCAAACCGCTCAACTTTTTTGGTGAATTTCCCATCTGCTTTGAGATTTGCAAAAAGTTCATCTTTGGAAAAATCCAGACTTTTTTCGCTAAGGGTGCCATACACAGCATTTTTTAGTTCGGCATACGGCGTTAAAACGCGTTGATAGCCAAGTGCCCACTGCATGGTAATGATTGTTTCATTGATGTGCCCAAGTGGAATGGTACGTGGGTCAGGCGCATTTTTCCCTGCTTTCCAATGGGCTGGCATCACAAACGGCTTACCCATAAACCAGTGCTCCATGATTTCCGCACCTTTGATCAACTTCTTCTCACGCATGACCTTTGGGATGTCAAAGAGATTGATATCTCTGAAGCAGGCTGCAAGCGGTGGCCCCTTCAAAGTCTGGATTGGATTGGCGGCACTACGAAAACGATTCAATAAAATAGAGTCAAAAAAACTGGGCATAGCGTGAACAATTCGAAAAATAAAATGGCTATGATAATGTGATTCATTTGCCAATGCAAGGTGTTTACTTCTTTTTGCAACATTTTATGCTAATAATTTGTTTCCAAAAAGAAATTGAAGGCTAGGCGGATTCAAGGATCAACCGCAGCACTACTACTAAATATTCGGGTGAACTGGCGCGAATTGGGTTGCTTCAAAAATATAAAATTGGCAATGAAAATTTCTAATTAAATCAGGCTTTGTTTGCACTTTTGCTGAATGTGAGTGCGCGGCAGGCATAACGTGCACAAGAACAGGCCATTTCGTGTGAATGAGTGGGCGCACCTTACCCCAAAAACCGCAACAAGCCCTGCAACGCATGTTTTACCGTTTGTTCCCGCACCGCATGTCTGTCGCCACCAAACACCAGGCGCTCGGTATGGGTGATGTGCTGCCCATGCTGTTTGTCCACCACCGCCCAGCCAAAGCACACGGTGCCAACCGGTTTGCCTGGCACCGCGCCCGTGGGGCCGGCAATGCCGGTGGTGGCGAGCGTGATATGGGCGTTGCTGTTGTCGATGGCCCCTTTGGCCATGGCAGCGGCCACTTCTTCGCTGACGGTGCCAAATTGGGCGATCAAGGCATCTGATACACCCAGCATCTCGGTTTTGGAGGCGATGGAATAGCTGATAAAGCCGCAATCAAACCAGGAGGAAGAACCCGCAACCTCGGTCATGACTTGCGCCACGCCGCCGCCGGTCAAGGATTCGGCCGTGGCCAGCAATAAGCCCTTTTCTTGCAATTTTTTGCCGATTTGTTCGGCCAGGGCAATTAATTCAGTATTCATGCGCGACTCCTGACCCGATGTGTTTTTGAAAATAGTTTGAACACTTTACCACTGTTTTGCCGCGCTTTGCCCACCGCATCCGGGTTTACATCGCACGCCAGATTGCAAACACCAGCAAGGTATAAAAGGCGGCCAGAATATCGTCCCACATGACACCAAAACCGCCCTTGAAATGCTGATCAAAGTAGTGGATCGGCGGCGGTTTGATCATGTCGAACACGCGAAACCAAAAAAATGCCCAACACTGGGTGCTGAATGGAATCGATGCGGGAATCGGCCCCGACCCCGGTATTAAAAACAGTAACACCAGCCAAATGGCGATGATTTCATCCCAGACAATGCTGCCATGATCGGCCACCCCGATGTCGCGCCCGGCGCGGTCACAAATCGGTACACCAATCACAAACCCGACCACGGAAATCAGCAACCAGTTGAGTGGGGTAAAAAACGTCGGCCAGCGCGCCGTGAGAACCGCAAACACCAACCAGCCAAATAAAGTGCCCGCCGTGCCCGGCATGATGGGCGATAAACCGCTGCCAAAGCCTTGCCCTACCAAATGGCTGTAATGCGACCATAAAAATCGGGCATTCGGTTTGAAGGTGCTCTTTTTTTCAGCAGGATTGAGGTTGACTTTGAAGGTTGGCATACGCTTACCCGAAATGGTCGTAACTGGCGAAGGAAAGGTCGAGCGCCTGGCTGTGTTGATCGATCAGGCGTAAGCCCGGCATGGCTTCAATATGGCCGATGCAGTTGACGGGGGTGTGAATCGCTTCGGCCATCGCCTTGATGGTGGCGCGGTGACGGCTGGCTGCGGTGAAACATAATTCGTAATCATCCCCGCCCGATAAGGCATAACGGCGTTGGATGGCTTGCGTTTGCTGCGCCAAAACCGGCCCCAAGGGCAGGGCGTCGATGTTGATGGTGGCACCGCAACCGGAACGGCTTAAAATATGGCCCAGGTCGCCGATTAAACCGTCGGATAAATCAATTGCCGCATGCGCCAGTTGCTCGTGTTGCAGTGCCAAGCCCAGCGCAATGCGGGGGCTGGGGCGGTGCAGGCGCGGGGCAGCTTGGTCGAATAAGGCTTCGGACAAGGTGATTTCGCGCTGCATGGCCGCCAAGGCCAGACGCGCATCGCCCAGCGTGCCGGAGATCCAGATATCGTCGCCAATTTGCGCGGCTGAACGCAGCAAGGCACTGCCGATGGGCAGTTCGCCAAAAATGGTGATGCAGATATTTAAGGGGCCGCGTGTGGTATCGCCACCAATCAAATCACAATGGTATTGATCGGCCAGGGCAAACATGCCACGTGAAAATTCACTCAGCCAGACTGAATTGGCTTCCGGTAGCGCGAGTGCCAGCGTAAACGCCAGTGGACGCGCACCCATGGCAGCCAAATCGGACAAATTGACTGCCAGACATTTATGACCCAAATCAAACGGGTCAGCATCCGGGAAAAAATGGCGGCCTGCCACCAGCATATCGGTTGATACCGCTAGTTGCAAGTCTGGGCCGGGCTCAAGCAGGGCGCAATCATCTCCGACGCCCAAGCCTACGCGCGCCCCATGCGTGCGTGCGCGCGTGAAGTATCGGGCAATGATTTCAAATTCAGACATGCATGCGCTCGCTACGGAAAAAAATGCGGTGAAGACGGTGAGTATTTGCCAGCCAAAATCAGCTGGGTTTAGTTTTTGATGGCTTCGATTTGAATCGCCAACTTCACTTCCGGTGCCATTTTCGGAACCGCATACGACAGGCCAAAATCGCTACGCTTGAATTCGGCCGAGGCGTCCGCACCGCACACTTCTTTTTTCACAAACGGGTGAATGATGCATTTGAACTTGCTGATATGCAAAGTCAGTGGCTTGGTCACGCCCAGCAGGGTGAATTCGCCTTCCACCGCAACCGGGGTATCGCCATTGAATTTGATTTTGCCTTTGTAGGTGGCATTGGGGAACTTGGCGACATTGAACATATCTTCCGATTTGGCATGCTCATTCATTTTGCCATGGCCAAATTCAATCGAGCTGGTATCGACGGTGATATCGACGCTGCCCGTTTTGGCGGCTTTATCATATTCAACCGTGCCCGAGGTTTTGGTGAATTTACCGCGCCAAACCGAAATGCCCATGTGATCGGCTTCAAAATTGGGGTAGGTGTGGCCGGGTTCAATGGTATAGGTGTCAGCAAATGCGTTGCTGCTTAAGGCGGCGATCAGGGCGATGAATAAGCTACGTTTCATGAATGTCTCTCTCTTGATGTGGGTGGTGTGGTGTTGCTACTATTGTGCTGCTGCAATACGAAACTTGATGATGACTTCATCGGCGACGGTAGAGGTATCTTTCCATTCACCTTCACCAATGTTAAAAGTGAGGCGTTTAATCGGCAAGTTGCCTTCAAACACTTGGAGCGCCCCCTCTTTTTTAACGCTCAAAGGGAAACTGACATCGCTGGTTTTGCCTTTGATGGTCAGCTTGCCGACCACATCCAGCATGCTATTGGCTCCGCTCTTGATGCTGCTGGCGACAAAACTGGCTTTGGGAAATTGCGCGCCGTTAAACCAGTCTTTTTTCAGGACTTCTTTATTGTAGTCCGGGTCACCCAGGTCAAAACTGGGCATGTCGATTTCGACGCTGGCTTTGGCTTCGTTCGGTTTTGCGCTGTTAAAATCAATTTGCGCAACAAACTTGTTGAACTTGGCTTCGACCGGCACATTCAATTGTTTGAAGACGATGGTGATCTTGCTTTTGGCAGGGTCAGTTTTAAGCGCCGCCAGCGCCCACGGGCTGATGGCGGTGGCAGCCAGCAGGCTGAGACTGGACAGGGCAATGGAACGGACAATCAGGCGGCGAGAGAATGGCATCATTTTTCCTTACGGTAGCATGCGTTGCAGGGTGGCATCGCGATCAATAAACTGGTGTTTCATGGCCGCTGCAAAGTGCAGGATAACCGCCAGCAGTAAGCCTTTGGTCAAGTAAATATGAACGGCTTTTAAGATCAATTTGAGTTCGGGATTGGGGTCGATAAATACGGGTAGCGGAATAATTCCCAAATACACCACCGGTACACCTGCCGCCAAACTATAGCAATAGCCTGAAATGGGCACGGCAAAAAACATCAGATACAGCAAACCGTGCAGGGCATGCGCGGCGTTTTGCTGCCACATTGGCATGCCGGGCGGGTAGGGCGGGGCTTTGTGCATTAAACGCCACAGCAGGCGAACCGCGGCGAGCCACAAAACGGTCACACCTACCCATTTATGCCAGGAAAAATACTTGAGCTTGGTGGGCGTAAAACCGGGGATGTCGGTCATGATCCAGCCCAGGGCAAAGGCAGCAATGATCAGCAAGGCCATCAGCCAGTGCAAAGCAATCGCAGGACGATTAAAACGCAACATTGCTACCTCGCTATCGTAACTAAAATCACCAATAAAATCGCATTGTACCAGTAATTAAATTGCGCGTGCCAAAGCGGCGGCCCGGCCAATGTAGTTGGCGGGCGTCAGGGCCAATAACTCGGCGCGTGCGCTGTCAGGAATGGCCAGCGTGTTAATAAATTCACGCAAGGCCGCGCTGGTAATGCCTTTGCCCCGGGTCAATTCTTTTAATTGCTCGTAAGGGTTGGCAATGCCATAGCGCCGCATCACCGTTTGCACCGGTTCAGCCAGCACTTCCCAAGTGGCGTCCAGGTCTTGCGCCAGACGCTCGGGGTTGGCTTCGAGTTTGTTCAAACCGCGCAGGCAACTGTCGTAAGCCAGTAAGGTATAACCAAACGCCACGCCAATATTGCGCAAGACGGTGGAATCGGTTAAATCGCGTTGCATACGCGATACAGGTAGCTTTTCTGCCATATGTTTCAAAATGGCATTGGCCAAGCCTAAATTACCCTCGGAATTTTCAAAATCAATCGGATTGACTTTATGCGGCATGGTGGAGGAGCCAATTTCACCTGCTTTGGTACGTTGTTTGAAGTAGCCAAGGGAAATATACGACCAGATATCCCGGTTTAAATCCAACAAAATGGTGTTGGCACGGGCCATGGCGTCAAATAATTCCGCCATATAGTCGTGCGGTTCGATTTGAATGGTGTAGGGGTTAAAGGTCAAGCCCAGCTTTTGTTCCACCACGTTTTTTGAAAATGCAGCCCAATCGAGTTCCGGGTAGGCCGCCAAATGCGCGTTGTAATTGCCCACCGCGCCATTCATCTTGCCCAAAATCTCGACGCGCGCCATATTTTGCAGTGCGCGTTGTAAGCGCGCGACGACATTCGCCATTTCTTTGCCCAGGGTGCTGGGGCTGGCGGCTTGACCATGGGTGCGGCAAAGCATTGATAAATCTGCATGTTCGTGTGCTAATTCACTGAGTTTTGTGATAATCTTTTGTAGCGATGGCAGCATCACATCATTGCGCGCTGTTTTTAGCATCATCCCATGCGAAGTGTTGTTAATATCTTCTGAAGTGCAGGCAAAGTGAATGAATTCGGATGCGGCGAGTAGTTCGGGACTCTCTTGAACCTGTTCTTTTAGCCAATATTCGACGGCTTTCACATCGTGATTGGTAACGGCTTCGATTTCTTTGATGCGACTGGCGGCTTTTTCATCGAATTCGTTCACAATACGCTGTAAAACGGCTTTGGCTTGGGGCGAAAAGGGTTGAATTTCGCTTAAGCCGGCTTCGGATAGTGCTTCCAGCCAGGCAATTTCGACCTTGACGCGGTGATGCATGAAACCTGCCTCAGACAAAATGGGGCGTAACAGATGGGTTTTGCTGCCATAACGGCCATCAAGTGGAGAAAGTGCAGTCAAACTGGAAAGGGAAGAGGTTGTCATGATGCGAATAAAGGGTTGGATGGGCGGGAAATGTGTGATTATAGGCCGGATTGCCCTGTGTTGTCTTTTGTAATGCGTGTCAGTTTCGCCGAAAACAGCCCAAGCAGCCCAAACAGCTCATTGCGCCAACGGCGATAATCGGACAGACGATGTTATACTACGGATTAATCTATTCTAACTTGTTATTATGAAACTACTTGGTTCCTTAGCTAGCCCCTTTGTGCGTAAAGTTCGCGTTGTGATGGCTGAGAAAAAGCTCGATTATGCCTATGAGCTGACAAATGTTTTAGCCCCCGATGCGACGGTTCAAAACTTTAACCCACTGGGCAAAATCCCTTGTCTCATCATGGAAGATGGGGCAACTTTGTTCGATTCGCACGTCATTGTTGAATATCTTGATACATTGACACCGGTTTGCAAGTTGGTTCCCGCCAATGGGCGCGAGCGTGCCGAAGTGAAATGTTGGGAAGCCTTGGCCGATGGCGTGTTGGACGCCGCCATTCTGGTCTACCTTGAGCGCCTGATGCGGCCGCCCGAATTTCATTACCAGCCGTGGTTTGATCGCCAAATGGGCAAAGTGCATGCCGGTTTGAAAGTGATGTCGCGCGATTTGGGTGAAACGCCGTTTTGTACTGGCAACCATTACAGTCTGGCGGATGTGGCGGTGGGTTGCGCCTTGTGTTGGTTATCCTTCCGCTTCCCGGAAATTACCTGGCGCACCGATTACCCCAATCTGGCCAAACTGGTTGATAAACTCTCTGAGCGGCCATCGTTTAAAGATACCGTACCGCAGTTGCCACCCGCGTAAGAGTTGGTTTTCGTTGGTTTGCGTAGGTTTTGGAAGGTCGCCTGTGCTGCCCTTCCTGCTTCTGCAGCCTTGATCGTCCTAAGTTGTCCTTAATTGTCCTCAATCATTGCGTCACCCAGGCGCTACTGCGCTGCCATAATTGTGCCGCCAGCGTTAAGTCTTGCGCCAGTCGGGACGCATATTTTGCCTTGCACTCATCATAATATAAGCTGGTTTCTTGCGCCAAGCCGGGTTCGGTGGCGCAGTAGAGCGTGGTGGCGGCACCTTCTTCATTGGACTTCATAAATAATTTAATGATGCTGCGCACGGGCCAGGGCACTTTGCGCCAAATATCGGAGGCAATCACCCCCGGATGAACCGCATAGGTGGTGACGCCCGTGCCTTGCAAGCGTCGCCCCAGTTCCGCCGAAAACAAAACATTGGCCAGTTTGGAGACTTTATATTCAGGGTAGCCGGTTGCGCTTTGGGTGGTTTGTTGCAGGCTGGGCCAATCGATTGCTTTGGCTGAAAAATGAGCGGCACTGGCGACGCTGACCACGCGTGCCGGGCTGGAGGCAATCAGGCAATCTTGCAATAATTGGGTGAGTAAAAAGTGACCCAGATGATTGGTGCCAAAGGCTAATTCAAAGCCTGAAGCGGTAATGCCTTTTCCGGCTGCCAGACCGGCATTGTTGATTAAAATATGCAAAGGCAATTGGCGTGCCAAAAAGGCCTGGGCGCATTGCCTGACCGAATTGAAATCACCCAAATCCAGTGCCAGCCATTCGGCCTTGCCCTGGGCTTGATGAATTTCATCCAACACCGCCTGGGTACGTTCGAGCGAGCGGGTCGCGATGAACACATGCGCTCCGCGCCGTGCAAGCTCACACGCGCTTACCCGCCCGATGCCGGAATTGGCACCGGTAATGACGACCACACGCCCGGCTAAAGATTGATCTTTGCTTGAGTCCATACGAAACGCCTTGATTTTGCTGAATTTTACTGAAAATTTAGCTAATATTGAGGGAAGAAATTTTTGCAGTGGCAAGTGTAGCGTATTCTCGCCATCTTGGCGTCATATTGGGTGTGAAACAGAGATATCAAACAGGGATATCAAACAGGGATATCAAACAGGGAGTGCCGCGTAGATGAAAAAAATGGACGTTGCCAAATCAGGCGGTTTTGTGGTCTCGGGCACTGTGTGGGTGTACACCGGCATGGGGCCGCAATGGGCGGGTATGGGGCGCGAGATGATGCAGCAAACGGCGTTTGCGGCGGGTTGGCAGCTTGCCGTGGAAGCGTTGTGCCAGCATGGTGTGGATTTGCGTGATTTGATGCAACAGCCTTTGGCGCTGATTGATATGTCGCGCAACGATTTGGCCAAGCCCGCCAATTTTGCCTTGCAAGTGGCGCTAACGAATCAGTTGCGCCAGCACGGCTTGCAAGCGGATGCCATTGTCGGGCATTCTTCGGGTGAAATGGCGGCGGCCTGGGCGGCGGGGGCTTTAACCTTGCAGGATGCGGCGCGCGTGGTGGCGGTGATGTCACGCTTGCAGCAGACCGTGGCCAGTGGGGGCATGCTTGGCGTCGGCACGTCGGCGCAGGCTTTGGCAGCGCACATGCATGGGATTGATGGCGTGCTGGAAATTGCGGCCTACAATGGCCCCGATTCGGTCGTCGTGGCGGGGGATATGGCTGCCATTGAGCAATTGGCCAAGCGTTTGCGCGGACAGCGCATTGTGTGCAAAAAGCTGGCGGTGCAGGTGGCGTATCATTCTTCGCATATGAATCCGATTCGGGATCGATTGCTGGCTCAATTGGGTAATTTACAGCCGCAATTACCAGGTATTGCCTTGTTTTCCAGTGCTACTGGCGAACAAGTGCGTGATGTGATGCACGATGCCGGGTACTGGTGGCACAATGCGCGCGATGCGGTGCAATTTGCGCGTGCGGTGAGCAATATTGCGGCGCAAGGGCATAATACCTTTGTGCAAATTGGCCCGCATCCGGCTTTAAGTGCGGCGCTCAAAGCGAGCGTGAGTGAACCGATGCTGGCTTTGTCTTTGCTGGAGCGCAAGCATGCCGAAGCCGCGACCTTTGCGTGTGCGCTGGATGCGTTGCGGCTGGGCGGGGTAGAAGTTGAAGCGTAGTTGTTGAATCAAGCTGGCTCTGATCAAATTGTTTTCGTCGTAGTGCTACTAATGGCGCTTCGTTTCATTGGCTGAATCATCGATTTCATCTTCAGCTTTATCCCACAGTGCCGTCTTTAACCAATCCGGTCATAAAAAGGATGCCATCAAATCCCACCATACCACTCATAGCCCTTATCTTCCCAATACCCGCCATTACCACCGCGAATTTTATCCAGGCTGGCCACCAATTCAATCTGCACCAGATACTTGGCATGCTTATAGCCCAATTGCCGCTCAATGCGCACCCGTAGCGGCGCACCGTTTTTTACTGGCAGCGGCTGGCCATTGACTTCATACGCCAAAATGGTTTGCGCGTGCCAGGCGTCGTCCATATCCACGCTCTCATAATAGTTGGCATCGGCGGTCGCCGGGTCGTCCACTTCTTCGTCATCGGCATCATCATCCATCGAATCAGCACAGCGAAACACCACATATTTTGCTTCGGGCAAAGGTTTTACCTGCGCCAAAATCAGGTGCAGAGGCACGCCATGCCATTTGGCGATTTGGCTCCAGCCTTCCACGCAGTCATGCCGGGTAATTTGGGTGCGGGCGGGCATGGCTTTGAGTTCGGCCATGCTGAACGCCATCGGTTTTTCCACCAGACCGCCCACTTCCAGCTTCCACGAGGCAAAATTATCCGCCACCCAGTTTTTGTATTTGGTGCCCTTGGGTTCGGTGCTGCCATTGCCGCGAAAACTGGCGCGGATATCGGCTTCGGTAAATTCCTGGGCCATCGCTTTGCGCCCGGCAACCAGGCTGTGCGCACCCTGGCTCAGGTTTTGCGCACTTTTTAACAACTTGCCAAAGCCCTCGGTGTTGGACAGACGGTCGCATGCACTAAGTAAGCTGGCACCCAGGGTGGCCAGGCCAAGGCGCAAAAAGTTGCGGCGGGGTGTTTTTTTCAGATTCATGATGGCAGGTCCTCGCGATCGGTGGGGGCAGGGGCGGGCGCGGCGACTGGCGCATCAGGCGGCACCCGATAATGGCCGGTGATCATCGAACGCAAATTGTTCCACAAACCGGTAACAATCACTTCAAACACGTGAATGAAGATAAAGCCCAACAAGGCCCAAGCCGCCAAAAAATGCAGCGTGCGCGCCGATTGGCGGCCACCCAATAAATCGATCCAACCGCCGTCAAACACCGCATCCAAACGCGGTGACATGGCAAAGCCACCCATCACCACCAGCGGCAACAAAATAAAAATCACGATCAGATAGGCGATGTTTTGCAGCACGTTATAGCGTTTGGCGGCTTCGCCCGTGGGGTGTTTGAAGCGCAAATGGTCTTTGATTGATTGCGGAATTTGTCGCAATTCTGCCATGGTGGGCAGCAAATCGCGTTTTAAATGGCCGCTGAAAATGGCGTAAGCGATAAAGCACAGCCCATTGACGACAAAAATCCAGGAGAAAAACAAATGCCAGTGGCGCGCCATGGCCAGCCATTGTTGGCTGGGCAGGGTGGCCCAAGCGGGGAAGGCGCGCAGACTTTTTTGGGCATTGTTACCTGTGTAGGACGCACCGAGCACGCCATCGGTATTAAATTGGTAGCCAAAAATTTGGGTGTAGCCATGTACTTGGCCGTTTTTGTCTTCCAGCGAGCCAATTGAGAGCATAGGTGTTGCTGCATAGGAATCTTTGCCCCAGTATAAATGCGGATGGGCATTGAAAATGGTCAGGCCGCTCATGAACATCAGGAAAAAACTGATCACATTCACCCAATGCATGATGCGAACGGGTAAGCGGTGGCGATAAAACAGGCCGGGTGGCGTGAGGGGCTGGGCGCTTGACACAATAAGCCTTTCGATGAAAAACGCCACGATGATGTGGCGACAGGTTTGATTGTACGTGATCTGGCGTGATGTGGCGTGATGTAGCGGATAAATATCAAATTTCCGTCATGACTAACTCTGGTGGCGCGCAGTCAGCGCATGTCTGATGGCAGTAAAAAACGGGTGCATCGTTTTCGCATCATCGAGTAGTGTTTGTAATTCTGCATCAAGATCCAGTAGATTGGGGTCGGCCGACCATAGCTCGAAAGTTGTTTCGTAGGAGTCCAGTTGTTTGCGAATTTCAGCTTTGCGTAATTGCCGCAGTGGCCCCACTTCTGCATCCAGATTAAATACGCGTAATGTTTCTTTGGCGCGGTGCAAGTCGGCGTCATTTAAATCGTGGCGCGGGACTATTTCGCCAGTCGCCACAAAAACAAGATAGTCGTCTGGATCGTCAAGGTCGGGTTTGATCAATTGCGCCCAATCATAAGGGGCGGTGTCCTTGTCGTCTTTGTAAGTGCCGCACGATTCCTTGCGCACGCAACTGCCAAACAAGTTTTCCCACAGATATGTGCGGTCTCTGTGCAGGGTGCGGCTTGCGAAATGTTCGATGTGGCGGGATTTTAAAGTGCTGATATCCGCTTCGCAATAGGCGCAGCGGTGATTTTGCATGGCGTTTAACGCTTGCCAGATTTCATCTTTCTCTGCGTCGCTTGGCCTCCATGGATGGTGGTCACAATGGTATAGGCCAAGGCAGGTAGGTGCATTGGTTCCACGGTTTAGCTTACGCATTGCCCACTCCTGCTGCCTGCGCAGCCTTTTCGGCGCGGGCTGCTTCAACTTTGCGCTTCACACCTTCGAGCTTGATCAAGCGGGCACACTCCAGCATTTCCGGGTGGCGTTCACCAAAGTGCCGGGTTAATTTTTCTGCCAGAATCTTGCCTGCCGTGCTCTCGTGCAAATTTTGTTGAATCAGTGCGCGGTATTGACTCAGTTCTCTCGATTCCGGTACATCTGGTATTTCATCAATGTTCATGATGCGTGCCAATATCTCCGAACTGGCAACACCCCGGGTTTCAAACTGAACTGGCTCAATTGCAAAATGATCAGCATCCATCTTATCTTGCTGCGGTAATTGGCGAATACTGCGCGCAAAAACGCTGCTTAACACTTGCTGGCTATGGGTGGTGACGATGAATTGAATATTGGGAAAGGCTTCGCACAATTGACTTACCACATGCTGCTGCCAACCGGGGTGCAAGTGCATGTCGATTTCATCAATCAGCACCACGCCGTGCGCGTCCAGTGCGGCGCGGCTACCCAGATGCGGATTGATTTTGATGCAGCGAAACGCCAAATCGCCGATCATGCCCAGAATATTGCGAATGCCATCGCTCAATTGGGATACTTTTAATGTAAGCAACTGATCATTGCGTAAAATCAGTGATTTTTCGTGCGAGACGCTATATTCCAGACTATGCCAGCCAGTATGTTTTTTCAGCAAGCTGTCTATCGCCTGTTGCACCACTTTGATCGCGTCCTGCCAGATGGATGGCGCATCCTCGGTCAAACCTGCTTCCCTATTGGTGATTTGTGTTTCCCGATGGCTTATAAAAATCGCTTCAAACCATTCTTCAAAGGTATTGTAAGAGGGCGCAGACTTGAGACAATCGCGGTAGGCAAAAGTACGGACGTAAAAATCGCTGCCCGTATCGGCATGCTTGGCAGGGTCGAGGTTGATATGGGCGCGCTGTTGCGACCATGAACGATCGGTATCGTAATAAGCAAAGACGGGCAGATCGAGAGGTGGCAGTTGCGGATCGCGGACCTGGCTTTGCAATAGTTTGGTCCACGCTTTGAGTGCGCTTGCGCCGTCATTATCTCTGCTTTGACTGCCGGGGGCGGTGCTGTCGAGTGACTGCGCCCAGGCCACGTCGGCATATTCACCATAGTTGCCACTGACTTCAATTGTGGCAGGAACCTGATGGGCCCAATCGCCGGTGGACATTTTATGGAAATGAATATCGTCAACATGGACCGTCAATTGTGCATCGTTTTCGGTGTGCGCCAAATCAAACCCGCTTAAATAAGTCCACATGGCGATGCGGCAAGCGTTGAGTATGGTAGTTTTTCCTTGGCCGTTGTTGGAAACCAGCACGGTGATGTCGGGTTCAAAGTCAATTTCAATTTGCTTGAAGCCGCGATAATTTTCTAACCTGACCCTGTTTAGTCGAATCAGGTTGGTATTGCCTTGGATGCGGCTACGCCAATATGACGGCATTCTCTTATAGACTGTTGCGTATTGGGTGCCGGGTTTTGCATAAGGTTCAATCAGGGTGATAGCACGCGCCAGGTGGGGGGCGGCACCGGGGCCATTCGTCAATTCGCTGAGAAAGGACAGACTGATGGCGAGGTCGGCTTCATACCGGGCTGGAAATTGTCGGGCCAATGCTTCACGAATCCCGATGGTGCGTTGCAATGTTGCCAGTGCCAATTGTTTATCGCCTTGCTGTGCAAGCGATAATGCCAAATTGGACAAGGCTCGCGATAATTGGGGCGCATAAGCTGCAAAATCCTGCTGTGCCAAGCTTTCGTAAATGGCTAATGCCCGTTTTCCAAGCGCCACGGCAGTGGCATAATTGTTTTGGTTTTGAAAACTGATTGCCAGATTATTTAAACTGGTCGCCAGTCCGCTACCATAGGCTGCAAAATTTTGCTGCGCCAAATCTTCATAGATTGCGATGGCTCTTTGGCTCGCCGCTTGGGCACAAATAATATCTTGCATCACCCCTAGTCGTGATGATAAGTTGGCAAGGCTTTCTGCCAAATCCGGCCCATACCGTGTAAAGTCTTGTTGTGCCAAGTCTTCACGAATTGTTATTGCACGCTGGGTCGCAACCAGCGCTTGATCTTTTTCGCCTTGATTTGTCAGGTGATTCGCAAAATTTTCCAGGTTGCTGGCTAAAGCTGCGCGGTGCAAGGCATAATCTTGGTGCGCCAAATGCTCAACAATGGCTAACGCGCGTTGACTGGCAACGAGTGCGGCACCATGTTGACCGGTATTTTCCAGATAAATCGACAGGTTTATTAAGCTTTCCGATAGCGCTGATTGGTATGTGTTGCCATCATTGGTAACTAATTTTTCAAAAATTGCCACCGCGCGCTGGCCTGTTGCGAGTGCTGTAACCCGCTCGCCCTGCTGGTGTAATCTGACAGCCAAGTTATTTAAGTTGTTTGCCAAATCGGCCCCGTACGCGGCAAAATCTTGCTGCGCCAAACTTTCAAACTTGATCACATCCTGCTGAATTTTCGCCAAGGTATCGGTGTTTTCATTTGCAACGCTGGCTTGATGCGCGGGAATGGTTTCAAGGTACAGCGTTTGCTGGCGCACCTGCGCCATGCGTGGCGAATCCAGAATGGTGGCAATGCGATCCAGATCAAATACATCGAGTAAGGAAAAATCACATGCCTGCTTCAATTCGCCGCGCTCTATGCGGCTCAGTTCCTGATTGGTCATAAACACAATGCCATTGGCCGGAATGTTTGCGACGCTGGCCAATTCATTGATAAACTGCGCTTTGATTTGTTCAAAGGATTGTTGTTCTTGCTGAAAATAAGTCATCATCAGCCAGCGTTGCCCATCCTTGACATACAGCATATCGGTTTCAATATCTGGCCCGGCGACCGGGTGACCGGGGGCGAGAAGGGTGAACCCTTGGTCAAGCAACACTTGTGCCGCAAGCTGCTTGGCGGCAGCCAAGCCGTAGGTCCAATTCAGTAAGCGATACCAGGTTTCGTCAGTGCGGGTCATGGAGAGTGGGAGTGATAGTGATGATCCGGCAATTATGCCTCACTTTGGGGGTGGATAGTCGCGAACCTGAGCGATTCGGGCATCAAAATGGTTGCCCGTGCTAAAAAGTAATGTGGAATAGGAGGGGCTCATGGAAGCCTGCCTCATCCCCAACTTAAAACTGAATAAACTTGACCGGCACCTTACCGGTCAACCACACCCCGTTTTCAGCCTGATAAAACGCATACCCTTGTTGCTGCATTTGCGCCGCATCCACCCGCAACACCACGGGCAAACCATGGCGTTGGCCCACTTTGGTGGCCGTGGCTTGTTCGTGCGACAGGTGGACAAACTGGCGCGAGCCAGGAATTAAGCCCTGCTGCTTGATCGACTGCAAAAACCGCGTCGCCGTGCCGTGGTACAGCACATCCGGCGGGGTGATGGCCTGGTAGCCAATATCCACTGTCTTGAGCGAATGCCCTTGCGCGGCGCGGATGCGCAAGTCATCTTCAGAAATGGTGAAACGCTTTTTGTCGTTGGTATCAACCACGGTTTGCAACAGTTCGCGATTGAGGCGCTTGCCTTTTTTATTGGCAAGCAGGATCAAGGTGTCAATATCGGCCCAGCCTTGTGGGTCGAGGGTGATGCCTATGGTTTCGGGACTGTGACGCAGGATAAGACTGAGAAATTTACTGGTTTTAATTATTTGATCGTTCATTATTTTATTTTTGTTAGCCCAAAGTGGGCAAGGTTATTGTTGTTATTATTGTTGCGCTCTGTGGCGCGCTGCAAGGCTTGGTTGCATTGCAGCACGCAGTGTAACAGAAGAAAACAAATCTGGCCAGCATTTTTGTTCTGGAAAAGTCGCACGATACCTGGCCGAAAGGTGGATTTTGTAAGGGAAACGTGGCGCGAAACAGGGGCGAGCCGCAAAAATGGGGTAGGATGTGATCAATCAAACGTACAGGATGGGGGTAGTTATGAAAACAGTGGTGGAACAACTATTTTTTGCATTGAGCCTCGGTACCCTGTGCGCACCCGTCTGTGCGGATACCCTGAGTAAAATCCGCGACAGTAAAACCATCACCATTGCCCATCGTGAAGCGTCGCTACCCTTTTCTTATTTTGATGAAAATAAAAAACCAATCGGCTATTCAATCGATTTATGCCTGAAAATTGCCGAAGCCATCAAGCATGAATTGAAATTACCCAAGTTGGCGATTGAGTATGTGCCGGTTTCACCCTCGACTCGCATTGCCACCATCATGCAGGGCAAAGCCGATCTGGAATGCGGTTCCACTACCAATAATGCGGAACGGCGCAAGCAAGTGGCGTTCACCATTCCGCACTTTATGGCCGCCTCGCGCATGGTGGTGCGGACTGACTCCAACATCAAAAACTGGAGCGATTTGCGCGGCAAGCGGGTGGTGACCACCAAGGGCACTACCACCGTCAAATTGATCAGTGATCACAATAAAGGTCTGGCGCTGGCCATTTCACTGGTTGAGGCCAATGACCACGCCGAATCATTTGCCAAAGTCGAAAAAAACGAAGCCGATGCCTTTCCAATGGACGATGTGTTGCTGTATGGCTTGCGCGCCAAGTCCAAAACGCCCGCCAATTTTGAGGTGGTGGGTTCGCCGATCTCAACCGAGCCGTATGCGATTATGATGTCCAAAGATGACCCCGCCTTCAAGGCGCTGGTGGATCGCGAAATGGCGCGCTTGATTAATGACGGGGAGTTGAGTAAAATTTATGACAAGTGGTTTAGGAAACCGATTCCACCGAATGGCATCAACATGAATATGCCAATGGGCCATTTATTGCGGGATACCTTGCTTTTCCCAACCGATAAAGTTGGGGATTAGTCGGGGATTAAATTGTGCCTGTTATTTGAGCGCTTATTTGAGCGCCACCACCATTTTGTAGCTGGCGTTGCCGTGGCTGCTGCCGATGACAATCAGATATTTTCCGGGCATTGGCAGCGCACCGACCCAATTGGTGGCGTCGTCACCTGGGCCCGCCTGAGGCAAGCTTTTACCTTTGATCTCTTCCGAACCTGCCATACGCTTTGACGTGTAGCCCGGTAAATAGATTTGAAATACTGCATTTTTGTCGTTGGACGTTACCGCCACCGACAAGCCTTGCCCGGCCGTCGCATTGAACACATAGCTATGAATATAGCCATCCACAACAGTGCCTTGTACGGTGGTGTTATTGCCAGGCTTGGCAAAGGTGAGTACTTTTTCCAGCGCGTGTACCGAACCAAACGGGCAAGCCAAGGCCAGCAATAAGCATGTTTTTATGAGTAAGCGTGTCATTTTCTGGGACCTTTTAATGATGGTTCGTGGCTATGTAATATGGTTACCGTGCGCTGCTTAATGGCGGCTTAATGGCGGCTTAATGGACGATCTTGGCTAAAAAGTCGCGCGCCCGGTCTGAGCGCGGGGCACCGAAAAACTCATCTTTGGTGCAATCTTCAATCACCTTGCCCTGATCCATAAATACAATCCGGTTCGCCACCCGTTTGGCAAAACCCATTTCGTGGGTCACCACCATCATGGTCATGCCTTCTTGCGCCAGACCGACCATCACGTCCAGCACTTCGTTAATCATTTCCGGGTCGAGCGCGGAAGTGGGTTCGTCAAATAGCATGGCGATTGGGTCCATCGAGAGCGCGCGCGCAATTGCCACGCGCTGCTGCTGGCCACCCGAGAGTTGGCCGGGGAATTTATCTTTTTGCGCAATCAAGCCAACCCGATCCAAATATTTTAAACCGCGTACCCGCGCTTCTTCCTGGCTGCGCTTCAAGACCATGACCTGGCCGATGGTCAGGTTTTCGGTAATCGATAAATGCGGAAATAATTCAAAGTTTTGAAACACCATGCCAATTTTGGCGCGCAGGCCAGACAGATTGGTTTTGGGGTCGCCCACCGAAATGCCATCGACGGTAATGTTGCCTTTTTGAAATGGCTCCAGACCATTCACGGTTTTGATCAGGGTCGATTTGCCGGAGCCGGACGGGCCGCAAATGACCATGACATCGCCTTTTTTGACATCGGTGGAGCAATCGGTCAGCACTTGAAACTGACCATACCATTTGCTGACGTTTTTTAATGAAATCATGAAATTCTCCAAATAGTGTGCGCGGTTTTTTTGTGGCTGCCAGCGTGATTGTTAGCGAATGATGGCGATTTTTTGCTGCAGGCGCTTGACGATGGTAGACAGTCCAAGGCATAGCACAAAATAGACAACTGCGACAAACAGATACATTTCCACCAGCCGCCCGTCGCGCTGCGCCACTTTTGAGGCGGCCCCAACGAAATCGGTAATCGACAACACATACACCAGCGATACGTCTTGAAACAGCACAATGGTTTGCGTCATCAGCACGGGCAGCATGTTGCGAAAGGCCTGCGGCAAAATGATCTTGGACATGGTTTGTCCGTAAGTCATGCCCAGCGCATGGCCAGCCCAGACTTGGCCGCGCGGTATCGATTGAATCCCGGCGCGCATGATTTCGCAGTAATAGGCGGCTTCAAATAAGATGAAAGTGATCAGGCACGAGGCGAAAGCGCCGACCTTGATCGGTTCTTTGGCCCCAATCACCCATGCGCCGATATACGGCACCAAAAAATAAAACCAGAAAATGACCAACACCAGCGGCATTGAACGGATTAAATTCACATACGTGGTGGCAGGTAACGAGAGCCAACGGGTACTCGATAGCCGCATCATCGCCAACAGCGTGCCAAGGAAAATCCCGCCCACCATGGCCAATAGTGTGAGTTGGATGGTAAACACCATCCCGGTTTGAAACAAATACACCCATGAACGCTGGATGACGTTGAAGTCGAAATTGGAAAACATGTCAGTGTCCTCCCGATTGGCCGATCAAGCCCGGCACGGCCACGGCCCGTTCCAGCCGACGCATACAAAATACCACGAAAATATTGACCACAATATAAATCAGGGTGGCAGCGGTAAAGGCTTCAAAAACCTGAAACGAAAATTCCTGCATCGAGCGGGCGCGTGCGGTCAGTTCCATCAAGCCGATGGTGAGCGCAACCGAACTGTTTTTGATGATGTTCAAAAATTCGCTGGTGAGAGGTGGCATGACGATGCGAAACGCCAACGGCAGCAAGATATAGCGGTAGGTTTGTGGCAGCGTCAAACCCAGCGCCGTACCCGCCATTTTTTGCCCACGCGGCAGCGCCTCTATGCCGGAGGTAATTTGTACCGCCACCCGGGATGAAGTGAAAAACCCCAGGCAAATCACGGCGGTCACAAACGGGGCGTTGGGCAGGCTTTTTAACGCATCGCCCAAGGCCTTGGGCAGCAATTCTGGTATCACGAAGTACCATAAAAACATTTGCACCAGCAGTGGAATATTGCGAAACAGTTCCACCCAGGCATTGGAAAGACGCACTACCCAGGGGTTGGGCAGGGTGCGCAGGGTGCCGATAATCGAACCCAGCAACAAGGCGATGACCCAGGCTGACAGCGCCGTGGCCAAAGTCCAGGCCAGGCCCGACCACAGCGTGTCAAGATAGGTGCCCACGCCATCGGGCGACGCCTCCCAAAAAATGCGCCAATTCCAATTGTAATTCATGCTCTCCTCCGGTTACTGCACTTATTTGCTGACTTATTTGCTGACTTATTTGCTGACTGATTGGTTAGCTGATTGGCCTGCCATTATTTTTTCTTACCCAGCGATTTTTGTGCTTCCGGCACGGTGGCATAAGAGGCCGGATCACCTGAATCGGTAGGGTGCGCATACACGTATTTGAGTTGCGGCGTCAGCGGGAACAGCATATTGATGCCCTTGGGTGGGATTGGCGACATAAACCATTTGCTATAAATTCTGAGTACATCATCCGATTGATACAAGCGCGTCAGGGTGGCATCGACCACTTTTTTAAACTCCGGATCATTGCGCCGCATCATGATGCCATACGGTTCCACCGAGAGCGGCTCTTTGCTGATTTCATAATCGGAAGGGGCCTTGGAATTGGCGGCCAGGCCGGCCAGCAAAATATCATCCATGGCAAAGGCGACTGCGCGCCCGGTTTCCACCATCAAAAACGATTCAGCATGGTCTTTGGCCGAAATCACCGTCATGCCCAGGTTTTGCTCGTTATTCATGATGGTGAGTTGCTTGAGCATGGTGGTGCCAGCGGTCGATACCACGGTTTTGCCCTTGAGATCGGTCAGATTTTTGATGCCGGAGGCTTTTTTCGAAATAAAGCGGGCACCGGTTACAAACATGGTGGGTGCAAACGCAACTTGCTTTTGTCGTTCGATATTATTGGTGGTGGAGCCGCATTCCAGATCGATGGTGCCATTGGCCATCAGCGGAATACGCGTGGCCGAGGTCACGGGGTTGAGTACGGTTTTGAGTGAAGTCAAGCCCAAATGTTTTTGCACACCCAACACCGCTTTCAAACACAAATCAATCGAATAGCCTTGATAGGATTGCTTGTCGTCGAGGTAGGAAAAGGGAACCGATGAATCGCGCACGCCCAGGGTAATCACGCCGGACTCTTTAATCTTTTTCAAAGTGCCAGTGAGTTCTTCTGCGTGGCTTGCAGCACTGAAGACCATGCTGCTGCAAGCCACGGCAAGTAGGGTGGCCAACAGCTTGGGTGAACGACGATTTTGGGCTAACTTCATGTGCTTCTCCTGGTGATGAACGACGATGAGTGATGATGGATGATCAAAAATTGGCGAGCTTAAAACGTCTAGTGTAGCAAAAGCCTTTGCCAGATACGAAAATTGATGTCAACAAGCGGCTGCAAGTGGCTGAATAATAGACGCTTATGCGCAATATTCCAACAAATTTAAACTCAGACCAAACAAAGGCAGTCAGTTGTCCGGGAAATATTGGATAATAACAGAATTGTTTTCGCAAAAGGTTTGTTATGGGTTCGAGCGCAAATTCTCTGGTCGCTGCTGATGCCGCCGCGTTGTCTGCCACGCCTGCCGTGGTGCGCCTGGGCATTCCCGGCTTGGCCAGCTTAACCGACAGCATGATGGCCGGCAGCTTGTATGCGCTGGTGGCGGAAGCGCCGCCCACCCGCTACCCCCTGATCGCCAGCAGTCTGGCCCATGCCTTGAAACACAATATCCCCTGCACCATCGTGGTTCCCGCCAATCCTGAGCAATTCATCGCGCGCATCAAAGGGTTTGCCCAGTTTGATATGGATACGGCGGTGGCAGAAGGACGGATTCAATTTTTTGTGATGCAAGAAAATTTCACCAAAACTATGTTTCGTTTTGGTCCGGAAACTTTTTGTCGTGAGCTGGATCACTTTCAAATCCCTGACAACAGCTATTTTATTTTTGAACAAGCCGACGATTTGCTCAGTTTGCACGATATCTCGCTGGCTTTGGCGCAAATTAGTGGTTTAAAGCAATGGTTTGGCCAGCATAATGTGACAGGCATGCTATCGTTTTCACGCATTGGTAGTTCTGCGCAGTCGTTGGCGGCTTTGCAATGTCTGATGGATCAATTGGGCGGTATTACCCGGGTGGGTGGGCATCGCGACGGTTTGGAAATTACCTTTGATTATTGGCATTCGCAAGAAGGCACGGTGGCGGCCAAGAGCTACCCGCTGCAAACCCTCGATTCGGGCATGTTGGTGGTAATGACCAATGCGGCGCAAAACGCAGGCACGGGCCGGGTTGAAGTACAAGATGCCGAAGATGAAGGCGAGCCGCATTTCTTTTTTATGGATGCCGAACTGATCAGCCTGGGCAAACAAATGCCGGGCGTGTGGCAGCATGTTGATTCCCTGGTAGGCATGATGCATGTGACGCGCGAGCATCATTCCGCCACCGTTATCCTCACCTTTCGGCGCGATACCGATTTACGCCAATTGGCCCAGGCGGTACATACGCTGCGCCATGGTTTGGGGCGGCGTGCGCGTATCGTGGTGCAAGAAAAAGGCGCTTCGCTGCGTTACCAAAACGAAGCCTTGTTATTGCGCCTGGGCTTGAATCTGGTGATTCACGTTGACGTCCACGCCAGCCGCTTGCCTTTATTGCTGGCCTCGCTCAAGGGGCAAATTTTTGATCGGGATATCGATATCAATTTCGATATGGCCTTGGCCAGCGTCACGCCGTCCGGCTTGCGCGGCTATGTGTTGCCGCAGCGCTTTGTGGCGGAGGCGCAAACTTTGCTGGAACGTGCGGAAACGCTGGATATCCCTTGTGCGCTGGTGCTCGGTATGCCGGGGCGGGATGTGACGGCGCAAGCTATTTTGGGCAAGATATTGATGTCGCGCTCAGGTGATATGGTGAGCTTTGATCAGGAAAGCTGCTATATGTTTTTAAATGGCTGCCCCGAAACCAGTTTGTTGATGACACTGGAGCGGGTATTGGGGCAAGACGTGGGCGCGGCGTTTGTGGAGTCGCGCTTTGTGGTAAAACGGCATGAAATTTTGGCCGAGCTGGCAGCGCTCACGCGCGCGGCTGAGCGCTATACCTTGCCGGATTATTCCGATGTGCCGATGCGGCCCACACCCGTGCGACCAGCGCAGGCAGTTGCGCCAGCGCCTGCGGATATACGGGGGGCTGCGCCTGTATCCGTAGCTGCACCCGCTCCCGTATCGGTTCCTGCACCCGCCCCCGCGCCGGCATTTGCGCGCGAGCTTGCGCCTGAGCCTGTACGTGTGCCCGAACCTGTACGCGCGCCTGCCTTCGTGCATAAGCCTGCGCCCGAGCCAGCGCCTGCACCTGCACCTGCCTTTGTGCATCGCAAACCTGCACCCGTGATTGAGGTTGAGGAATCAAGCCCCGAACCTGCGGCGGCAGCCGTTGCTACCAAGCCACCCGCTGGCGAAAGCGGCCAATTCCATTATGGCGGCGAGTTAGGCAAAGTGGTTGCATTTGGCAAAAAAGAAGCCCCGCGTGCGACGCGGGCAGTAAAGAAAGCATAAAGGATGCGTCGCTCAATTTCCCCCCTTATTTGGTCGCGCTGGTCGAGCTGGCCGCGTTGGTCGCTATTATGGCTATTGCCGCTACTGTATTTGGGCCAGTACGGCACCTGCCTGGCACAAGTCGAATCGGCCAAGCCAGCCGCTACTGCCGCCGCTGCAACGACTTCTACTGCTGCCGACGCCACCGCCACGAGCCCTGAGCAGCCATCTTTGTCGCCAGTCGAAAAATGGTATCGCGGCGGGCAATTTCAACAGGCGGCGGAGCAAGGTTTGCAAGACTTGTTGCAAGAGCCATGGAATCATGAATTACGCTTCATCGTGGCCGACAGTTTGCAACGCAATGGGCAAATCGAAGAAGCCATCGCCCAGTTTCAGGCACTCGATGGCACGCCACTGGCGCATAGTGCCAATGCGCGCCTGAATGCCTTACGCGTCGGGCGCAATGAAATCCCGGACATTACCCCAGCCAGGGCCCAGGTGGCCAGCGCGTTACCTTATACCCAACAAAACCTCGAAATCACCGCACCCCGGCCCGATAAGTTGGACAAACCCGATAAACCGGTTTCCACCCTGCGGGCGCGGGTATTGTTCCCGAAAAAATCCCCCGCCTTGCAAAAAATCGACGAATTGGCCAATAAAGGGGATTACGAGGGCGTTGCGCGCCAGGGCTTGCTCTTGCTGGCGCAAGACAAAAACAATGCCGAATTACGATTGCTGGTAGCCAATAGTTTGGCTTGGACTGGCTTTTTGGATCAGGCTGCGGCGCAATATCAATTATTACTCGATAGCTCGCAAGCGCAGGATGCGCAAATTGGCTTGGCCAATGTCTACCGTTGGCGCGGTCAGGATGAGCAAGCCTTGCCAATTTATAAAGCGGTACTGGCGCGCAGCCCTAAAAACCCGGCCGCGCTGGAAGGGCTGCGCCTGGCCGAGCGTGAATTGGCTCCGCGCAGCTTAATTACCGCTGGTGCCAGCGTCGATTCGTCTGACGCCAAACGGCGCGCCCTCGCCATCAACCACCGCTGGCGCGACAGTAGTGGCCGCCATGTGTTTGAAGTCGAGCTGGCGGCCAACAATGATCAATTATTGGCGCTGCACCAAAATGAGCGCGATGTGGCGCTGCGTTACCAGGCTTTGGGTTTGCCGCTACAACCGAAGTTGGAAATTGCAGAACAGTATCAACCAAATCGTGTATTAACCGGTAGCTTACGCCTGCATTGGTCGGGTGCGCAAAATTATATTGAGTTGGGGCGGCTGGATTGGGGTAAGCTGGCATCGAATGCCAAAGCCTTAAAAGGCGCGCTCACCGCCGACCACGTGGGGGCCGCCTTCGCAACCCGTGGCCGTTGGGGGGAATTGAGTGGCCGTGTCGATAACTTCAGCATTTCAGATGGGAACGATATCATCAGCAGTGGCTTGCGCTTTGTGCCAGCCTGGCGTCCTTTGGGCAGCCATGTCAAACTATTTACCGGCATTGAAACACGGGATGCGCGCAAGGGTGCCGTAGCGGGTAGTTATTGGGCACCGGTGGATGGTTTCGGTTCCGGCTATGTCGGCTTGCAAACTGATTGGGGCGGGGCCGACTGGAGTTTATACGGCTCCGGCCAGGTCGGTGCGCGTTTATATGGCGAAGCGGGTAATAGCTGGAGCCTGTCGGCAGGTGGTAAGTGGTGGCTGGGGTCGGATTTTGCAGTCGGCTTAAATATGTTTGGCTTGGGCAGTCGGCGCGACAATGCGGGCTATCGGGCCAAAGCCGTGAATGTTAACCTGGAAAAATTGTGGAACTGAAAAAATCCTGGCGTTGGTTGGTGGCTGGCTCGGTGGTGCTGGGGCTGGTGCTGTTGATCGGCTTTAGCTACGATAAAATCCTCAATCTGGGTGAAGATTCGTTCAGCATCCTGTTTGAAAATTTTGTGCTCTCGGCCATTTCCATCTATCTGATGTTTTTCCTGGCCTTGCTCATCATTCGCTATGCGGTGATGATTTTATATTCTTTTATGGAACACCTCGAATATTTACTCAAGCGTCGGCGTGAAGACGCCAAGAGCGACACCAACTACCGTGAAGAAGGTAGCTTACCAATGATTTCGCTGGTGGTGCCCGCTTATAACGAAGGCCCGGTGATACAACCTGCCGTGCGCTCCCTGCTGAAACTGGATTACCCGAACTATGAAATCATCGTGGTGGACGACGGTTCTTCCGACGACACCTATGAAAAAGCGTTGGCGGTATCGCGCGAGCAAAGCATTATCCCGGTGCGGGTGGTGACCAAGCGCAATGGCGGTAAGTCTGATGCGCTCAACACCGGCATGACGCAAGCGCGTGGCGAATTCATTTTAAATATGGATGGCGATTCCAAACTCTCCAGCAATACCCTGCGCGCCTGCATCCGCCATTTTGAAGACCCCAGCGTGGGCGCGGTGGCCGGCAATGTTAAAGTGTTGAACCGCGAAAACTTATGGACCAAGGTGCAAGCACTCGAATATGTGGAAGGCCTGGCCATGGCGCGCAAGGCGCAAAGCTTTATGCGTGCCGTAAATATCATCCCCGGCCCGCTGGGTATGTTTCGCAAATCAGTATTACAACAGGCGGGCGGCTATGATCACGACACCTTTGCCGAAGATTGCGATTTAACACTGAAATTGCTGATGCGCGGCTGGCATATTGCCTACGAACCCACCGCCATTGCCTGGGTCGAAACCCCGAGCGGCCTGCTAGATTTACTCAAACAGCGCTACCGCTGGACCCGTGGCATTTTGCAAGCGACCAAAAAACACAGTTCTGCCCTGTGGCAACCGCGTAAAGCGGGCTTAAACTTCTTTATTTTATGGTATATGCTGTTTGAAGGTATCATGTGGCCTTTTTCAACCGTGTTGGGCAATATTTTTTTCGCCTATATCGGTTTGCAATACGGGGTGGCGATTTTTCTGTTTTATTGGTGGCTGCAACTGACCATGCTGGATATTATTTCTGCTGCCTATTGCGTCATCATCGAAGAAGAAGACCCTGGTTTGATTTTTTACTCGGTCGTATTTCGTTTGTTTTACATTACCATTATTGACGTTGCCAAGGTTTTTGCCACGCTGGAAGAATGGCGTGGCACCGCCATGACCTGGGGCAAATTGCAGCGCGAAGGAAAGCTTTAATATGGAACTGCTATGGATTTAATTTCGCTACTGGCCACGGTCATCTTGATTACCACCATCGGCACCCTGGTGGTGGCGGTGGCCGCTTACATTGCCTTTAAATTGCGTGATAAACGTCGCCCCAAAAAACGCGACCCCACCATGCATTCTGACGGCCCCTATCAACCGATCTTTTTAGAGCGCTACGTTCCCGGCAAAACGCTGGAAGATGCAACGCCCAAACAATCATGAGTGCACTCGCCATGGCGAAGTTGGATGTTGATGAATTTGAACACCGCCCGGCCTATCGGCGCAATGGCATGTATTTGCCTGCGCTGTTCATTATGGGCGTTGCCACTGCCATTCTGGGGTTTTTAATGGCCATGCAAAGCCTGGGCTGGAAAATGCCGATTGTCGGGGCCGAGCAAAAAAAGACCGATAGCGTGCAAAATGGCGTGGTGCTGTATATCTCGCCCAATAGCCGCGCCTATTTCACTCAAATTGGTGGTAATTATGATAATTTATTGATTTCATGGCGCAACTACTTTAAAGAGCGCAAAGAAAAAATCAAAGAAATCAATGATATAGGCGAACTCATCAAACTCACCGAAGGGGTGTTGATATTGCCCTCGGCCTTATCGTTGAATGATGAAGAGCGCAGTGAAATTGCCCGTTTTCAAAAAAACGGTGGTGCGGTGCTGGCCACCTGGGCCACTGGCAGCCGAAATGGCAAAGGCGATTGGCAAGGCTGGGAATTATTGGCCGACCTGGGCGCGCAGGTGGTAGGGGAAATGGAAGTCGGTTCCACTGCCCAGCAACTGGTACTCAATGGCGAGTCACCGGTCTCGCAACAAAGTGCGGCGGGCAAGCGGATTTGGTTGGGCAAACCAGCCGAGCGGTTTTTGCGCATCAAGGGTGAAAACCGGGGTGCGCAAATTATGGAATGGAGCCGCGCACCCAATAAAGAGCGTGCCAGTGAAGCGGCGATCACGTTTTCTGAAAAAAACGGTGGCCGTGCCGTGGTGTTTGCCTTTGCCGAATCGGCCTGGGAAGCGCAAGCCTTCCCCATTTACGCGGTGCTCGATGACACCCTCACCTGGTTGCAGCGCAAACCGGCCATTGTCAAAGCCAGTTGGCCCA
>JBKJLF010000101.1:0-6179 GCA_046597185.1 Burkholderiaceae bacterium | reverse complement strand
ACCGCATCAATTTCATAATGGCTCCGCTTGATGCTGCCATTATAAATGGCATCGGTGCACTCAAACCCATTGCCGCCCGCCAATTTTAGGGGTGTGGAAAATTAGCTCACTTTTTTGGCACAATGTTTTATCGGAGTGATGGTCGAGCAAATACTGGATGTGCCAGGCCTGTTTTGTATCTATTTTCTACTGATTTGTGCTTCGCTCACGGTTTCTTCCAATTCATCAAAGGCTGCCAGCACATAATCGGTCAGGCGATCCAGATTGGGCAATTCATCGGTGGCGATCAAGCCAAAATATAAATCACCGGCGTAGCTGAACAGGGTAATATTGAGTAAATTCGAGGGCGGTAAGGCGGAAATGGGGTGCATTTCTTCCAGCTTGGCCCCCTTGATGTATAAATGCTTGTTGGGGCCCGGTACATTTGACACCAAAGTATTACCCATGGGTGGCATGCGGTCGGAAAGATGGAGCATTTCACCAATTTGCCCCATAATGCCCATCACCAGGGTGTAGGATTCAATCGCGGCTGGTGCCACGCTATCGACCATGGCGCGCACATTGCGCAAAGAGTAACCGATATTGCGCAGGCGAATATACGGGTCATCGGTTGGCGGTGAGAGTTCGACCAGAATAATACCGATTTTATTTCCCGCCGAATTGTCGCCTTCCACGCGCAAATTCACTGGCATTTGGATCGTAATCGGTTGTTTGAGGTTGACGCCCTGATCTTCCAGATAACGATGCAAGGCTCCGTCCAGACAGGTTAAGGCAACGTGGTTGAGCGAAGAACGGGTCACGTCCCGTATCGCATTAATCCGTTCCATCGAAATTTTGGTGGTGGCAAATTGCCGCCCAGCGGTGACTTGTCCGGTGAGCGGCGTGTGGCTGCTGGCGATAAAGGGCAAGGCAATCGCGTTTTTGGTCAAACGCACGCTTTCCAGCAACATCATCGTGGCCAAGCGCCCCATGCCCAAAAAGCGTGCACCCATGCCTTTGATGTCGCCTAATAATTGTTGCAAAATCTCCAGTCGTAAAGCGCGCTGGTCTTCATCGCCCTGGCGGCTGCGCCCGTGCGTCCATACGGGTTTTAAATCCATGTTATCGGGCGAGGCGGATAACCACTTCGCGGTCCAACGTGTGAGCGTAATGCCATCCGCATATGCATGGTGGATTTTTTGATACAGGGCAAAGCGGCCATTCTCCAGACCGTCGATCACATGCACTTCCCACAAGGGGCGCGAGCGATCCAACATCGGCGTGTGCAAATCAGAAACCAGTTTATACAAGTCTTTGCGGGTATTATTCTTGGAGTCGAGTTTGTGGTAAAAAATGTGTTCGCTCACATCCACATTATCGGCTTCCAACCAATGCGGCATGGCGGTCAGGGAAAACTGGATGATGCGGTTAAACGGCGATTGCACCTCGGTATGGGTCAATAATTCTTCATACAATTTGTGGGCAAAATTGGTACGCGCCTTGGGCGGTCGTTTGCAAATTTGCAGTCCTGCCACGTGTTTTGGGCTGGCTTCGGATTCGGCAATGAAAAAAGCAAGATCAAGTAGGGGAAGCTTGGTCATGATGGTCCGTTCGGTAAATGATGAATAGCGTTCAACATAACAGAATATGGGCCGTTTGTATCGTCAACGAGAAGTTCTTTAGTAGTGGCGTTCTATAAAGTACACAGGATAGCGCGCTATCCTGTGTTCGCGCCAGTTTTTGCAACAATAATGGTTGCCCATGCTTCCGGTTCAGGCATACACCCGGCTGCGTTCAACGCTAAGCTCTTGTTGTTGATGTTGTTCCACTTGCGCCACAATCGCACTTTGCAAAGAAGGAATCGAACCACCAGCGCGGTACTCAAAGCCAATATGTAAGATATCGCCAGCGGTAACGATGACTGGTCGATTTAAGGGCAGCGACATATAATGATTCAACCAATCGATGGTGCTGTTGCGTTCTTGCACCACGGCCAAAATGTTTTTGGTGACAAAGCGCAGCGAATTAACCAAGCCTTCGCACTCAATCGTAAACTGGCCTTGCCATTGGATTTTCATGTCGTTGTCCTGTGTAAAATCTAGAATGCTATACACTTGCGGCGCGGCAATTTCTACTGTGCGGGGTGAAAATACGGCGGTATCCTGAAATTGCACAATCGGTGCCTGAAAGCCTTCAAAACCGAAATCTTGCTGCAGCGGTTGCACTGCCATAATGACGGCTTCCGGAATAAAAGTCGGCAATTTATCGCCAAAGCGGGCGCGGTAGCGTTGTTTGAAGGTTTCAATCACTTCCACCTGCTTTTCACGCAGCATGGCCACATGAATCATTTCGCAAATCACAAAGTCTACTGGCTCCGGTGGCAGGTATTCAAACGCATCGGCATGAATCACTTCCACCTTATGACCGTTGCGATTACCCGACAAAAGCCGCCGCGCTTCACGCACCATGTCCGGGTTGAATTCAACGCAATATACTTTTTCGGCCTTGGCTGCGGCAAACCAGGACAATACGCCTGTACCGCCACCCAATTCCAACACTTTCGCACCGGGGAAGATGGCGTAATCAATCGCCGCCTTGAAATTTTTCATCCGGTTTTCATCCATCAACATATTGTGATGGTAATGGAGTGGGATGAATTGCCCCAAGTAACAACTTTCAATCTCGCGTTCGTTTAACATACGCTTTTCCTTTGTCTGTGGCGAGGTGGATGAAGAACAATCTGTGTTGACGACATCTTCATTATTATTCATTCGCGCCGAAAGCAAAGGAGAGATTTGAGCGGTTTTTATGGCGTAATTCATTGGGTTGAAGCTGGCGTTGGGTTCGATGGTGCTGCCGGGGCTTGCAAGGCAGCATCTGCCGCTGCTTTTAGCGCCGCCCGTTTTTTGATTTGAAATTGCAATCCTTCAACAATTTCCTTGTTATTGAATAGCTTTGCCATTTCAACCGCATCGTAACCTTGTTCATTTTTTATCGAAATATTGGCCCCGGCGTCGAGCAGCAATTTCACGCTGAGAATATGACCGCCACGCGCGGCCATCATCAAGGCCGTTGTGCCATTGGGCGATGTTGCGTCCGGATTGGCTTTGTGCTCAAGCAACAATTGCAAGATAGGCTGGTCGCCAATGGCGGCGGCATAATGCAATGCAGTCCAGCCGGGGCGATTGACCTTGGCCCCGCGCGCCAGCAAGGCTTTCACGGCGTCCAGATTCGCTCTGAAAGCCGCAATCATCAGCGCGTTATCGCCATTGCCCGACTTTAATTCGAGATCGATATCCGGAGCTTTTAACAAAGCACGCACCACGCGCATCGAATCTTCGCGCAAGGCTAAAATTAAAGCGCTGTCACCACGCTCTGGCTCCGTGATATTCGGGCTTAGTCCATCTTTTAACAGTTCATTGATGACGTTGGGGTTATCCACCTTGGCCGCCTGAAAAAAATCATCATGCCCCCCGGCCATGGCAGCCGATATACCACATAACAGCGAGGCAAACAAAACCAGGCGGGCCAACGATTGCACGCAAAATTGGGTAAAAATGGGTGAAATAGTGGTTGAAATAACGGCTGAAATAACGGCTGAACGAACGGGTGAAAGAATGGAATTCATTCCAGCTCCTTGGGCAGTGGCAATTGAAATAATTGGAAAAAGTTGCGACTGGTTTGCCTGGCAACCAGCTCTAGCGGCAAGCCTTTCAAACTGGCCAAACATTCGCCGACATGTTTCACAAAGCCCGGTTCATTCATTTTGCCGCGAAACGGCACCGGGGCAAGGTAGGGGGAATCGGTTTCAATAAGCAGCCGCTCCAAGGGCAGGCGTTGCGCCACCTGCTGCAAAGCTTTTGCGCTTTTAAAGCTGATGATGCCGGAAAAAGAAATATAAAACCCCATATCGATGGCCGCCTGCGCCACTTCCAGCGATTCGGTAAAGCAATGCAATACGCCACCTGCCCCACCTGCCTGCGTGCCTGCGCCCTCTTCGCGCATGATGCGAATGGTATCCTCGGAAGCGGCACGAGTATGAATGATTAAAGGCTTGCCCGTGCTGCGGGAGGCGCGGATATGGGTGCGAAAGCGCTGGCGCTGCCATTCCAGATCGCCCGTCAAACGATAATAATCTAGCCCGGTTTCACCAATCGCAATCACTTTGGGGTGTTGCGCCAAGTCTTGCAGCATGGCCAAACTCGGCTCGGGCGTATCTTCATAATCGGGGTGGACGCCAACCGAGGCATACAAATGTGCATGCGCATCAGCCAAAGCTAACACCTTGGGCAAATTCGGCAAGTCAACCGCGATGCATAAAGCGTGGCTGACTTGATTTTCTTGCATTTTTTGCAGAATTTCAGGCAAGCGCGACGAGAGTTCAGGAAAATCCAGATGACAGTGTGAATCAATAAACATAAAAAAACCAATAAAAATAAAACCCAATACAAATAAAACCCAATACAAATAAAACCCAAGCCAAGGCCAAGCCATGGGATGACTACAAGGTATGGGTGGCACGCGATGAGCGCAAAGCCGCACCCAATAATTCTTCGATGCGCAATTTTACGCGCTGCCCGCCTTCATCATCCGGGAAATGCACGCCGATGCCTTGCGCCTTGCTGTTATGGGCACCTGCCGGGGTAATCCAAGCCACCTTCCCTTCGATTGGATATTTGGCCGGATCATCCATCAAGGTCAAAATCAAATAAATTTGATCACCAATTTTATAGGCTTTGGTGGTTGGCACAAAAATGCCGGCGTTTTTCAAAAATGGCATAAACGCAGCATAGAGCGCCGCTTTTTCTTTAATCGCCAGCGACAGGACCGAAGGCCTTGCGATGGGCGCAACTGCAGGTACTGCCGAGGGTGCGGGTGGGCTGGTTGCCATGGTTAAACCTTTCAAACATAAAGTGCAGAATAATCGAGCAACATATCCTCAATAAACAATTTGGGTGCCAGCGGATGATCCACAATCATGCGGCGCTGATTCATCAATTTGAGTGTTTTTAACAGCCGCTTCAATTCCAACCGGGCCGCCAATGCCGCGAGCGCTTTCACATGCCGGGGATAATAGCGAATTGTGCCAGTAAGTTTGTAAGAAAACAAGTCATATAACCAGCGTTGCAAACATAAAAGCAATTGGCTGACCGGCATTTTTTGCAGCTTGTCTGCTGCTTTCAAGGCCGATTCAATTCCCGGTTGCATTAATTGCTGTAAAAACCAATCCAACTCTTCACGCTGACCCTGTTGCGCCGCATCTCTTGCGGCCAATGGCGCGCCACCCTGCTCTGCCAGCCAACTGGCTGCGTCCGACACCGATTGCTGTTGCAACCAGGCAAGTGCGGCTTGCGGTTCAGGCAAACTCAAGCCGAATTTGCGACAACGCGACAAGATGGTGGGCAACAAGCGGTTGATGCTGTCAGTCACCAATAAATACACCGTGTTGGGTGGTGGTTCTTCCAGGGTTTTAAGTAAAGCGTTCGATGAAGCCATATTCAAGGCATGCGCCGGGTACAGCACTACCACGCGCAAGCCCTGACGATGGGTGGAAATATTCATAAAGTCGCTCAGAGCGCGAATTTGATCGATTTTGATTTCTTTTGACGGTGCCGTTTTACTGGCTTTTTTACCCTCAGCCGCGCCGTCAGCTCCGGTAGCAGCGGCCTCGCCAGCGCCCTCGGCTTCGCCCGTGTCGCCCTCTTCCAAGGCTTCGGGGCGCACGCGGCGAAAATCGGGATGACTCATTTGTTCAAACCAGGTACATGAGGCACAGGTGCCACAGGCGTGGCCCTCTGCCAGCGACTGTTCGCACAGCAACGACTTAGCCAGATATTCTGCCAGCCGGGTTTTACCAATACCGTTGGGGCCGTGCAACAAAATCGCATGCGGCATGCGCTGGCGCAAATCCTGCAGTTGCTGCCAGGCAGCAGTTTGCCAGGGGTATAAGGATAAGCCGTTGGCCGGGGCGGTAGCCGTATTCATGCCGCGCCAACCTTGGCAAATGCGGTTGGTAAATGCGTTTGCAGATGAGCTTGCAGATGCGCTTGCAGATGCGCATGCACGGCGGTTGAAATTTGCGGGATGGTTTGGCTGGAGTCAATAATGCGAAAGCGTTGGCTGTCGTTGGCGGCGCGGCGCAGATATTCGGCCCGGGTGGCGCTAAAGAAATCGGTTTGTTCCTGCTCAAATTTATCCGG
>JBKJLF010000010.1:0-6707 GCA_046597185.1 Burkholderiaceae bacterium | reverse complement strand
GCTTCATTGGCAATCGCACCGACAATATTGCCCGGCTTTACGCCATGAATATAACCGACCGCAATGCGATAGGTTTGCATGCCCGCATCCGGTGCGCGGAACACGCGCTCACGCGGTTCCATGGCCGGGCGCAAGGGGCGCTCGCGCCCGTGCTCCATGCGCGGTTCGGCGCGACTTGGCCGCTCTTCCATCTCGACCCGTGGCTGGCTGGATTTGGATAGCAACAAAGGCACATCACCGCGCGCCATTTTGGCCAGCGCAGCGGCAATTTCAATGGCCGGGATATTTTGTTCGCGCTCAAATTCTTCCACCACCGATTGGTATAAGCCCAACTCACCCAAGGCTAGCGTGGCGCTGATTTGCTGCTTGAAGCGCGCTACCCGCACATCATTGACCGCTTGAATAGTCGGCAATTCGAGCGCGCTGATAGGCTGACGGGTTGAGCGTTCAATCATTTTCAACATGCCTTTTTCACGCGGCGTGATGAATAAAATCGCTTCGCCACTGCGCCCGGCGCGGCCAGTGCGGCCAATGCGGTGGGTATAGCTTTCCGGGTCGTGCGGCACATCGTAATTGATTACGTGGCTGATACGCTCCACATCCAAACCGCGCGCGGCCACGTCGGTGGCTACCAAAATATCAATCTTGCCGTCTTTGAGTTGCCCAATAATGCGCTCGCGCTGGGATTGTTGTAAATCACCATTGATGGCGGCGACCGAGAAACCACGCGCACCCAGCTTGCTGGCCAATTCTTCGGTGCCCAATTTGGTGCGCGAAAAAATAATCATGCCATCAAATTCTTCAGCTTCCAAAATGCGGGTTAAGGCATCGAGTTTATGCATACCGCTCACCAACCAATAGCGTTGGCGGATATTGTCCGCCGTGCCGGTTTTGGCGGCCGCCGTAATTTCAGCCGGTTTGCGCAAATAAGTTTGGGCGATACGTTTGATGGCGGCGGGCATGGTCGCTGAAAACAGCGCCGTTTGGCGCGTGGCCGGGGTTTCTTGCAAAATACGCTCAACATCATCAATAAAACCCATGCGCAACATTTCATCGGCTTCATCCAGCACCAGGGTTTTCAGTTTGGACAGATCGAGCGAGCCTTTATCCAAATGATCAATCACCCGGCCCGGTGTGCCCACCACTACATGCACACCGCGTTTGAGCGCAGCCAATTGCGGTATATAACTTTGGCCACCATAAATAGGCAGAACATGAAAACCGGGGATATGGGTGGCATAACGCTGAAACGCTTCGGCCACTTGCAAAGCCAATTCGCGGGTGGGGGCCAATACCAGCGCTTGCGGCGTACGCTGGGATAAATCAAGGCGGGATAAAATCGGCAGTGCAAAAGCGGCTGTCTTACCTGTCCCCGTTTGCGCTTGACCTAACACATCGCGGTTTTCCAGTAACACCGGAATCGTGGCAGCTTGAATCGGTGACGGTATTTCATAGCCGACATCTTGCAAGGCACGCAGCAAAGGTTGACTCAATTGTAAATCGGCAAACAGGGTTTGGGGGGTTTCAGACATGGCACTCTCGGATTTGAACATGATTCACACAGCGCGAAACATTATGCTGTGTAGTTTACTCTGTTGCGCCGGGTTTAGTCTGGATTTTTACGCCCGGCGACCACAAAAATGCTGTTAAACCCGCTGACGACGCCGTACTACCCAGCTTAACGCCGCCAAACCAGCCATCAGCATGGCATAACTCTCCGGCTCAGGCACGGGCGATAGCATAAAAGCATGGGTTTGATTCAGTCGGGTATTATACGCATTGCCTACCACCACGCCATAACTATTGATCGCATTGGCACTATCGAGCACCCAACCATCATTGACCTCGCTGGCACTTAGGAATTGATTCAAATCGATGGCGCGACCATCCAACCATAAAGTGGCGTGTTGCTCATCCAGATCATTGGCAGCGCTACCGACCACCCAACCCCGGTTATTGATGGCCATGGCATTACTGAAGCTGCCGCCCAGGGTGCCCAAATCAGTAATATTGCCCCCATGCCAAAGCGTGGCCCGATTCACATAATCTTGATTTTGCGATGCGCCCACCACCACGCTTTGATCGTTAATACTGGTAGCATTGCCGCTATCGCCACCCAAGGTGCCCAAATCCGTGGCTACGCCATTATTCCACAACGTGGGGCGAAAAGTATTGGTGCCAGCCACCTGACCCAGGCTATTGATTGAACTGGCATAAGAATAGGCGGGGCCGGGCGTCAGATTGACCGGGCTGCTCCCGCTCCATTGGGTTGCGGCCAAGGATGCGGTATTTAAATCATCCGATTGCCCGACCGCTTGGCCCGCATTATTAATCGCGTAAGCATAGCTTTGCTGGTAGTCACTGCCGGCAGTACCCAGATCGGCAATGCGGCCATTGTTCCAGATGGCGGCGTGATTCATCGGGTCGCCATAACGGGGTACGACATCGGCATAACCCACGATTTGCCCGGCATTATTGATCGAATAGGCGGCACTATGGTAGCCGTCCCAATTAGCCAAAGCTGTTTTGCCACCCCGGCTCCACAGACTGGCAACGGTTGCATCATTGAAGTTATTGGCCCGGGAATAACCTACCACCTGGCCAGCATCATTAATCCCGTTGGCATAGCTGTTAGGGCCGCCCAGCGTGCCCAAATCAGAAAATTGATATTGCACCGTTTGCGCTTGAGCCGATGCCATCAAAATGATAATTACAATAAAACAACTAAGTTTTATAAAGATAAATTTCATACTTTTCCCAAATGAAATTATTCATATCGCAATAAGATGCCCAGTATCTAGGAAGACTATATCACAACAATGAAATTTTGAGAAATGTTTTTAGTGTAAAAACTGGCACTTAAAGCAGCACCCGGGCGGAAATTAGGATTGTTTGAGCAAGATCAGAAAATGAGGGGAAAACCAACGATGAGGGGGCACTGAGCCCCCCCCTCATAAAACGATTAACAGTAGACTTTGCCTTGCCAATTGTCCGTTGGCACGCAGGTCAGTGCGCACCTTTATGAATCAAACCGGAGATGGTTGCCAGCAAGTTTTCTTCCTGGAACGGCTTACCAAAATACGCATTCACACCCAATTCGCTGGCGTAGTTGCGATGTTTATCGGCAGTACGTGAAGTGATCATGATGATTGGTGTGGTGCCAATACGCGGATCACCACGCACATTACGGGTTAAATCGAAGCCATCCATACGCGGCATTTCAATATCCACCAACATCACATCCGGCGTAATCGACTGCAATTGCTCCAGCGCATCCACACCGTCTTTGGCCAACACCACCTGATAACCTTCGCGCACCAGCAAGCGCTGGGTCACGCGGCGCACGGTGAGCGAATCGTCCACCACCATCACAATATTGGCTTTGCGCATTTCTTGCGGTGCGGGTGTGGGTTCGAGCACGACTCGTGCCGCCACTGGTTCCGGCGCAACTGGCGCACTGGTTTGTGCGTCGGATTCCGGAGCCGCTGCTGCCTGGGTAAGCGCTGCCTCTGCCACCGCTCCGGTTGCAACTTCGGCTGCCACTTCAGCAATCCGGGCCAAACGCGCTACCTCATGCAAATGGCGTTGCGCCAAAGGCACCGGATTTAAAATCAACACGATATTGCCCGAACCAAGCACGGTGGCACCAGCAATGCCGACCATCCGTGCCAACTGCGGCCCAATATTCTTGACCACCACCTCGCGGTTGCCCAACACTTCATCGACGTGAATGGCGACGCGCTCGCTACCGCTCTTCAAGATGATGATTGGCGTATATTGCTGCGCCACCGGTGTGGCATTCGGGTCACCCAACAAGCCCGACAGGTAATACATCGAAACCCGCTGGCCTTGCCAGGTAATCGAACCATCATGGTAAGCCGTTGCCAGGGCGGCACCCTTCAATTGCTGCACCTGCTCCACCAACACCGATGGCACCGCATAGGTTTTGCCACCTGTGGTGAGCAAGACCACCTGAGTTACCGCCAGTGTTAATGGCAAGTGAATGGTAAATTGCGCACCCTTGCCGGTTTCTGACTTGATTTCAACCCGACCACCCAAGGCAGCGGCTTCGGAGCGCACCACGTCCATACCCACGCCACGGCCTGCCAATTCGGTCAGCTCGGTGCTGGTTGAAAAGCCGGATTCGAAAATCAAATCAGCGGCTTCGGCATCGGACAATTCAACCCCTTCTTCAATCATGCCATTGGCACGCGCTTTGGTGCGGATGCGTTGATAATCCAGCCCGGCACCGTCGTCTTTAAAGTGGATCACGACTTCATTACCCTCTTGGGTAATTTCAACCAGTAATTCACCAATTTCTGACTTGCCCACTTCGCGCCGCATGGCCCGGGTTTCGATACCATGCACAATCGAGTTACGCAATAAATGTTCAAACGGCCCGGCCATTTTTTCCAGCACCGAACGGTCCACCTCAACCGAGGTACCGCGAATATCCAGGTTGACCCGTTTATCCAGTTCTTTGGAAGCCTGGCGGGTAACGCGATACAAGCGCTCGGAAATACTGGAGAACGGCACCATCCGCACCCGCATCAAATCTTGTTGCAAATCACGTGTCAAGCGCGCTTGCGAGGCCAAATCGAGTGTGGCGCTTTCCACCGTGCGGCCCAAACCTTCTTGCACCGAGGCCACGTCGTTGACGCTCTCGGCCATCATCCGGGTCAATTCTTGCAAGCGGGTAAAGCGGTCGAATTCGAGCGGGTCAAATTCACGATCACCCACCAGCGATTGACGCGAAGAAATCTGCGATTCGGCCTGAATTTCCACTTCACGCAACTGCCCACGCAACCGCGCCAGGTTTTCTGTCAGATCCGACAAAGACTGACGCAAGTTCGACACTTCATTTTCAAGTTTGGAACGAACAATCGAAACTTCACCCGCCTGGTTGACCAAACGATCCAAAATATCCGCACGTACCCGCACCAAGGGTACGGGAGCCGCGACCGGGCTCTTAATTGCAGGCAAGACCTTGGCCAGGGCAGCACGATCCATGGCAGCCAACGGTGCGCCGATGACCTCTGCGGTGGCTTCCACTGGCGCGGCGTCAAACGCCGCAGGCATACCAAACGCAACCGGTGGCGGCTCGCTGCCGGGGTTTTGCAAATAATCGAATAAATGCACGCTATGGTCGTAGTGCGCAATCAATTCATCAAACGATTGCTGCGATAACGGCCCCAGATGCATGACGTTTTCGATGCGGGTTTCGATTTCATGAGCGGTCTGCCCGAGGCGCATCGCCCCCGCCATACGGGCGCTGCCTTTCACGGTATGCAATAAACGCAGCAGGCTGCTGGCATAACTGCTTTGCGCCGGATTTTCTTGCCATGCACGCAATTGCTGTCCTACTTGCGGCAATAAGTCGCGGCCTTCTTCGATAAACACGGGTAACAAATCGGGGTCAAGCTCGTCGTTCAAAAGCGAGGCGCTATCGAGCACAACCACTTCATCGCGCACGGGTGCTTGCGGCACTGGCGTGGGGGCGAATACTGGCTCGGTCACAGGTGCCAGCTCGGCTGCGTGCTCAAGCACAGGTGCTGGCTCGGCTACGTGCTCGACTGGTTCGGCCAAGTCAAGCACAGGTGCCAGGTCCGCTACTTCACTCACTTCCACGGTTTCAGATAACGGTGCCTTCAATTCTTCAGCAATGGCAATGGTTTGCTCTAATTCTTGCTGCAAACTTATCGGGTCCAGCGAGACATCGTGCAAAATTTCTTCGATTGGGCTGGCGTGAGATTCTGGCTCGGTGCCTGATACGGCGGCATACAATTCGTCGTAAGGCAATTCTTGCTGCATATCCGGTTCTGCCGCTACCACGGCTTCTTGCAGGCGATCGTACTCCAACTGAATGGCATCGGATTCATCAAATACATGCTCGGTCACGGGAGTGATTTCATCGCGTAATTCGAGTTGATCCAACAGGTCTTTGAGCGCAGATTGCAAGGCCAATTCGTATGGAGCCAATTCACCAAGAGCAAAGTCTTGCAGCATGGCGCGAATGCGCTCCAGGCATTGATCGAACAAGTCATAGTCGCCCATTTCCATGGCGACCGGACGACGTGCCAGGGCATCGAGCACTTCTTCCAGAGTTTGCGCCAATGTTTTCAGGCTGGTGAAGCCGACGGTGGCCGAGCTGCCGCCCAAAGAATGAACCGCATGCACCGCTTCCGTTTGCACGGCGCGATGTGGCTCATTACGCCATGAGGCGAATTCCTGCGCCAGGACGGCGATTAAATGATCGGTTTCGGCCAGATAAATATTGAACAAAGGCAGGCTGATTTGTAAGTCGCCGATGTATTTTATGTTGGGGTCGCGTGCTTGTGCAGCGGCTTGGGCTTCTGCTAGCGCTTGCGCTTCAGCTAGCGCTTCAGCTGCGGCTTGGGCTTCAGCTGCGGCTTGGGCTTCAGCTAGCGCTTGCGCTTCTGCTGCGGCTTGGGCTTCTGCAGCGGCTTGCGCTTCTGCAGCGGCTTGCGCTTCGGCAGCGGCTTGCGCTTCTGCAGCGGCTTGCGCTTCGGCAGCGGCTTGGGCTTCTGCAGCCGCTTGGGCTTCTGCAGCCGCTTGGGCTTCTGCTGCCGCTTGGGCTTCTGCTGCCGCTTGGGCTTCTGCTAGCGCTTGGGCTTCTGCTGCCGCTTGGGCTTCTGCTAGCGCTTGGGCTTCTGCTGCCGCTTGGGCTTCTGCAGCCGCTTGGAGAT
>JBKJLF010000285.1:0-3074 GCA_046597185.1 Burkholderiaceae bacterium | reverse complement strand
TCGGTGGTGATGCCATCTCCGGCGAAAGTGGCACCCGAAAAGCTCAAGGCGATGGCTGACGCTAACAGCGAAAGGGTATAACGATGCATAAGTTCTGTCTCCAAAATGATTTTAATCACGCCTTATGGCGTTGTAGTATGGGATATAGTTAAAAATTAGTTGAAATAGAAATTGATATGGTATTCGTCGATACCAATGGGGCAAAATACTATGTCTCCTACCGTGTCTGGACTATTTTTGTCAGGATCACAGGGGTTTATAGTTACAGAACTTGTTGAATCTGTCAATGCTTGTTATAACAAAACTGTAAATTATTTTTCGTCAAAATCCGGCGGCTTAGCTATGCACGGGTGATTTGCCACCTTGCGCTGGGCCAGTTTATACTGGGGCTGTTGTTGTGGCTTAGTGTTGTTTTTTTAAACTTTTTCCGGGAACTGCCTTGATTATCTCATTGCCAAACTCATTGCCAAACTCATTGTCAACCTCATTGTCAACCTCATTGTCAACCTTATCTGCGCGTCAATTATTGCGCCTCATCAGCCTGACCAGCGTGACGGCTATTTCCTTCAATGCATGGGCCAATGAAGGCCAATGGCAACCGCATCAGTTGCCGCAACTCAAAACCGAACTCAAGCGCGTTGGCTTGAGCATTCCGGCAGAAAAATTGGCCGATTTGCATAAGCATCCGATGAGCGCGGTGGTGTTGTTTGATGGTTGCACCGCTTCCTTTGTTTCGAATGCTGGCTTGATTGTGACCAACCATCATTGCGGTTATGACGCCATTCAACGCAATTCCAGTGCCCAGCGCAATTTGATCGTTGATGGTTTCCTGGCCAAAACCAGGCAGCAAGAATTGCCAGCCGGGCCAGGTGCGCGGGTGTTGGTAACGGAAAAAGTTGAAAACGTCAGCGCGCGTGTGTTGGCTGGCTTAAGTGGTGCTGCTAGTGACAAAATGTCCGGCAAGCAGCGCCATCAAGCCATCGAAAAGCGCATCAAAGCCTTGATTGCCGAGTGCGAAAGCGATAAAGCTTATCGTTGCTCGGTGCCGGCGTTTCATCGTGGGCTGGAATATTTTTTAATTCGCCAACTGATGCTGCGCGATGTGCGCCTGGTGTATGCGCCATCGGATCAGATTGGCGAATTTGGCGGCGATGTCGATAATTTTGAATGGCCGCGCCACACCGGGGATTTTTCCTTTTTGCGCGCTTATGTGGGTAAGGACGGTCGCCCGGCCGACCCCTCGCCCGAGAATGTGCCGTATCATTCGAAAGACTTTTTGCATGTCTCGGCCCTGGGCGTAAAAAATGCTGACCCGGTCTTGTTGGCGGGCTATCCGTGGCGCACCAGTCGCTATAAATTGCCGGATGAAATCCGCTATGTGCGCGATCTGCGTTTCCCGCGTCGGGTGCAGGAAAACCTCGCCGATCTGGAGGTGATTGCCAAAGCCACCGCAGGCAATCATGAAGCGGCAGTGCGCTATGCCACTGAAGTCAAGATTATCAACAATGGTATGAAAAAGACCCAGGGTTTGCTCGATGGTTTTGCACGCAAGGATATTGCCGCCATTAAGGAAGACCAATTTGCCCAATTCAAACAGTGGTTTGCCAAGCATGGTAAAGACGGCAGCCTGCTGGCCGAACTGGATGCCGTGATTGCTGCCGACAGTAGCTTGCACCAACAGGAATTTGCCTTTGCCGTGGCCAGCCAAAGCGATTTATTGGGCGTGGCCAGCCAATTGCTGCGTCTCGCGCATGAGCGCAAGAAAACCGATGCCGAACGTGAACCGGGCTACCAACAGCGCGACTGGCCTTTTATCAAAGCCGGTTTGAGCAGTTTAGAACAGTCGTTTGTGGTCAGTATCGATTTGGCGCGCTGGCAAGCGGCATTGCAGCGCTATCGGCAAATGCCACTTGCGCTGCATCCCAAAGGGCTGGATGCGGTGTTGCCTGCGGATGCCGACGCCAGCCTGGCCAGCATGGTTGCGCAAACCGGGCTGGCTGATACGGCGACCCGACTCGCCTTTATGGAAAAGGATTTGGCCGATATTGAACAGTCGAAAGACGCCATGTTTGTTTTGGCGCAAAAAATCTACCCTATTTCGCTGGATTTGGAAGAGCAGCGCAAAGAAGTGGATGGCAATTTGGAGCGCATCATACCGCGCTATATGCAAGCGGTAATTGACTGGAAAAAGTCGCAAGGCAAGCCAATTTACGCCGATGCCAATGGCACTCTGCGCGTCAGTTACGGTACGGTGGCGAGCTACTCCCCGCGTGATGGTATCAGCAAAGGGCCGTTTACCACGGCGGAAGGCATACTCGAAAAAGACACTGGCAAAGCACCGTTTATAGTGCCCGCTGCCGAAAAGCAAGCGATTTTTGCCAAGCGTTATGGCGTGTTTAAAGATGCCGCACTGGGTACGCTGCCGGTCAATTTTTTAAGCAGCCTCGATACCACGGGCGGCAATTCCGGCTCGCCGATATTGAATAATCAGGCCCAATTAATCGGCCTTAATTTCGATTCGACCTATGAATCGATTACCAAAGATTGGTATTATGACCCGGCCATGTCGCGCGCGATTCATGTCGATATTCGCTATATGCTGTGGGTGATGCGCGAAATTGATCATGCCGATAATGTGTTGCAGGAAATGACGATACATTATCCAACCAAAAAATAAGATGAAGGGTGTTTGTCAGGGTTTTGGCTAATTGTTTGTTAAGCGCAACAAAACCCTGTTTTATTGAAGGCTGGGGAGGGAAGGTTGCGGATCAGCGTATAATTTATCCAATCATTGCACGGGTATTTTCTGTTGCTTAATCTTTTTTGGAGTTTGTACAATAAATGACGACCGCAACCAAAAAAATTCAACAATTGATCAATTCCAATTCACGCCGCTTGCTCAAGCTGTATTTTCCCAATGGCGATGAACCGAGTGCGGGTTTTTTAGTCAACCAACTTGAAGCGCACGAGTACGCATCCAACGATTTCACTTACATTGTGACGCTGCTCACAGATGACCCCAATATTGAACTGACTGATGTGCAAGGGCGCATGGTGTGTGTGGAATTGATGCG
>JBKJLF010000253.1:0-6319 GCA_046597185.1 Burkholderiaceae bacterium | reverse complement strand
GGTGCAGCAGCATGACATCACACCAGTGCGCCGGATCATTCAAACCCTGTGTGACGCTGGTAAAGGGGTAATCTATCACCGCATAAATATCACCGCGTGCAGTATTGTTTATTTCGCTTGATTCGATGGTCAAGGCGCGCCCAAACGGGTTATGCGCCAGCGCGGGTTGCAAATTGCCATATTTTTGGTGCAGCGCTTTGGCCGCAGGCGTGATGGTCGCTGGCGATTCCTGGGCCAGCACCTGCTGCGTGCTGCCAAGGTTTAGCAGCAGCCAGCAGGCGGCAAGACGCCGCATTGGCAATGTGGTCGTCATAACCAATACGCCAGATGACGCGCGCCCCATTCACGCACCTTGTCTGACCACGCCCGTTGCGCCCATTGGTTTGGGTCAATTGCAGCGGAGCGGCGCAAGTCTTCCTGAAACGCCTGTTCCAGCGTGGTGGCAAATTCCTGGCCCAGTACGACAACATTGATTTCATGATTATGCAAAAACGAACGGGTATCGATATTGGTCGAACCCACCGTGGCCCAAACCCCGTCAATGACGGCGGTTTTGGCATGCAATACCGCAATTTTCAATTGATATAACTGGATGCCACCGCTTAGCATCTGGCTGTAATATGACTGGCTGGCATGGCGTACCAGGCCACTGTCGGAAACACTGGGCAAGATGATTTGTACCTGCACCCCGCGTGCGGCGGCATCCAGCAAGGCTTGCAAGATTTGTGCATCCGGTACAAAGTAGGCGCTGGTGATGCGGATGGTTTTATGCGCCTGGCTGATCGCCAGAATATAGGCTTTATAGATTTCAAAGTCACCATCCGGGCTGCTGGCAAGCACGCGCACCAATTTATCGCCTTGGTTGCTCAATGGCGGAAAAAAATTGCTGTCCGACAGTTCTGGCGACGGCTGGCTGCTCCAGTTTTCCAAAAATACCCTTTGCAATTCGGCGACAGCCGGGCCTTCGATACGGATATGGGTATCGCGCCAGCCAATTTTGCCCTTTTGGCTGGCGTGGCGGCGAAACAGCGAACTATTGGCATAGCTGGCGCTGATATTCACGCCACCCGTAAACGCCACGGTGCCATCGACCACCAGAATTTTGCGATGATCGCGTTGGTTGGGGTGCCATGGCCCAAGCAATTTTAACGGGTTGACCGGGTTAAAGGCCAGCAAATGAATCCCTGCCGCGCGCATGCTATCAAAAAACGCTTGTGGCGTGCCGATGGTGCCGACACTATCGTAAATCACATGCACTTGCACGCCGGCGCGTTGGCGTTCGATCAGCAATTGGGCAAAGCGCAAACCCAATTCATCCTGATCAAAAATATAGGTTTCCAGGTTGATGTGGTTTTTGGCCGCGCTCACGGCGGCAATCATCGCGGCCATGGTTTGTGGGCCGTCGTAGAGCAGGGTGATTTGATTGCCACTGATTAACGGGCTACCCGTAGCGGCTTCTTCGATTGCCGCCAGCTCGGCCAGGCTGGCATGTGAATTACGCCAATGTCGGGCCAGCAGGGATTGGGTTTTTTTAGCACTTAAGGTGCCTTTGCCATTGGTCACGGTCGGGCTGGCTGGCGCTGAAGCTACTTGCACCGGTGCACGCACATCGGGTAACGCCGCGCAGCCACTGGCCAGCAGGCACAGGCTCAACAGCAAGCCGGGCATGCTCTGGTGTGTTGCCCATTGTATGATCGTGATGGTGAAACGCATTCTGGCTCCCAGAGATAAACAGAGTATCCGCTATGTTGGGCCGGATGTGGGCGGTGGTCTGTGCGTTGGCGTACAGATGCGGCCTTATATTGTTGGAATTGAGCAAACCGATTAAATTTGGCGATTGCCTGCCGCAAAGGCTGGTGATGCAGATTGGGTGGGAGCGGTAAGTGCAACGTCGCAATTGATTTTAAAAAACTGAACGACCTTCTCCCTCTGGGAGGAGCATTTTTTCATCAAATCAATTACGTGATCGAACTTAGTTTAAGGCGGTGGATTTTTCTAAAGACGGAACGCTGCAGTAAAACCGGTTTGGTTGGTACTGGTATGCGTCATGCTGGGGCATAATGGGGGGGGCTGTACGGCAGCGTACAGCGTGCAGCTCAAGTATCAAACCGCTTCCCCTTTACCCGAAAAAAACATTACAATGAAGCTTTGCGGGATTGGCCCCGTTTGTGGCGTAAAGCATTAGCTATGGCGTTGTAGTTCGACAGGAAGCTGTGAGGGAAGTGCCTTGGCGATGATGGCTTGCCAGAGTAAATACACGCGACTGGTGTTTTGCTGTGGGATGTCGCTGCCAAGGGTTGCCGAATCAAGGTGAGCCGCGCGTTGGCAGGCTAATGCGACGGTGGCAAGTGGGAAGTGTTCTTGTTTCAGGCTGGTTTTGTCGTAGCCCCTCAGCACTTGCCGTAATATTGATTCAGTTTGGCTTGCGTTGCTTATGGTGGTGACGGTTTCTACATCAACATGATGCAGCAACAGCCAAAGTTCAAAACAGGGTTTGCTCAAAGCAACCTGTACGCCAGCATTTCTTGCGTCACGCAAGGCGTTTTTGAAGTTTTTCAAATGGGCACCGCTGGTACAATGGTCGGTGTCCAATAACATCCACAGCTCGTCATCATCATCGTGTTCAAACTGTTTTAACCGGTTCAAAACATGTTCGGCGTGGGACGTGTTGTCTTCGGTCGGGATGACCTTGATTTGTATCCGTGGCAGCCGGAAAAAATTGAAATATTGGTCCGGCGCATAAGTGTCGTCACATGCGACGATAAATAACCGATCATCGCGCAGACTGCTGCTGTCGCGTTTTAATGGGCGGGGTTTTCGTTGTAGCAAACTCATGCAGCACCTGTTTGCCCGGCCATTAAACGGTCAAGATCGGCCAAAAATGGCACGGCACCAAAGCGCCCTTGCAAATAATGTTTGCGTATCTCCAGGTCTTTCCTGATTTTAAAGTCCGTCAAAGAATACAGTCGTGTGGCAAGCGCATCATCTTTTTCCACAAACCAGATTTCATCACGGCGCAGTAAATCCAGATCCAATAAACTGGATTCATGAGTCGTCACGATCACTTGGCGTTGACCACCGTCACAAGACTGTAAAAAGCATTCAAGAAATTTACGCACCAGCATCGGGTGCAAACTGCGGTCGATTTCATCAATCACATAAACCGCATCACGGTTGCGCATATCGTACAGTGCAGGTATCAGGTCAAGCAGGCGGCGTGTGCCGTCTGATTCTTCTGCCAAATCCAGCGTGACGATGTTGTCGGCACTTGCCTGGTGTTCGGCTTGAATAGTAAGCTGATAGTAATGTGCCTGATCGGTTTTTTCAAATAAAAACTCTTTGCCATTGGCGAATTGGATTATGCTGCCTGCATCGTCCGTGGTGCGTAAGTCATCAATAATTCTGCTTGCGATCTTGTTCGGCAGTAGCTTTCTTAGCTCCTCTTCACTTAATTCCTGCTTTTGCACTTGTAAGGCATGGACGCCAGTGGAGGCCGATTTCAAAAACTCACTGGCAAATTGCAAAAAATTTGCTTCTTCGGCCAGGTGGGTGGAAAGCATGGCGTAGCTTGAATCCGGGCTGATGAGCGTTAAGCGGGTATCAAACCAGTCGAACACGGGTTGTAATAGGTCGCCGAAATCCGCTTCGTCCAGTGTGGCGCGAACCGTGGTCAGGAATAATTGGTTTTGCGGGCCGCCAATGGTGGCCAATGCACGCAGCTTGTCGCCTTTTAAACCCGGTGCCGCCACTTTGACGGTGCCAGCTTCGTCGGTTATGCGCTCAAAGATAATTTTTTCGCGTTTGCCGGATACTTGCACCAGCCACTCTTCCAAAATTCGTTGGTCGTTGAGCTTGCAGCCAAAGCGCAACAGGCGATTGGCGCAGATAAATTGCAGGTCAAAGCTGCTTGGTTCGTGTTCGATTTGTCCCAGTTGAAATGCTTGTCGCCCGGTGCCGCTGCTTTTGCCCCTTGGCTTCAAAACGGTGTTTTTGAGATACGCCAATGCCTTGAACAAATTCGATTTCCCCGCGCCATTGGCACCATAGAGCACAGCGGTTTTGAGTACTTGTTCTTTGCTGTTGGGGATGGCTTGGGCATGGTTGTCGTGGTTGCCCGCCAAGCGTGGGCTGGCCACCAGTGAGAATGTTTCTTCACTGGCAAAGGAGCGGAAATTGGAAACGGAAAAGGTGATGATCATAGGTAATCCAAACGGGTTTATCGAATTTTAGCGCATAATTATCTTATTTTTCCATAAATAGTAGGCCGGTAGTGTGAAAAAATCTCGCTAGTGTGGTTTTGTCTTGCGTTGCGGGCTTTGTTGTTGGCGTTTGCCTGAATATTGAATTTGCCCGGTACAATGAAGCTTTGCGGGATGGCCCCGTCTGTGGAGTAAAGCAATGGCTACGGTGACGATTGATATACCTGATGATTTGAAAGCACGTTGCGACGATCTTTTGGGAAGTGGCACCGTCACGGCGTTGCTGTCGCGCTTACTCAATGAAGCTTTGGAACAGGAAACTGCCCAAAGGCGTACCCAAGCCGTTGAGCGTTCGTTGAGCGTTTATTGGCACGGCGCAAAGCAACGCCGCCCGCCAGCGCTGATGAGATTGAAGCGGCCAGAATGGCTGGTCGGGAATGAATCGTTACGTGCTGGATGCCAGCGTGATTGTCAAATGGCTCATTCCCGAAAGCCCGACAGAGCAGCACGTTGAACAGGCGTTAGCTTTGTTATCCGGTTTCTGCCACTTTTTATCTTGATGAAATGCTCGTATAAACGAGCATTATCAGCTCTTGTTGTTTATAGCGAACAATTGCTTCTCGCACAACATCATGGAGGTACTGTTCACTAACACAGTGTTGCGGTTGGTGCTTGAATTCTCTGTGTGTTGCGCTTGGTTTTTGAGTCTGCCATGCTTTCGAACTCGGGAGTCTATTATATTGAGATGAGACTCTAATATACCTGTTGACGAATAAAATAATTCACACTAAGATTCGTCCTTGCATGTAATTATGCCAATGCGAAAGGGTTCGAGACAGCATTTTTATGCAACTGAGTTAGTGCTGCTGGTAAAGTTTAGTGAAATGTCGGAGCGCTAGAACGCCCCCTTCTTTGATGGAGTTGCCACTCGAAAAAAACTTAGCGAAACATTTGAAAATATACATACCATTTACGAAGGAAAATAGAATGACAAGTAGAATCATACTCAAAGCATTGTTGTATTTAGGAATATTAGTTGCAGTTGACGCAAGTGCCACAAACAACGCAAAATTTATCTCCCAAAGTATTTCAGATTCAATGGAGCAAACAAAGACCTATTCAGTGTCTGTAACATTTAAAAATACCGGCGATACTACATGGACGCCAGGTGCATCTTATCGACTGGGGTCACAATACCCAAAAGATAATTTCAATTGGAGCATCAATCGTGTCACGCTCAATACGGGCGAAACAATAGCGCCTGGCCAAATAAAAAAATTTACTTTCAGTGTTAAAGCAGCCAGCGTTTCCAACAATAGCGTCTTCCAGTGGGGAATGGTGCAGGATGGGATTGAGTGGTTTGGCGAATCCAGTCCGCCCGTCGCCGTAGAAATCTTCTATGCGCCTACAATTCCTACAACTTCAAGGGTTCTTCCAATAAAACCGCCTGTCGTTGCGCCATCCTTATTTAACAATAGCGATTTTCGCGGTGCCAATGTTTTGGAGCAGACTTATGCGGGAAATAAATCGTGCGATCATACAAAGTGGATTCCAGATCGGGATAAGATCGAAAAGATTACTAATAATGCTGTCAATATGGGACTCAAGTATTTGCGTGTACCGGTGATTATTCCGCCCACCAATCCCGGCCCCAACTTGGGGGCTGGTTATTGCAACTATCCAGGTGCCCCAGAATGGTGGAGCAGTGTCGCTGGCGACCCGACCAATATAAATAATGTGATGGCGAGAATTCAGGCATTGATGGACATAGCCGCCAGCAAAAACCTTAAGGTCGTTCTGGTCATCGACGGCTATACGATGGAAAATTCACAATGCTTTTGGAAGCGAAGCTTTACGGACGTCCAAGACAATGCAAGAACTTTCGTCACAAGATTCAGCGCTCACCCCGCACTATTAGCTTGGGATATTATGAATGAACCATTGTGGAACGCTTTTTATTTTAAATGTTTGAAAACTGACGCTGATTATGCGTCGGTAGTCAATGCCGTTCATCGGATGTATAATCTCGTTCGACAAGCGGATGTATATGATCACCCAACAACTGTTGGTGAAGCGAAAAGTCCTTTTTATAAATATTGGAACGATATATCTTCTTATGG
>JBKJLF010000370.1:0-17405 GCA_046597185.1 Burkholderiaceae bacterium | reverse complement strand
ATTGGTGAATTTGCTGGCGTTGAGGTTGGCTTCCTTATTACCAAAATTCGTGCCAAAATTGGTGCCAAAGTTCGTACCGGAATGATTGGCGGAACTATTTGCAGCGCGAGCGGTTTTGAAAGGGGTATCAGGACTCACCGGATTATTGCTGGGTGACATCGTTGATTCGTGTGTGGCAGAAGCGGCGGTAATGGGTTGGGATGGCTGGATTGCAGGTGCGGGGCTAATCCGGGCCAAGCTGGCTTGAATGCGATGTAAGGATTCTGGTTTGGCATACACCATACCAGCCAAGCCGAGGCTGATTAATCCCAAAAGCATCAAGGTTTGTTTTGCTGTTGCTAATAAACCACGCATAGTGTGGTGTGCTACGAGAATGAAACTACCTGAATGGCCGACTGAAGCTTTAAGCGCAGCCCATGTTGCAAGGTTAAATTTTGAAAACATAGTATTCCCCTGAATAATCGCGGCGCGCACTAATCCAACTGCGAATTTGCAGTACGACACCGAATATCAGAAATATCGTCAAATGCCGCACAATGCACGCAAAAGACGCCGTCAGATTTGCCTGGCCAGATTTGCTTGGCGTGAGCCAGGTGCAAAGCACCCACTCGACAAATCGTTACACCGGGGGAAGGCAGAAGCCTTAAGAAAAAACACTCCATAATGTTGTTGGGGCCCCGAACCCCGTGAATGATGTGGTCAACTGTTTGGCTGACCTCGGTTCTGTTTCAGGCGGTGGCATCACGCAAAAAACAGTTTTTTCATCAAGTGAGGCAGATTGTAAAAGGCCTTTTATATCAAGTCAATACTATCAAACGCGTTTGTTATAACTTTTGTGTCTGACTTTTTTCACTGTCGCATCACAAAACTGAATAGAATCAAGTACTTGATAGATTTACCTGACTAATTGAATTCACATTCAAAAAAACAAAAAAACTTATGAAATATTCTGACTTACGCGACTTTATTTCTCAATTGCAACGAAATGGCGAGTTAAAGACGGTGGACGTGCCTGTTTCGCCACACCTTGAAATGACCGAATTGTGCGACCGCACATTGCGCATGGCTGGCCCGGCTCTGTTATTTACGCAACCAATCGGCCATACTATTCCGGTTTTAGGGAATCTTTTTGGCACGCCGCACCGGGTTGCGCTAGGAATGGGGGTGGATGATATCAGTGAGTTACGTAAAATAGGCCATGTGTTAGCAAGTCTAAAAGAACCCGAGCCACCCAAGGGTTTTAAGGATGTCATGGGTATGGGCAGCTTGATCAAGGCGGTATGGGATATGGCACCCAAGGTTTTGCGCAGTGCAGCATGCCAGGAAATCGTTTGGGAGGGCAATCAAGTCGATTTGGCATCATTGCCAATTCAACATTGTTGGCCGGGTGATGTGGCACCTTTAATCACCTGGGGTTTGGTGATTACCAAGGGGCCGCATAAAAAGCGGCAAAACCTTGGCATTTATCGCCAACAAGTGCTCTCGCGCAATAAAGTGATTATGCGCTGGTTGGCGCATCGGGGTGGCGCGTTGGATTTTCGCGAACATGGCATTGTTAACAAAGGCCAGCCTTATCCGATTGCTGTGGCTTTGGGGGCCGACCCGGCCACGATTTTGGGTGCGGTGACGCCGGTGCCGGACAGTTTATCGGAATACCAGTTCGCCGGACTGTTGCGCGGTAGCCGCACCGAACTGGTCAAAGCCATCGGCAGCCACCTGCAAGTGCCTGCTTCGGCAGAAATTGTATTGGAAGGCCATATCTACCCCGATCCGAATCACCCAACGGGTTACGAGCATGCGCTGGAAGGGCCATATGGCGACCATACTGGCTATTATAATGAGCAAGATTATTTTCCCGTGTTTACCATCGACCGCATCACCATGCGGCGCGACCCCATCTACCATTCCACCTATACTGGCAAACCGCCGGACGAGCCAGCGGTGTTGGGCGTGGCCTTAAATGAAGTATTTGTGCCCTTGTTGCAAAAGCAATTTAGTGAAATTACCGATTTTTATCTGCCGCCCGAAGGGTGTAGTTATCGGATGGCGGTGGTGCAAATGAAAAAATCCTATGCCGGGCATGCCAAACGCGTGATGTTTGGGGTGTGGAGCTTTTTGCGCCAGTTCATGTATACCAAATTCATTATTGTGGTGGATGAGGATGTGAATATTCGCGATTGGAAAGAAGTAATCTGGGCCATTACCACTCGGGTTGACCCTTTGCGCGACACCACCCTGGTGGATCAAACCCCGATTGATTATCTTGATTTTGCCTCGCCCGTGAGTGGTTTGGGTAGCAAGATGGGGATTGATGCCACCAATAAATGGCCCGGTGAAACCACGCGCGAATGGGGGCAAACCATTGCCATGGATGCGGCTACCAAATTGCGGGTCGATCAATTGTGGCAGCAGTTGGGTTGGTAGTGGCCGCGCCTGCAATGCGGACAAAATGTGGGGGAAGTCGGGGGCAGATATTCGAACAACACGGCAATTCGGACGCTGCCACGTTTTCGGCTATAATAGCGCTCGGCGGGCCCCTGCGCATTGTGGCGTGGTTAACCTGGTCAGGTCGGGAACGAAGCAGCCACGATCACAAACCACAAGTGCCGCAGATCAGGCTCGCCTGACCCCCGTAGAAGTTCTGTTGAAGTTTCATAGTCATCGGTCAGCTCGCAGAAATGTCCTATCAAGTCCTCGCCCGCAAATATCGTCCCAAAAGTTTCGACACCCTGGTCGGGCAAGAGCACGTCGTGCGCGCCCTGACGCATGCGCTTGAGAGCGGGCGCTTGCATCATGCCTACCTGTTCACGGGTACGCGCGGGGTGGGCAAAACCACGTTGTCGCGCATCTTGGCCAAATCATTCAATTGTTTGGGGGCAGACGGGCAGGGCGGCATTACCGCTGAGCCTTGTGGTGTGTGCGAAGCCTGTGTGGCGATTGATGCCGGGCGTTTTGTCGATTACATTGAAATGGATGCCGCCTCCAACCGGGGTGTGGATGAAATGGCGCAACTATTGGAGCAGGCGGTGTATTCGCCCTCGAATGCGCGTTTCAAAGTGTATATGATCGACGAAGTCCACATGCTCACCAATACCGCCTTCAACTCGATGTTGAAGACGCTGGAAGAGCCGCCGGCCCATGTCAAATTCATCCTCGCTACTACCGATCCACAAAAAATCCCGGTTACCGTGCTCTCGCGCTGCTTGCAGTTCAACCTCAAGCAAATGCCGCCGGCCCACATCATCAGCCATCTGGAAAATATTCTGGGGCAAGAGTCGATTGCCTTTGAATTGCCTGCGCTGCGCTTGTTGGCGCAAGGTGCGCAAGGCTCGATGCGGGACGCCTTGTCCTTGACTGATCAAGCCATTGCCTATGCGGCGGGCACCGTCACTTTGGAAGCGGTGCAGGGCATGTTGGGTGCGCTGGATCAAAGTTTTTTGGTGCAAATTTTGGATGCCTTGGCCGCAGAAGACGGGCCGGGTTTATTGGCTCTGGCCGACGCCATGAGTACGCGCAGCCTGTCGTTTCAAACCGCCTTGCAGGATTTGGCCAGCCTGTTGCACCGCGTTGCGCTGGCGCAAATTGTGCCCACCGGCTTGCCGCCGGACTGGCCTGAGCGCGAAGAGATTTTGCGCCTGGCCCAGGTGTTTGATGCCGAAGAAGTGCAGTTGTATTACCAGATTGCCTTGCATGGCAAGCAGGAAATGGGTTTGGCACCGGATGAATACGCCGGTTTTAGTATGACCTTGCTGCGCATGCTGGCGTTTCGGCCCAGTGCTTTGGGCAGCCAAAGTTTGCCGCCAGCGGCTGCGCCGATTGTGCCCACGCCAGCGCGCCCACGCCCGGCCAGCGCACCTGCAGCAGCGCCCGCGCCAGCATCGACCCGCGCTGCAACCAGCCCGGTCGCACCTGTGGCCAATCATGTTGCCAATAATGCGGCGGCTGCCGCTGCGGGAAATTCGAATGCGGGTCGCGTTAGTCCGGTCATGGCCGCTTTGCACGCGGCACGCGGCACCACGGCACCGACACCGCGCCCGCAAGTTGTAGCGCAGCCCGTTCAACAAGCTGCGCCAGCTCAGCAGCCACCGCAACAGCCACCTCAGCAACCTGCCCAGCAACCCGTCCAGCCGCCCCAGCGAGTGCGCTCACCCGACAACGAGATGCCGGAATTTACTTCCGAGCCACCGCCCGCATTGCCACCTGATTTTGATACTGATTACAGTACGGCTCAAAAAAAAACTGAATTTGACGCCGCCGAACCCGGCAGACGCGGCCCCATAAGCAAAGCTCAGCAAGACGCCGCCGACGCCGCCTTGCGCATTGCCTCGCAAATTACCGCCAAGGCTGCAGCGCGCGCCAATGCACCGGTCGCCCCGGTGCCGGAATACGTGACCACGCCCGAACCGGAAGCCGTGGCACCGCCGTTTGAATTGCACCCGATGGGCGATTGGGATGGCGATTGGCCCACCTTGGCTGCAGGCTTACCCGTGCGCGGCGTGTTGCAGCAATTTGCTTGGCAAACCGAATTGCAAAGAGTGGTGCAAGATGGTAATGCCTTTGAATGGGTGTTGCGCTGCCGGCTGGAAACCTTGTGTTCTCCCGCCAATACCGAAAAACTGGAGGCGGTGCTGTGCGAGCATTTTCAGCGCGTGATACGAATTAAAACCGAAATGGGCCCGGCCTGGCACAGTGCGCACCAACGTGCCGAGGCGGTGCGTCTGGAGCGGCAAAAAGAAGCAGAGAAAGCGATTCGCTCTGATCCATTTGTAAGAAGTTTGATGCGCGAATTTGGCGCAACCCTGGTACCGGATTCGATCCGCCCGATTGTAATATCAGCGGCGGCAAGCGCAGTAACAGCGGCGGCAGCGGCAACAGCCGCCGCCTGACATGATTTGACTGATTTTAATGATTGATTAAGGAGTATGCCATGATGAAAAACCAATTGGCCGGTTTAATGAAACAGGCTCAGGCAATGCAAGACAATATGAAAAAGGCGCAGGATCAACTGGCCCTGGTGGAAGTGGAAGGCCAATCCGGTGCGGGTTTGGTGAAGGTGTTGATGACGTGCAAAAACGTGGTCAAGCGCGTCACCATCGACCCGTCGCTGTTGGCCGATGATAAAGACATGTTGGAAGATTTGGTCACTGCGGCATTTAACGATGCGGTGCGCAAGGCAGAAGAAACCTCGGCTGAAAAAATGGGTTCGTTAACGGCGGGCATGCCGATGCCACCCGGCTTCAAGATGCCGTTTTAATGATGAAGGCTTGAGCGTGAAAGCGTCTACCAGTCTGGAAAAACTGATTGACGCTTTGCGTCATCTGCCCGGCGTTGGCCCCAAAACGGCGCAGCGCATGGCATTTCATTTACTGCACCGCGACCGCAGCGGTGCTTTGCAATTGGCCGAGGCCTTGCAAAACGCAACCGAGACCGTGTTGCATTGCGCCCATTGCAACACCTTCACCGAAACCGAAATCTGCGCCACCTGCGCCGACGATGGGCGCGACCCGCATTTGCTGTGCGTGGTGGAAACCCCGGCGGATCAAGTGATGATCGAGCAAACCCTCACCTTTAAAGGCTTGTATTTCGTGCTGATGGGGCATCTCTCGCCCTTGGATGGTATTTTGCCGAAAGATTTGCATTTGGAACAATTGCTGCATCGCGCCAGCGATGGCGTGGTGACCGAAGTGGTGTTGGCCACCAACTTCACCAGCGAAGGCGAGGCCACGGCGCATTATATTAGTGAGATTTTAAAAGCGCGTGGTTTGCACGTGAGCCGGCTGGCGCGTGGCGTGCCGATTGGGGGCGAGCTGGAATATGTGGATGCGGGCACGATTGCGCGTGCGATGTTGGATCGGCGGAGTACTTGAATCTTTTACTTTAGCCTGGTACTTGGCCGTGGCTGGATGAAATCATACGCGAATATGAGTGAGTTCATCATTCCCGTCAATTTACAAGCAAGTCGTTTTAATGGGCAACAACTATTTTTGAAAAGTTTGATTAAGCAAAAAGGTGTGTGGGTGAAGTTTAAGCTTGGCGGGCATATTTTTTCGCCCGAGGTGGCTGCTAAAGCCGTTTTTCTGAGCTTGGAGCCGTATTGCAAAGCGCAACCTTTGATATGTAATGGTATGGGGGTTAATTAAGCTGCAATTGTGGTGTTCGCCACCAACTTCACCAGCGAAGACGAATTGAATGTACTTTAGCGCTTATGCGCTGCATAGAATCATTTCCGGCTTGCATAGTTTAGGTCTGACAGGTAGACTAGACCATATTAATCAAACCTATGGCTGGAGGTAATCATGCGCGAATATGGCATTTATGAGGCGAAAACCAAATTGCCGGACTTAATCAAACAGGTGCAACAAGGCGAAAGAATTACAATTACCAATCGTGGCTTGCCCGTCGCTGATCTTGTGCCCAGCGCCAGCGGTGCAGAACAACAAACACGTGCGGCCATCAAAGCGATAAAAGCCACACGGGTTGGCATGATTGATCAGGCAAGCTTTGCGGAAATGCGCCAGCAGGGCCGTAAATAATGGAAACCAGTTTCGTTCTGGATACCTCGGTTACCATCCGCTGGGCATTGCAAGATGGGTCGGAAGCTGATCGTGTTTATGCCGATCTGGTTCTCGATTCATTGGATACGGTCTATGCTACCGTACCTGCGCTTTGGTACACCGAAACCATACACGTATTGCGCTGCGCCGAAGAGCGCAATGGCTTTGGCGAGTCCGCAGTAACCGGCTTTATCTACCAACTTGGCCAATTGCCAATCCGGCTTGACGCTGCCTCACCTGCTGCCATTCAATTGGCAGTTGCTGCCGTATCGCGGGAATTTCGGCTCTCTGGTTATGATGCCCAATATCTCGAACTGGCCAGACGATGCCAGTTGCCGATAGCCACGCTGGACAAGGATTTGCGTAAAGCTGCCAGCAAGGCGGGGGTGGGGATTTATCTGGTGCAATAAATTAATGATGATTGACACCGATGCCCTATTTTTCGGCTATGCTGTTAGGCGGGCAATATCCAGTCATGTGCGTCACCTTGATGAACCCGCGCACCGGCGGCGTGTTCGCTTCCTTTGGCGCGCACCCCAGCCTGGAGGTTGCGCTGGAGCGCAGCCTGACCGAATTACTGCAAGGCCGCAGCTTTGAAGGACTCAACGACTTGCCCCCGCCCACCTTTGAAAGCCATGCCGTAACCGAACCCAATAACTTTGTCGAACACTTTATTGATTCCCGCGGTGTGGTGTCGTGGCGCTTGGACATTCTATCGGGCGCTGATTCGTCCTTCATGGGCACCGCCGGGCTGGCTGTTTGGCCCGGTCTGGTCGGTGCTTTACGTGCTCATGGGCATATCCGCATGGCTGGTTTGGCGAGCGCAAGGCTTTGCGGGTGCCAAGAGTGCGCTGCTTGTCTTTATCTTCCAGTTGGCCGCTAACGCCCTATGGACTTGGTTGTTCTTTGTCTGGCATCAGGGTGGTCTGGCCTTCGCCGAAGTACTTCTACTTTGGGCGCTTATCGCCGCAACCATTGTTCTGTTCTGGCGGGGCAGCAGGCTTGCTGCGGTGTTGCTTTTCCCATATCTGGCCCGGCTCATGGCATCGAAGGCTTTAAATGTTATGTGGCGTTGGCGATTGTGGCGCGCAACATCCACCGGATCGGCCACATTTTATGGCAGCAGGAACAGCAGCAATTGGCGCGTGAAGCAAAGCGCACAAAATAGGTGCCGTCGGATAAATTGGCGGCATAGTTATAGTAAAAATTCCCACAGTTTTAATGATCGATATTGCAAGTCGGTGGATCTGCTCGTTTAAAATTTTGTGTTTTTACTTGGATAACACATCGTTAGATTTGAAGTGCCATTTTGTCGTGCTAAAATTAATGAATCGGGAATGGCTGCCCAAATTATAGGAAGTCGTTTTTTAAAAAAGAGGGTTTTCTGGCAGGCACTAATTAAAAATAAAATTATTGAAAATGAAATGAACGCCAAGGAGACAGAAAAACTAAGGCCACAAATCCTTAGGCAACTTGCCATTATTAATGAATTATTTTCCGACCCAAGTTCTATTGAGCGAATTGAGACTTACGACAATCCGTTTTCACCTGGGAATTTTAAATTACTTCAGAAGCTTGCCGATGCTCTGATGTTGAAAGCGAATCCAATATGAACCAACGCCTAGCCAATGCCAGCTTGCCCACCAAGACCGCCTACGTCAATAAAATCCCTGCCTCCGGGTGGTTGAATGTGCTTGAGCGGAAATCCAATGCTTTGCTTCCGCTCCTTGAGTACACCAAGTTGCAAATTCTCGAATCAAATCATGGCCGGACATTTTTTACGGTAGCCGACGGGGCGATGAAAGGCCGGATCGCCGGGAAGAAGAACCTGGTTTGATTGCCGATCAAGTCTGGTTCCCCATCGAATATGGCGATAACAGCCGTTACATTCACTTGGGCCACCTGTCGCACGGCTGTGTAACAGTGATGCAACTGAGTCAATGGAATGCAATTAATTGATTCGCACACAACCACAGGTAAGCGCTGCCATGCTGACAGAAACGAGCAGAAAATTTCAATGCCTGCAAAATCTGGCAAATCAATATCGCGCAAGCCAAACTGGTTGCGTTGATTTGATTAAGCTGTCGGGTTGCCTTACCAAGCCCGAATGATTGGCGCACGGCCAAGCTGAGCCAAACTACAAAATCGCCTTCAATACCAAGCCCAAAGCAAACAGCGCGGTAATGCCCCCCAAAGCCACGGCTCAAATGAGCGGGAGTAAGGGGCAGTTCTAACATTCCAACATTTCCCAAACTATGTGCTAAACAGCCCCCGTGGCCCGACCTCTACGACTTGAATTTGCTGGCGCGGTATATCACGTCACCTCACGCGGGGATCGGCGGGAGGATATCTTTTGGGACGACGATGACCGCCGCGCGTGGTTGACCGTACTCGCCTTGGTCTGTGAACGATTCAATTGGATTGTCCACGTATGGTGCCAAATGGGCAATCATTATCACATCCTGATCGAAACGCCCGCCGCCAATTTGTCGGCGGGCATGCGCTAGCTCAACGGGCATTACACACAACATTTGTTGGGGGGAATAAAAAACAGGCGTTGCGGGTAGATGGGATGAAATTGGTCATGGCAAAAGTGATCTATTATATTTATAAGCAATATTATACATTTTTTATCGCTCAAGTGGTTAATTTTTGAGTCTTTTTTTGCCTTATCTCCGACAGGCTGCTAGGAAGTTGAACGGATCGCTTTGCTTAAGTAAGCTGAGGTTTTTGGGGTTCGATTCGCGATTGCAATAGGCGTTACACTTCAAATTTGGTATCCCCATTTCATTCTTCCAACAATATTCGCAACACGTCAACTACTTCCATCAATGGCGCGCCAGCCAACCAATTTTTTGTCATCGTCACCCCAACGCACCCATTATTTCCATATATGGCCGCATCACATTGGCCACCCGGCACAAGCTGGCATAATGCCACAGCTCATCCTGTGTTACACGCTGACCGTTGATCGCTTCGCGCAGCGCTTCCAGGGCCACATCCAACCCAATCTTATTGCGATATTTAAAACAATCAACCACCGTTTTGGCCAGGCAAAACACACGCACGGCCACGCCATTCACATCAACCACCTCGATTCCTTCGATCATGGCACTACCTGACATCCGTACCAATTGCAAGCGGGGGTAGGCCAGCCGGGGCGGGTGCGCCTTGTGTGGAATGGCCAGCCAAACGGCAGCGGATTGCTGAGTGGTGAGATTATGAAACCGCAAAGCAGAAATCAAGCACACCACCCCTTGTGCACTTTTGATCGCCACTTCGGCCAGCGCCTCGTGCGCGTCGGGCGTGCGTTCCGGGTGCGCATACAGGCCGTGCCCAAGCTTGAGCAGTTGCCCCTGCGCTACCATGTGCGCCAAAGCCGTGCGCGGCAAGCCCGCTGCGCGTAGGTCACGCGGACGCAACAAGCCCTTGTTTTGGGTAAGGGTGAGGATGGCGGGAGTATACAATTTGTTCATGCAAAGCAGTTTAAACGAAATATCGGCAAAAAATAATAAGTGCCGGGTATTTGTATTTTAAAACAGAACCCTTATTCCCCCGCTAATTCCCCGTTCAACCCCACCGTACCCTGTTAAAATCGCGTGATACTGTGGGGGAGCTTCCATGTTTACATTATTCGGAGTACGCGGCACGCCTTGTCCGCGCTGTGATCACGTCAATCAAAGCGATGGCCATTATTGTGCCCAATGCGGCATCAGCCTGGGGCAAGCCCACCCGCTGCTGCGTAATAACCGCTGGTTGCCAGCGGAAAACGAAGTGGCGGTGTTCTTCGGTATCGAACGCCTGTCCGGGGTATTCAGTAAAACCCTGCAAGTGCCCGCCACCGCGCGTGCCTATATTTTGCAAGGGCAACACATCGCCGAAGTGCCGCCGGGTGAATACCAGATTGAAGACTTTTTCGGACGACTCGATAGACTCTTGTGTGACCGGTCTGCCGAAATCCTGATCACTCGCAGCACGCCCTTCGAGCTGACATTCAATTTACCTGGCATCGCCAGCGCCGAATTTCTGGCGCTCGATGTCAGTTGTATGCTGCGCGTGAAAATCGAACCCGTGGCGGCCTTTTCCAACTACTTCATGCAAGCCCCCGGTGCCATCACATTGGAACAATTGCAAACCCTGGTGCAACCTTTGCTGCGCCAGGTCTTGATTGAATTTTTATCGGCCCAATCGTTGTTGGAATTGGTCAACAATGCCCAATTGCGCGAACAACTCAATGAACGGGTGCAAAGCACGCTCTCGCTGCGCATGGCGCATTTCGGTCTAAGTTTGGTACAAGTCGAAACCCTCAGCCTGCAACATCAAAAATGGAATGAAAACCGTGAACTGGTCGGCAATTTAGCCTTGATTTTCAACGCCAAACGGGTCGAGGCCGAACACGCCGAACGGCTGGCGCAATTATATTCCGAGCAGCAATGGGCGCAAATTGTGTTGCAAGAACAAGCCCAACGCCAACAATTGCGCCGCGCCCAACTGGCGCGCGAACAGCGCGAACAGCGCGCTCACCTGGTGCTGGAAGAGCGCGAACAATTGCAAGCCTTGCGTGTGCGCGAGATTGAATTGTATGGCCGCATCATCGAAGCGCAAAACCGCAAGCAGGCGCTGGAGCGCGGCGCGCAAGAAGTCTTGACCAAGCTGGAACATGATCTCAAGCAAGATGCCAGCCAACGCCATACCGAAGAAAAACGCTGGGAACAAGTGCGCCATATCGCCCAAATTAAAATGCGCACCGAGCTGGAGCTGGAACAAATCGAAGCGCGTGAAATTACTCTGGCGGCGCAGCAACAACTCAAGCAACAAGTATTGCAATGGCAATGGCAACGGCAATTGGCCACCATCGAACAAATCGGCAACGAACAAACCCGGCGTGATGAACTGGCGCGCTTGCGGCAAGTGAAAGCGCAACACGCCGAACACGAAAAACAATGGGAAGACGAGCAGCAGCAGGCGCGCCTGCACACGCTCACGCTGGAACGTCAGGCGCGCACGCGCGAAGCCGAGCGGCTGCAAGCCTGGCAAGATGAATTGGCACTCCAGCAACAACGCGAATTATTGCGCTCCGAAGCGGTGCTGGATGCCCAAACCCAGGTGCAAATCGATCAGCAAAAGCAAAAAATGGCCGATTTGGCCCGTGCCGGCGCGAATGCCGATGCACTGGCGCAACAAGAAAAATTGCTGCGCACCATCGAAGCCCATGCCGCCATGCAACAGCAAGAATTGTTGCAGCAACGAGCAAAACAACAAGATGAACTCGACGCCGAAGAACAGCGTAGCCGCCTGCGCCAGCAAGAACAAGAGGGCGCGTGGCAACATACCTTGCGCTTGCAGGAGCAAGACCACCAACAACGGCTGGCGCGCTACGCGGCGCTGGATCAGGTCAGCGATTTGGCCAAAGTGGCGCTGGCCGATTTACCCAATGCCAGCCTGGTGGCCGATATTTTAAAAACCCAGGTGCAGGTCGGCATGAGCGCGGAACAAATTTCCGCCGCCAAAGTGCTGCCGGATAATGAATTTATTCCCGGTCTGGTCACCAAAAGCGTAGCGCAGGAAAGAGAGTGGCAAGCGCAACAGGCAGCCAAAGAACGCGAACATGTGTTGGCCATGTTGCAAGCCAGCCGCGATGCCAGCCCGCCGCCTTTGGTGATGCGCACCTGTCGTCAAGGGCATATTAATTTGCCCAAGGCGAAGTTTTGTGCCGAATGTGGCGCGCCGCTGGTATAAGATCAAGCCTGATCTTGATATCAACCGTTCTGTGTTTCGATTTGAGCTAAACCCATGAGTAAGACCGCCCGAGATAAAATTCATGAATTGCGTGCCCTGCACGATGATGGCTTGCTCAGCCAGGAAGAATTTGATCGTCGCAAAAACGCCATTTTGGATGCGCAACTGGCCCCCACCGGCCCCAAGCGTGGGCCGCATGCGCGTGCGCCGGAAAATGGCACGGAACTGGGTCTGGCAATCGGGCAAGAGTTGGGGCCGGTCGATAAACGCTATAGGCTGGAGCGCCAATTGGGCCAGGGCGGCATGGGCCAGGTTTGGTTGGCAATTGATTTGGCCACCCAGGCCGAACTGGGCCATAGCGACAAAGTGGCGCTAAAAATCCTGCCGCCAGAATGGACGCAAAGCAGCTTGCATGCGCGCTTGCTGGTGGAAGAAGCGACTAAGGCGCGCAAACTGGCGCATGAGCATATCGTGCGCGTCTACGAATGGGCGCAAGACCCGGCCACCACCTGTTATTTCATCATCATGGAATATTTGGAAGGCGATGATCTGGATCGCCTCCTGGCCGAACGCGGCCCGTTTACCATGCCCCAGGTACATCAATTTTTACAACCGGTGGCCCAGGCTTTGCGCTATGCCTGGGACAAACATCAATTGGTACACCGTGATCTGAAACCCAGTAATTTGTTTTTAACCGGGCAAAGTGAAATCAAATTGCTCGATTTTGGCATCGCTGCCCGCGTGCGTGATGTGGTGGGTTCGTCCATTCCCGCCAATGCTGGCACGGCCGGCTACCGTGCGCCGGAAGCGGGTTTGCGCCAGCGCGTACCCGGCCCACAATTGGATGTGTATGCCTTGGCGGTGATGATTTACCAAATGATTGTGGGTGAGTTGCCCTTTGGCGATGTGCGCCAGATGCAACAGGTGCCCGTGCAACCGGGCATGCTGGATGCGCGCCAATGGCGTATTTTGCAGCGTGGTTTTGCCTGGCAACCGGAAGCGCGCCCGCATTCGGCGCTGGAATTGTTGAATGACTTGTTTCAGCCGGAAATGTTGGTTTTATCCAAGCCGCCACCTTTGCCTGCGCCACCTTCCGCGCCTGTGCTTGGCCCCAGGTTGGCGGCGGTGCATGTCACTACGCCTTCGGCGCAAGTAACGCCTGTACCCGCCAACGTGCTGGCAGGGCGTGCGCCGCTGTCGCAACAGCAGCAACAGCAGCAACAGCAGCAGCAAGAGCAGCAGAAAAAGCAGGCCCAGGCAAAGGCTCAGGCTCAGGCCCAAGCGCAGGCACAAGTTCAAGCCCAAATTCTGGCGCAGGAATCGGCGCAAAAGCAGGCACAAAAACTGGCGCAGGAGCAACGCAAACAGCAAGCCGTGGAGCGTACCGCCGCCCTGCGTGAGCAAGCGCGGCGCTTGCGCGAGGAACAGCAACAGCGCCAGGCGCAAGAAGAAAAAGCGGCGCGCCAGGAGCAAGAGCGCAAACGCCAAGAGCAAGAGCGCAAACGCCAGGAGCAACTACTGGCCCAGCAAAAACGCGCCGAACAGGCGCAAGCGCGGTTGCGCGAGAGCCAGGCCCAAATCCAGCCGGAAGCGCCGGGGGTGGCGTTTCGCGATACTTTTCTCGACCATTCTGGCGTTGGCCCCTTGTTGGTGGTATTGCCTGCCGGGCGCTTTTTGATGGGTTCTTCCGAAACCGAGCGCCAAACTGCCTTGCATGCAGGCGCGGCCGGTTCATGGTTGCGGCGTGAAACGCCGCCACATTGGGTTGGTATCGAACATGGCTTTGCCATCGCCAAACACCCGATCAGCGTCGGCGAGTGGCGTCAGTTTGCCAAGGCCACCGGTTGGCAGGATGAGAGTGAAAATAATTGGCAGCAACCGGGTTTTGCGCAAGACGACACCCACCCGGTGGTGTGGATCAGTTGGCATGATGTGCAAAGCTATTGCGCCTGGCTCTCCAGCGTCACCGGTCATGTATACCGCCTGGCTTCGGAGGCGGAATGGGAATTCGCCGCGCGCGCAGGCAGCAAGGCGGCATTTCATTTTGGCGATCAAATTCATACCGATCTGGCCAATTACGACGGTAATTTTACCTATAACAGCGGGCCAAAAGGTGAGTTTCGCCGTGGCACCACGCCAGCGGGACGGTTCACCCCGAATGCCTGGGGTGTGTACGATATGCATGGTAATGTTTGGGAATGGGTGCAGGATGTGGTGCATGACCATTACGAAGGCGCGCCGATTGACGGCAGTGCCTGGGAGAGTGGGGGCGACCTTGGGCGGCGCGTTCTGCGTGGCGGCAGTTGGTTGTATGGCCCGCGCTATGCACGCTCGGCTTCGCGCAATGGCTATGGTGCCAGTGGCCGTAACGACATCGTGGGCGCACGCGTGGTGCGCGAATTGCCTGAATTGCATGAATTGCAGCCCACACCGACCCCTGATCCGCTGCCATGATTCTTTGATCCTGTGATCCTTTGCCCCTGTGATCAGGCAGTCAAGGTGCCACCATGTTGAAATTGATAGGCGCTGGCAAAGCCTTGTAAGCCAGTCAAACCGCTGGCATTACTGAGCGCACTGGCTTTTTGCTGGTCTTGATCCCAATGCCAAAAACCGCCATGCTGATGATACAGCAGCGGCAGATGATGCGGCCAATTCGGCGGCGTTGCGGTGATCCCCATCTCGGGCACCAGGCAATAAAAACATTCGCTCAAATCCTGGGTTTGCAGCACCAAAGCATGGCGGCTCAAGGCCACCACCTGCAAGTTGACAATATCTTTAAAGCTGGCAGTAAAACCCAAACGCATATCGCTCTTGAGTAACACCGACTTGCCCTTGCCTGGCCATTTGCCATTAATCAACAAACCAAAACGGGAAATATCTTCGATTTCAAAATGTTGTTCAATCAGGCGGATTACCGCATGGCGTGCGCTAATTCTGCGGGTTAAGCTGGTTTCGGTGGCGGAATTAGGCTTGGTTTCAATAGTTGATTCGGGGCTGACTGGATTGTGTTGCCTTAGCAAAATATTGGCGACCGATGCCTGATCATCATGCCGCCCAATCACGATTTGATCGAGCGCGTAGAGCTGAAATAATTGCGGCTGGCAAAGCGGGTTGGAGAGCACGGCGCAGGTAGCGGGGTCCGGATGAAAGATGGCCTGCTGCTGGATATCAATTTCAAGCAAATCTTCATCCCAGGCAATGCTGGTAAAGCCAACATCGATTTTACCTTTGGGCGCGCTAAAGTCGAGCTGTGCAATCGACGCGTTTTTGGTGGTGATGTCGAATTGGTCGGCTGATTGATAACCGCTGATTTTGGCAATCGAGGCATCATCCACCATCACTTTCACATTTTTATGTCGCCCCAAAAAAATCCGGTGAATATCATCCAGGCTGGCATCTTTGCGTGGCACCAATAATACTGGCGTGCAAACCCATTGCCGACTGATTTTCCCGCCAAACAGATATTTCAATTCAATATCCATGCGATATTGCCCGTGTTCGCGATTACGGGAAGAAAATTCGAGTAATACCGGCCGCCAATGGCCACGGGTGGTGCGCACAAAAATATGTTCGGCCCGGCCATTGCTTACTAATTCGGAATGCACGCTCAATTCCAGTTGGGTGCCTAACTCGGCGGCCATGCCGAGTAATTCTATTTTCAGCGTTTGCCGACCACCTGCAGCGCGTGGATCAAAGCCGCTAAAATGTAAATAGGGTATGGCGGTTTCAATATTTGAAGCACTACGCCGATTCGATTTGGGGCTGGTTTGCAATGCCGCTTGAATAGGGGGCGACTGGGAGTGGGGCTGGGAGTGGGGCTGGGAGTGGGACTGGGATTGAGCCAAGGTTTGTTTGGCGTGCTCAATGGCGGCTTGGCGCGCCTTGTCTGTCAATGGCGTATTGCTGTTTGTATCCAGTGTTTTGGCGGGGAGTGGTGTCACGGTTACTCCAGGCTGAACATGTTGCGCGCCACATACCGCTGCACCGGGTAAGACCCATTGGGTGCAAAAAGGATGATTCGGATTGGCGCATTTGATCATGGTTGGCTTATAAGAGAAGACGGTATTAGTTTACGCCATAATTGATCCCATGTTGGCCATTTCACGCAGCATCGACGCAACATCAACGCAACTAAAAACCCTGAAAAGAAAAGTGTTTTTTGTGGGACTTTGCTTTACACTGATATCTTTCCCTTTTTCTGTGACACTGAGCCATGTTGAAACCACCTGCACCATCCAAACCTCCAACCCTAAATTATAGAAAATTACAACTGGGACGGGATTACTGGGTTCAAGATAATTTTTTGCCGAATGCGGAAGAAGTTTCCCAGCGGCTATTTTCCCGTACCGATTGGGAATTGGGATTTCCTCACGCCAAGGAATTTTGGCCCGGCATGCGCAGCCATAACGCCATGACGCCCGAAGAAATAGTCTATATTGAAAATTGGGTAAAAAAAATGACAGGGTCCAAGAAATTATGGCAACCAGAAGCGCCACAAGGTGCTAAACTGAATCATAATTGCGCGCAATTGGTCGGTGAAAGAGAATCTGGGCCAAGACCGCATAGCGATTCACGAAAATTATGCCGCTATGCTGCCGTTATCTATCTGTCACCGAATCCTGAGCCGCATTGTGGCACCTCGTTTTATCGTTTGCGTTATCCGAATGGCACCCTGGGTGGCAATCAATGTACGCCGCCGCATAATAATTTGGGCGAAGCCTTGGGTATGACAAAGTTGCCATTGCAGGCGTGGGCGGAAGATTTATCGGTGGATAACGTGTTCAACCGGATTTTTATGTATCGCGCCGACCTGGTGCATTCGGCCACCAATTATTTTGGTGTGGAACACAATGAGAAGCGGATGACGGCCTTGTTTTTCTGGCAGGCAAGCTGAGATTGTTGAATCGGGTTTTTGGGTGTGGCACCAGGTTCAGGAGGATATGATGGTTGCTCAAATGATGAAGTGCTTCCTTGCCTTGGGGATGGCATGGTGCGTGGGCACGGCAGCATGGGCGCAAACGCCCGACTTAAGCACTGAGCATGCCAATGCGGTAGCATGGAGCGCAGAGCAAATTCAGGCGCGTATCCGGGAACTGGAGGCTGAACGTGCGG
>JBKJLF010000240.1:0-7840 GCA_046597185.1 Burkholderiaceae bacterium | reverse complement strand
AGAAAGATGCCATATCGGCCTGTGCCTCAGTTGATCGACACCACCCGCACCGCCGTATACTTCACCCCCGGAATCTTACCAAACGGGTCCAACGCCGAATTGGTCAGCACATTGGCCGCCGCCTCCACATAGGCAAACGGGATAAACAGCCCGCCCACGGGCGTGCCTTCATCGCGCCGCAGCGCCAACTGTATCGTCCCCTGGCGCGACTGAACGCCCACGATTTGCCCCACAACGAGGCCCAGGCGCGCCATGTCTTGCGGGTTCATGCTCACGGTGGCTTGCGGCTCCAGCGCATCAAGCACGCTGGCGCGCCGCGTCATGGCACCGGTATGCCAATGTTCCAACTGGCGTCCGGTAATGAGTACAAACGGGTAATCGCTATCTGCCACAGGTTCCACCTGGCGAAATTGTGCCGGCACCAGCGTGGCGCGCCCGGTGCCAGTGGGGAATTGTCGGGTAAAAATAACCGGATGACTAACCGGATCGGCAGTGGTAAACGGATGCACCACCGAACCTTGCGCCTCCAGCATTTCCCACGTCACCCCGCTGATGCTATTCATGCTCTGGCGCATTTCATTAAACACATCGCGCGCATGCGGGTAGTGCCACTGCAAACCAAGGCGCTGCGCGATCTGGCTGATGATCCAAAGATCGGGCTTGGCTTGCCCCGGCGGCTGCAACACTTGCCGCCCCATTTGCACACAGCGGTCGGTATTGGTGAAGGTGCCAATTTTTTCATAAAAGGTACTGGCCGGTAGCACCACATCGGCCAGCCATGCGGTTTCGGTGAGGAAGATTTCTTGCACCACCATCATGTCCAGCTTGGCCATGGCGGCGCGGGTGTGGTCGAGGTCGGGGTCGGACATGGCCGGGTTTTCACCCATCAAATACATGCCGCGAATCTGGCCGCGATCAATCGCGTGCATCACTTCCACCACCGTTAAACCGGGTTGCGCGGACAAGCTCTGGCCCCACAGTGCTTCAAACTTGGCCTGCGCTTGCGGGTTATCGACCCGCTGGTAATCCGGGTACATCATCGGGATCAAACCGACATCGGATGCGCCCTGCACATTGTTTTGCCCACGCAAAGGGTGCAAACCGGTGCCGGGGCGGCCGATTTGCCCGGTGATCATGGCCAGGGTAATCAGGCAGCGCGCATTGTCGGTGCCATGCGTGCTTTGCGATATGCCCATGCCCCATAACATCATCGCCGATTCCGCCGTGGCATAGGCGCGCGCCACTGCGCGGATCACGTCCGGCGCAATGCCGCAAATGGCCGACATGGCTTCGGGCGTGCAGTCAGCCACATTGGCTTTGATTTCGTCAAAACCCAAAGTGCGCTGATCAATAAACGCCTTTGCCACCAAACCTTCAAAGATAATCACATGGATCAAGCCATTTAAGAGCGCGACATCGGTATCCGGTTTGAACTGCAAAAAGTGCCAAGCGTGGCGTGCAAATTCGGTGCGGCGTGGGTCAGCCAACACCAGTTTGGCTCCGCACTCAACCGCATTTTTGATAAAGGTCGCACCCACCGGGTGATTATTGGCCGGATTGGCACCGATGATGAAAATTAACTCCGCGTGCGCCACATCGGCCACCGGGTTGCTCACTGCGCCCGAACCGATACCTTCCAACAAAGCCGCCACACTGGCGGCGTGGCACATGCGGGTGCAGTGATCGACGTTATTGCTGCCAAAGCCGGTGCGAATTAATTTTTGGAACAGATAAGCTTCTTCATTTGAACCTTTGGCCGAGCCAAAACCGGCCAGCGCGCTGCCGCCAAATTGATCGCGTATCTGCTGCAAACCCGCTCCCGCCATGGCCAGTGCTTCTTCCCAGGTGGCCTCGCGAAACATCTCGAATTTATTCGCGGGCAGGCTGGCAAAATCGGCTGACTTCGGGTAGTCCGGCTTGCGGATCAAGGGCGTGGTCAAGCGCCCTACATGGTGGACATAATCAAAGCCAAAGCGCCCTTTCACGCAAAGCCGTGACAAATTGGCCGGACCGGCGCGCCCTTCCACCTGAATGATTTTCTCATCCTTAACCAGATATTTCACCTGACAACCGACACCGCAATACGGGCATAAAGAATCGATGGCACGATCCGGCTGCAACGCGGCCACACCACCTGCGGGAGCGAGCGCGCCCGTGGGGCAGGCTTGCACGCACTCGCCGCAGGCCACGCACGAGGATGCGCCCATGGGGTCGTCCAGATCAAAAATAATTTTACTCGCGCTACCACGCCCGGCCATGCCGATTACGTCGTTGACTTGCACTTCGCCACAGGCGCGCACGCAGCGGCCACATTGGATGCAGGCATCCAGATTCACCGCCATGGCGGGGTGGGACAAGTCTGGCGGTGGCGCTTGAGTATGTGCTTTGGCGGCAAAGCGTGATTCGCTCACGCCCAATTTGGCCGCCCAATAAGCCAATTCATCATCACGCCGATACGGGTGCGCCGCTTGCTGTGGTGGCATATCGGCCTGCAATAATTCCAGCACCATTTTTTGCGCCGCGCGGGCGCGTGGGCTGGCGCTTTGCACTTGCATGCCCGCCTTGGGCGCGCGGCAGCAGGAAGGGGCCAGCGTGCGCTCGCCCGCGATTTCGACCACACAGGCACGGCAATTGCCGTCCGGGCGCATACCTTCTTTGTAGCACAAGTGCGCAATCTCAACGCCGTTGCGCTTTGCCACCTGGAGTATGGTTTCATCTTCGTGCGCACGCACGCTTTGCCCGTCCAGACAAAATTCAATTTCCCCTGGGGCTGCCTGGCTGATCACAGCGCTCATCACACCACCTCATGCGGGAAAAATTTTATCACCGACAATACCGGATTGGGCGCAGCCTGTCCCAAGCCGCAGATCGACGCATCTTGCATGACCTGGCTTAATTCTTGTAACAAGGGTTGATCCCACTTCGGTGCCGCCAGCAATTGCACGGCTTTTTCCGTACCCGCCCGGCATGGTGTGCATTGGCCGCAGCTTTCATGCTGAAAGAATTCCATCGCATTCAAGGCCGCATCGCGCGCTTTATCTGCCTGCGACAGCACCACAATCGCTGCCGAACCGATAAAGCAGCCGTAGGCTTGCAGCATGTCGAAATCGAGCGGCAGATGCGCCAAACTGGCGGGCAAAATTCCACCCGAAGCACCACCGGGCAGGTAGCCGTACAAAGTATGCCCCTCCGACATGCCACCACAATACTCATCAATCAATTGACGCACGGTGACGCCGGCGGGAGCAAGATACACGCCCGGCCACCGCACCCGCCCACTGACTGAAAAACTGCGCAAGCCTTGCCTGCCATTCAAGCCATGTTTGCTAAAACTGAGCGCCCCTTCGCGCAATAGCTTGGGCACCCAATACAGCGTTTCCATATTTTGCACCAGGGTTGGATAATCAAACACCCCGACCTCGGCCACATACGGTGGACGCAAGCGCGGCAAACCGCGTTTGCCTTCGATCGATTCGATCATGGCCGATTCTTCGCCGCAAATATACGCGCCCGCGCCACGGCGCAAGTGGATTTCGGGCAAAGCCCAGTGGGATTGGGTCAGCAAGGGTGCCAAATTTTGCGGCAAGGCAGATAGTTCGCGCTGTAACATGGCGCGGATGGCGTGGTATTCATCACGCAAATAAATATAGATGGCGCTGATGCCCACCGCCCAGGCAGCAATCAACATGCCTTCCAAAAACTGTTGTGGTTGATTTTCCAGATACCAGCGGTCTTTAAAGGTGCCCGGTTCACCTTCATCGATATTCACCGCCATCATGCGCGGGCCAGCCATGGCGCGCACGATATTCCATTTGCGCCCGGTCGAAAAACCCGCTCCGCCCAAGCCGCGCAAACCCGCGCTTGGGAGGCAGGCAATCGCTTGCTGCACATGGATGCGGCGGGTTAAACATTGCTGCAATATGCTGTAACGGTCGGCGTGGAATGCATCCGGCAAAAAATAGAGTTCAGGCGCATGGACCTGTCCTGTTTCAACGCTTTCAACGCTGTCCACCACCCTGTCCACACTGGCAGGGCCAAACGCGTGTTGCCCTACGCACACGGCGGGGGCTTGGTCGCAACGCCCAATACAAGGCGCGCTGATGACACGAATTACGCGAACCGTGCTGGCCGCATACTGATTTTGCAAATGCGCCAACAACACCTCAGAACCCGCCATGCAACACGACAAACCGTTGCAAACACGCACAGTCAAATCCGCTGGCGCACCGCCACCGTCTTTCACCAAATCAAAATGATGATAAAAACTGGCCACTTCATACACGTGCGCCTGCGAGATTTTTAGCTCGCTCGCCAACGCCGCCATATGCGCCGCGCTAATTTGGCGGTAATGGTCTTGAATCCGGTGCAAAAACTCGATCAGCAAGGCTTTGTCACGCACAGCATCACCCAACAAAGCCTGGACTTGGGCCAATGCCGTGGCATCGACCACCCGGCCTTTGGGGCCGCGCTTTGGGGCTGACTTTAAGGTTGACTTTAAGGTTGACTTTGCTTTCATCGCAAGCTTACATTTTTATGAAGTGTTCACGATAATAACGCAATTCTTCGACCGACTCGATAATATCCGCCATCGCCGTATGTTTTTGGTGCTTTTTAAAGCCCGTAGCAATTTCTGGCTTCCAGCGTTTGCATAATTCTTTCAAGGTTGACACATCCAGATTGCGATAATGAAAGAACGCTTCCAATTTTGGCATGGTGCGCACCATAAAACGCCGATCTTGGCAAATCGTGTTGCCGCACATGGGCGATTTGCCCTTGGGCACGTATTGTTTCAAGAATTCGATCAACTCTTGTTCGGCTTGCGCTTCGGTAACAGTGGAGGCTTTCACCCGTTCGATTAAGCCGGAACGGCCATGCGTGCCCTTGTTCCAGGCGTCCATGCCGTCCAAAATGGCATCCGGTTGGTGGATTGCAAAGATCGGGCCTTCGGCCAAAATAGTGAGATGCATATCCGTTACCAGGACCGCAACTTCGATAATCCGGTCAGAATCTGGCTCCAAACCCGTCATTTCCATATCTACCCACACCAAATTCATCTCGTTGGGTCGTGCTACTGGGTCAGCTTGTGACATAATTCGTTCTTTCCTTAGCCTAATCAAGCTCACATTTTCTCACAGGCACAGAATGAATTCATATGCATTTTCAGTATTGTTTATTTCTTTTCTAATAGTAACGCTCTGTTTGCGCTTTTGGCTCAGCAGTCGGCACATGCGTCACGTGCTAAAACACCGTGCGGCGGTGCCGCCGGAGTTTGCCAGTGCAATTCCCTTGGCGGCGCATCAAAAGGCGGCCGATTACACGGTGGCCAAGGTAAAACTGGGCATCATCGGGCTGTTATTTAACACCGCCACCTTGCTGGCATTCACCTTGATGGGGGGTTTGCAATGGATTTGGCTGACCTTGCAACCGCATACGGGCGGCGGCATGATGCAGCAAATGGGTTTGTTGTTGAGCTATGCCTTCATTTCCGGCTTGCTCGATTTGCCGTTTGATTACTACAGCCAATTTGTATTGGAACAACGCTTTGGCTTTAATAAGATGACGCTGAAGTTGTGGCTGGTGGATATGGTGAAGGGCATGGCGCTTGGTGCGGCGATTGGTTTGCCTTTGATTTGGGTGGTACTGACGCTAATGGGTAAAGCGGGTTCGCTTTGGTGGCTTTATACCTGGGTATTTTGGAGTGCGTTTCAATTATTGATGATGGTGTTATACCCGAGCGTGATTGCGCCGTTGTTCAACAAATTTACGCCCTTGGCCGACGAAAGCTTGCGCCAGCGGATTGAAGGCTTGATGCAGCGCGTTGGTTTTACCTCCAACGGCCTGTTTGTGATGGATGGCTCCAAACGCAGCGCCCATGGCAATGCGTATTTTTCCGGTTTTGGTTCAAACAAGCGCATTGTGTTTTACGACACCTTGCTCAGCCGTCTGGCCCCACAAGAAATTGAAGCGGTGCTGGCGCATGAATTGGGGCATTTCAAACTCAAGCATATTTTAAAGCGCATGGTCTGGATGTTTTTACTCAGCCTGGGCTTTTTGGCCTTGCTGGGTTTTTTGAAGGAACAAACCTGGTTTTATGGCGGTTTGGGCATTGACGTGCCGTCGGCGCAAGGCAATGCGGCCATGGCGTTGTTATTGTTTGCCTTGTGTTTGCCGGTATTTACCTTTATTTTTTTGCCGCTCTCCTCGCTCAGTTCGCGCAAGCATGAATTTGAAGCCGATGCCTTTGCGGCGCAACACACGCAAGGGGCGGATTTGGTATCGGCACTGGTGAAAATGTATGAAGACAATGCCTCTACCCTCACGCCCGACCCGCTGCATTCGGCCTTTTATGATTCGCACCCGCCGGCCAATATTCGCATCAATCATTTACATCAAGTAATGGAGAAACCATGCTGACTCATGCCCAATTAATCGCCACCCCATGCGCCCATGCCGAACAGGCGCTGGAACAAAATGAAATAGCGCACTACATAACCCTGGTGCCGGGTTGGCAACTGGAAGGCGGCAAATTATGCAAAACTTTTGCCTTCAATAATTATTATGAAACCCTGGCGTTTGTGAATGCGATTGCCTGGATCATTCATGCCGAAGATCATCACCCGGAAATGGTGGTGACCTATAACGGTTGCCTGCTGAAGTTTGACACCCATTCCGTGAATGGCGGCAAGGGCGGCATTTCGGCCAACGACTTTATTTGCGCGGGCAAAATCGACAATCTGTTTCAGCGGGCAGCCTGATCATGAAACCTCATCATGAAGCCGCCTTATGAAGCCTAATAAAGCCGCCACCAAACCGCTTGCAAACCGGGCTGCGGGCAAGCCTGCCAGCAAGGAAACTGCGCCCGCAGGCCAAGCGCAAATCGGCACCATTATTGCGGCCCATGGGCGGCATTATCTGGCGCAAATGGGTGATTTACGCCTGCAATGCGTGACGCGCGGCAAAAAAACCAATATCGCGGTTGGTGATGAAGTGGAATTGGTGTTGACTTCGCCCAATCAGGCGGTGATTGAAAACCTGGTCGAGCGGCGCACCTTGCTGTACCGTTCGGATCAATACAAATCGAAGTTGCTGGCGGCCAATGTAACGCAATTGTTTATTGTGGTGGCCACCGAGCCGGGCTTTGCCGATGATTTGATCTCGCGCGCGCTGGTGGCGGCGGAAGCGGCGGAAATTCGGGTGCATTTGTTGCTCAACAAAACCGACATCTACCCATCGCTGTTGAAGAGCCGCGAGCGTTTGGCTTTGTACCAGGGCTTGGGCTATCCGGTGCATGAAATTTCGGTGCGCAAGGAGCCGGAAGCGGCGCGCGCCAAGCTGATGCCCTTGTTCACCGGGCAATCGTCAATTTTGATCGGGCAATCGGGCATGGGCAAGTCGTCGCTGATTAATTTATTGATCCCGGATGCGGATGCGGCGATTCGCGAGATTTCGGAAGCGTTGGATACGGGTAAGCACACCACCACGTTCACGCGGCTATATAAGTTGCCCGAAGGCGGCGCGCTGATCGACTCGCCCGGGTTTCAGGAGTTTGGGCTGTATCATTTAAGCGAAGGCATGCTGGAGCGCGCCTTTCGCGAGTTTGCACCGCATTTGGGGCACTGCAAGTTTTACAATTGCCGCCATTTGAATGAGCCGCAATGCGCGGTGCTGGGGGCGCTGGCGAAGGGCGAGGTTAGCCGGATGCGGCATGATTTGTATCGGCAACTGGTGCATGAGACGGGGCAGACGTTGTATTGAGTGAACTGATGGGCGCATTTTGCTGCATTCAATTTATGAGAAACGGCCATGTCCACGGCTGCGCTACGCTTGTTTGACCTTGGTG
>JBKJLF010000218.1:0-8184 GCA_046597185.1 Burkholderiaceae bacterium | reverse complement strand
ACTACCGCTCCGGGTGGGCACAAAAGTGGCAGCGCTGGCGCTGTCCACCCTGCTGATTCAAATCGACACTGAGATACCATGTAGTTGGATTGGGAGGCGAATGTCTAAACTTGAGATTAATATTATCACGACCGCTTGGAAGCCAGACCATGACCTATCCGTTTGAATTCGATGTATTCCTGAGCCATAGTTCGCTCGACAAACCCACAGTGCGCGCCTTGGCCGAACGGCTGCGCCAAGATGGCGTGCGGGTTTGGTTTGATGAATGGGAAATTCAACCGGGCGATTCGATTTTCTCGAAGGTGGAGTACGGACTGGAAAATGCTCGTTTGCTGGTGTTATGCATGTCGCAGCACGCCTTCAATTCCGACTGGGCGACGTTAGAGGCGCAAACGGCGCGCTTTCGCGATCCGCTTAATAAAAACCGCCGCTTTCTGCCCTTAAAACTCGACAACACCCCAGCCAAGGGCACGCTAGCGCAGTTTTTGTATATTGATTGGCGCGACCAAACCGATGCCGAATATGAAAAATTACGCCAAGTCTGCGCGCCCATCGCCATCACCACGCTGCCGCCCGGTCCGCTTGATTTTGCCCGGCTGGCGCAAATCTTGCCGCACCGCCAAGGCTTAACTGTCAGCTTTGTCAACGCCCTGCACGAAACGATCACCCAAGCAAAAACCGCTTCTACCCGTGAGTTGTGTGATGATTGTATTTTGCGCATCCAAACCCACCGCTCGGGTCAGCTTGCGCTGTTTTACCAAGCCAGCGACCATACTTTTGTGCAATTGCTACCGCATAAGTTCACCACGCCCACCACGCTGACGGCGGGCGAGTATTACCTTCCCGGTAAGCTGCTCGATTTAAGCACTGCGCCGCTCGGGCCAGACGTGGTGCGGCTGTATTTCACCGCACCCGGCCATGAAGCCGTGCTGGCCGTCCTAAGCGATACGCTGCCGACTGAATTAAGCGCAAAAGACCCGCTCAGCAGCATAGCCAACGATACCATGCGCCGCCTTTTGCAAGCATTTTTAGACGATACCACTGCCGCAACCGCGTTTAGTCGTATTAGCGTGGTATTGGTTGATTGAAATAAATGGATTCAACAAGCGCCGCTCAAATGCCAGTGCTGGCAACCACGCAAAATTATCACTTGCTAACGCAAAGCCGGGCTACACTGATGGCTATCTCTACTGCAATTCAGGTAGCACCGAATCAGTTCGCCCTGTGGCCAGTCAATCAAGGTAGTACCAACTTTGGCCGGGATCAGCGTCAATGCGCCATCTTTGTTGAACTTTTAAAATAAAAAGGGTTGCACGCAAAAGCATGCAACCCTTTAATTTTACTACTTAAAATTGGTGGGCCTCCCGTGAGTCGAACACGGCACCAACGGATTATGAGTCCGCTGCTCTAACCAAGCATGAGCTAGAGGCCCAATTGAAGCAATACCACCATACTGCGCTGCTGCAAACACCGCAGTATAGCGTAAACTTCGTCAAGATTTAATTCCCTTCCAGGAAACTCTTCAACTTATCCGAGCGCGATGGGTGACGCAACTTACGCAAAGCCTTGGCTTCGATTTGCCGAATCCGCTCACGCGTTACGTCAAACTGTTTGCCCACTTCTTCCAAAGTGTGGTCGGTAGACATTTCAATCCCAAACCGCATACGCAAGACCTTGGCTTCACGCGGGGTCAGGGAATCGAGCACATCCTTCACCACACCACGCATCGAGGCATGCAAAGCCGCATCCGACGGAGCCAGGGTATTGTTGTCTTCGATAAAGTCGCCCAAATGCGAATCATCGTCGTCACCAATTGGCGTTTCCATCGAAATCGGTTCTTTCGCAATCTTCATTATTTTGCGAATTTTGTCTTCCGGCATTTCCATCTTGATGGCCAAAGTGGCCGGATCAGGTTCTGCCCCGGTTTCTTGCAAGATTTGGCGCGAAATGCGATTCATCTTGTTGATGGTCTCTATCATATGCACCGGAATACGAATCGTGCGCGCCTGATCGGCAATACTGCGCGTAATCGCTTGCCGAATCCACCAGGTGGCATAGGTCGAAAACTTGTAACCCCGGCGATATTCAAACTTGTCCACCGCCTTCATCAAACCAATATTGCCTTCCTGAATCAAATCCAGAAATTGCAAACCACGGTTGGTATATTTCTTGGCAATCGAAATCACCAGACGCAAGTTGGCTTCAGTCATTTCACGCTTGGCTTTGCGCGCCTTCATTTCACCGGCCGCCATTTGACGGTTGATGTTACGCAAATCAGCCAGCGGCAACACCACCCGCGCTTGCAAATCGATCAGGCGTTGCTGCAATTCTTTCACGGTGGGAATATTGCGCCCCAAAATCGCACTGTACGCATGGCCGGCATTGACTTCGCCATCGACCCATTCCAGATTGGTTTCATTACCAGGGAACACTTTAATAAAGTGAGCGCGCGGCATACCGCATTTGTTCACCGCCACATCCAGCACCTGTTTTTCGATGTGACGCACTTCATCCACCTGACCACGCAAGGTATCACATAATTTTTCGACGATGCGGGCCGTGAACCGAATGCCCAGCAATTCGTGCGAAATGATTTCCTGCGCCTTCATATAGGCTTTTGAGTGATAACCCTCTTTCTCGTAAGCCTTACACATTTTGTCGTATTGGGTCGAGATGATGGTGAACTTTTCGAGCGAATTTTTTCTCAATTGCTCCAGTTGCTCCGCCGAAAAACCCGCCGCGCCAGAGACGCCACCATCGTCCTCGTCTTCTTCGTCGTCTTCTTCGTCGTCGTCTTCTTCGTCTTCTTCATGATGCTCGATAGCCAATAGCGGTTCGGCCTCCATCTCGGTCAAATCCACCAAACCGTCCACCACTTCATCGACCTTGACTTCTTCGCTGCGGATTCTTTCCGAGGCAGAAATGATTTCAACAATCGTCACCGGGCAAGCAGAAATGGCTTGAATCATGTCGCGCAAACCATCTTCGATGCGCTTGGCGATTTCAATTTCGCCTTCCCGCGTCAAGAGTTCAACCGAACCCATTTCACGCATATACATACGCACCGGATCGGTGGTGCGGCCGAAATCGGAATCCACCGTCGAGAGCGCCGCTTCAGCCGCCGCTTCCGCTTCGTCATCGTTGGCAACGATGGCAACATTGTCGGACAAGAGCAGGGTTTCGGCATCCGGCGCGTGTTCATACACCGCGATACCCATATCGTTAAAGGTGCCGATGATGCCATCAATCGCTTCAGGATCGATGATGTTTTCCGGCAAGTGATCGTTGACTTCAGCGTAAGTTAAGAAACCACGCTCTTTACCAAACTTGATCAGGGTTTTGAGTTTTTGCCGACGCCGCTCCAATTCTTCTTCGGTGGCTTCGTTGTCAGAAGAAAAGGCATCTTTTAACAGCGCTTTTTCTTTCGCTTTACGATCTTTCGCCTTGGCTTTATCCACCGCCTTCAATTCGGCGCGCTCCACGGCGTTTAATGCCGCGACTTCATCGTTTTCAGGTTGAAATTCTTTGGGCTTGCGTCCGCGCCGGCCGGGCACTTTGACCGTCGGCAAGAAATAGCCCGAGGTATCAATCGCCGCCAACACCGCAGCATCGGTGGTTTGGTTGACCACAGGCACGCTGCCCAGATCTACTTTTTCAAGATCTTTTTTGCGATTCGGTTTGATGATGATTTTAGGTTCGCTCGCGCCCGGATTAGCGGTGCCCGACACAAATTCGCCAGCAGCAGCGTCGATATCTTCGGCCACGGCGGCCATTTTACCAAAATTAGCGGGCCTGTATTCGTCACTTAGCCCGGAAGCCATCGGCTCAGTTTGACCAGATTGATCAAACTCAGTTTCTGATTTGGCCTTTTTTGCAGGAAGCGTCAAGGTTTTCGCGGTTTTTTTCATTCTACTCGCCATCGAAATAACGGTTTACGTTTACTGCGCGGCGCATGCCCCGCCCTCGTTGCGCCTACCCGATTGCATATTAGTGCAACCCCGGCGCTTGTTATATTTATCCGCGCAATTACTTAGGTAATTACTTGCGCAAAACATAACACCACTACTTAATCTAACTTACCACATTTTGAGCGGCAAGCCCAATATTATAACACAGCGCAACGCATTCTGCCAGCTCATCATGCAAAATGGATTATTGAACGCCCTTCTCGGCCTGCGCTTCACGCGCCAAAGCGGCTTGTTCCTGCCCAATTGCAATATAGCGCGCCTTATCTTGATCCGAACGTAAGCCCAAGTCTGCCAATTGCTTGGACTCCCGCTTTAATAGTTGCACTTTCACTTGCCGCACAGCACCAATCAATTCCAGCCGTGCGGCATCGGGATCGGAATCGTTACTGGCAGCCACTTCTTTAATCAAACCATCAAAATCACTGCCTTGCGCATGCAATTGTTCGGCCAGTGCCGCAAAATTACCACGCTCACCCAAGGCCTGGCCACAAGCCACCAGTTGCAACACCAATTCAGCATGATCCGGCGCAAACTGACTCACCGCATCCAACGCCGCCTGATCCATTTGCAAGGCCAAATACGGGTAGGTGACCAAAACACGCATCATTTGCAAGGGCAAACCCATGGGCGCGCTACGCACACTACGCGGCGGCGCGGCGCGCACTTGCGAAACCGCACCAGTCAATTCAAATAAAGCTTCCACTTCAGATGCCGTAGTTTGGGTTTGCATGGCCAAGGCCCGCACAATTTGCAAACGCAAAGCCGATGGTGACATCAATTGCAGCAAGGGTTTGGCCTCATGCAAGCAACGCGCGCGCCCTTCCGGCGTACCCATGTCTTGCTCACCACTCACTTGCCCCATTAAAAACTGCGACAGCGGCACCGCATCTTCAATTTGTTGCGCAAACGCTTCAGTGCCGTAGGTGCGCACATAACTATCCGGGTCGTGCTCGGTGGGCAAAAACAAAAATTGAATCACTTTGTCGTCACCCGCATACGGCAAACTGGCTTCCAAAGCCCGGCGCGCAGCACGGCGGCCAGCACTGTCACCATCAAAACTGAAGATCACATGGTCGCTATGGCGCAGCAATTTTTGCACATGGGTGGCGGTACAGGCCGTACCCAGAGTTGCCACCGCCTGGGCAAAACCCAGTTGCGCCAAGGCCACCACATCCATATAGCCTTCGGTGACCAGCACATAACCCGCATCGCGTATCGCTTGGCGTGCCTCAAACAAGCCGTATAACTCCAAACCCTTCTGATATAAGGGCGTTTCTGGCGAATTCAAGTATTTTGGTTCGCCCTGATCCAAAATCCTGCCGCCAAAACCAATCACTTGGCCTTTGGGGTTGCGAATCGGAAACATGATGCGATCACGAAAACGGTCATAGCGGCGACCGCCCTCTTCTTCACTTTTTTCAATCACCATGCCTGATTCGACCAGGGCGTGGGCCTGATAATCGGGAAAGGCGCTACGCAAATTATCCCAACCACCCGGCGCATAACCCAAACCATAACGCGCGGCAATTTCACCAGTCAAGCCGCGTCCCTTCAGATATTCGATGGCTTGTGGCGCAGTGCGTAATTGTTGACGATAGTATTGACTGGCACCGGTCATTACCTCAGACAGGGCCAGCGTTTTTTCACGCTGCTCCGGCGTGATGCGGTCTTGTTGATCCGGCACCACCATGCCATTGGCCTGGGCCAAATCCTTGACCGCTTCGACGAAGTTTAAGCCGGAATACTCGATCAGAAAACCAATCGCGGTGCCATGCGCGCCGCAACCAAAGCAATGATAAAACTGCTTGCTCGGACTGACCGTAAAACTGGGGGATTTTTCAGAGTGGAAGGGGCATAAGCCCATGAAATTGGCACCGCCTTTTTTCAATTGGACGTAACGCCCCACCACTTCAACAATATCAACGCGGTTGAGCAAATCCTGAATAAACGCATGTGGAATAGCCAAACCCGACCTCGCACCCTATGGTTAATTGATTAGCGCTCGCGTGGGCACAAAAACGTGCCCACCCTACAATTTACGCTTATTTAAGTTGCTTATTTAAGTTGACTGAGCGCTTGCTTGACCAAGCCAGACACTTGCCCCATATCGGCACGGCCAGCCAATTTGGCACGCAAGATACCAATCACCTTACCCATGTCTTGCGGCCCTTTGGCCCCCACCGCTTGCACGGCAGCATCAATTTCAGCGCGCACTTCAGCCTCAGACAAAGCCGCAGGCAAATAGGCGCTCAAAATCACCAATTCGGCTTTTTCGATATCGGCCAGGTCTTGCCGATTCCCCGCTTCAAACTGGGTGATGGAATCACGCCGCTGCTTGACCATTTTTTCAATAATCGCCAACACTTGCGCGTCATCCACTTCAATGCGTTCATCGACTTCTTTTTGCTTGATGGCCGCCGTCAACAAGCGAATGGTGCCCAGTTTGCCAGCTTCTTTGGCGCGCATCGCCGCCTTCATATCTTCGGTGATTTTTTCTTTCAAACTCATCATAGTCCTCGCAGATTCAACAACCTCGTCAACAACCTCGTCAACAAAATCAACAACACATCAAACAAAAGCAACAACACATCAAACAACAGCAACACCCGCAATAGCAAAACCCGCCGCGGTTAACCGTAGCGGGTTCACAAATTCAAACTACGCCAAGCCACCCGATCAAATCAGGTGAAACCTTGAGCAAAATTTAGAATAACTTTTTAGGCAATTGCTGGCTGCGAATGCGCTTGTAATGGCGTTTAACCGCGGCGGCCAGTTTGCGTTTACGTTCAGCCGTTGGCTTCTCGTAAAACTCGCGCGCGCGCAACTCGGTCAATAAGCCAGTTTTTTCGATAGTGCGTTTGAAACGACGCATGGCGACTTCAAACGGTTCATTTTCTTTTAAGCGAATAGTGGTCATGTAAATACGATGCCGTGGATTTAAGGGAAGAGGGCGATTTTAGCAGCTTTATTTGAGAAATGGAAGCGTGTATTGTCGTTTTTTTTCAACCAGCTCAAAAAACAACCATGTTAAGCCAAAAAAACGATGACTTGACGCACCAACTTATTGCGAACACCTCTGGCGTGACGTACTATTGACCTACCGTACAATCTTTTTTGTCGCTTGGCCGGTCGTTTTAGGTACATCACTTTCCATTACCCACAGGATGCCCGTATGGAACCAGAAAATCAAGCCAGACTCATCACTGAAAAACTGATCCAGCATATTGATGCCGAACCCGGCTTTATTGGCTTTCCCAGTTTGGTGACGATGATCAACCGCCTCGACGATGACGATGCCAGCAGTCAACGGCGGCTGACCAGTGCGATTTTATCCGATGCCGGATTGGTTCTCAAATTATTGCGTGCCGCCAATGGCACCGCCCGTGGCAGTCAAAATATTGCCACGGTTGATCAGGCCATTACTGTCATTGGTCTGGCCAGCGTGAAAACCGCCATCGCCAGCTTGAAGCCCATTGAGCAAGCCAGCACAAGCCGTGGGTTAACCGCCCATTTGCAAGCCGAGTTCATTGCCGCCCATTTTTGTGGCGCACTGGCCAGCATGATCACACGCCAAAATGGTGGCCGTTATAGCCCACAAGAAGCGCATGTTTGCGGCGCGCTGCAAAACTTGGGGCGCATCATGGCGCTTACTTTTTTGCCGGAAGAAGTCGAACAAAGCCATATTTTGCAAGCCGATCACAATCTGTCCGAAGACGACGCGTTAATACAAACCCTGGGCCAAAGTTTTGAAGCCATTAGCGTCAGTCTGGCACAACATTGGCATTTCCCCGATATTTTGCAACACTGTGTCGCCCCCACCCAGGGCAAGGTGCCGCCACGCGCGTCACCCAATGCCGAAGGCTGGTTTCAAATGTGCTCTTTATTTGCGCGCCGCGTCACCGATGCGATCTTTCGCCTGGCTGAAGGGCGCGAACGCGCCGAAATTGGCACGGCCTTGAATTTCTTTCATCAGGCACTGCAACTTAAAAACGATGAAACCCAGGAATGGATCGATACCGCGCTGCAAGAAACCGATGTTTTCCTGAGTAACTTAATGCACCCGATGAACGTCACACAAGCCAGGGTTGCATTACGCAAGGCGTCTGAAAAAGTACTCGATTCGCTATCATCACAAGATAGTTTGAATATAGGTGGCAAGAGCGAATCGAGTACTTTTTCAGACGCCTTGCGTAATGCAACCCTGGCTTGTGTGACG
>JBKJLF010000039.1:0-4661 GCA_046597185.1 Burkholderiaceae bacterium | reverse complement strand
TAACGGTGCGTTATGTCTTGCGCCCCGCCCCCACTGCACAAGCGTTGTCAAGTGCGCCTGGAGCGGCGCATAGCTGTCAGCGCGCCAGGGCGCGAGGTAAAAGCAGGGGTAAAAATGTGCGGGCCTGGAGCGGCCCGAGGCTCCAGCGCGCTGCGCGCGATACAAAAGGCAACGAGCGCGCGCAAAACCATAAAAATCATAGTCAGCGCGCCAGAGGGCGCGTACTGCCAGCGCGCCACGGCGCGAGGTAAAGGCAATAAGCGCGCATCGCCGTCAGTCAGAGTAAAGGCAACAAAAAAACAACAGCAACGGCAACGGCAACAGCGCAAAGCATTGTCCAGGGCCGCAAGCGGCCAAGGCAAAACCATCGCCCTGGCCCACCCAGCCGTCACACCGTGCGGGGTCGCAGTCGCTACGCTCGTGCGACACGAAGTCGCTTGTAAAGTTGTTCAACTTATAAAGGAATGAACCAATCGTGTCACCGGTTGAATCTAGGAGCCTGAATCAAGAGCGGCTCTAACAACGTAACGAAACACCGGAAGGTGTGGGGCGTATCGTGAGAAGCGCGCCCTTCTGGCAGCCATAAGCCGGATGAGTGCAAGATAGTTGGTATGGTGAAAACATTTGAATCTGCGTTAAAGATCGAGACGAGTAACAAGCGGAAATGGCTATGACGCTTGAACCAAAACGGTAACGAAAGCGACAGGCGTGCGGTTTTGTTGGGATGGATGGCGTGCATGGCGAGTCCTTTGGGCAAAATTGAGCATGGATAGAAACGAAGCTGAATGATGCCGCAAAATCATGATCACAGCCACCGGGCTGCGACACAATGCGCAAATGACGGGATGAACTGCGATAACAGCGCCCTTTTTGGGCCAACATGCCACGACAACTTTGCCCACGCAATTGATTTTTGCAAACAATAATTCCCATAAAGAATTATTTCGCAATGGTACTTTAGTCCAATTGCCGCCAACCGCCCCAAGCTATATAGTTACTCCAAGCCAACAGTGAAGTGCAAATGAAAATACACTGGCAGGTGATGATTAATAACACTTTGGGCATCTGATTCAACCTTTTTATACAATAACCAACTAGGAGATTTTTTATGAACAAGAACACCATGAAAAAAATCAGCACCGCCGTCCTTCTTGCTGTTGCAGCCATCAGCGCACAAGGCCAGGAAATGATGCCTGATTTTCACAAAATCAAAGTCCATGGCAAAACAGGTTATGGCATCGTTAGCAAACATTTAAAAGCAAAAGGCACCGACCTGAAGGCGACTGAAGAAGACCATGATTCGCAACTGATTGACTCATCAAACATGACGCATGAAGAAACCAGCGTAGCCATCGCCAGCGCACTGCACAATAACAAAGCCATTATTGTGGATGGTGACGATACTCCGGATTCAAGCGCCAAGCTCAAGAAAATAATGGATGAAACGGTAGGATTCAGTATCGAAGGTGCGACCGCTTACATGATCCACAAGACTGCCGATGGCCATACTGCGGTAACCCCGATCCAGTCGCTGAACAACAAGACAGGCGTGCGAAAAATTGATCAACTCGATAAAATTTTCTCGCCTCGTCATTAACAATAACATTTGATTGACTATTTAATTAATTAAATTACTAAAATTACACTAAATTAACCTTATTGGAGTCATTAAAATGAAAAACAAGTATATCAAATCAATTTCTGCTCTCGTCCTTGGCATGGTTGCCTTCGTGGGTCAGGCCAATGCCAGTTATTGGAGTAATCAGAACTACGGCACATACAGTGCCTACAGTGGTACCCGGGTCTTTGGTTGGTCCTTATCAGGTCCGTCATATACCGACTATGTATTCTATGGCAAATCACAATATTGCCAATCTGGTTCAAACAGTTGCACCCAATCCTACTCCGAGGCAGTGACGCTCACTTGGTCTCTTGCGACAGCCGTGACCTACAAACAGGCGATCGTACCTGCGGTGGCTGAGCTCAGCGTGGCAGTCACATTTACCGCAGGCAAATCCTATACCGATACAAACATCTATTCGGTCACGGTTGGCCCGGGTAAAACCAGCCAGTACGCAGAATTCGTGAAACGCATGAATGGCACCGCATGGATTTATGGGGCGCGCCATGCCACTGGCAATACAAGAACAGTATGTACTCGCCAAGGCCCATTGCACTGCTACAAACATGAAACACAATGGGAATATAACGATGAACCAAGCACCGTCATCTCGACCATGACGGGTTACGCAAGTACCTCAAGTAGCCCGATCCACACTTTCATCATCAGGTAAGCGGCATGGATTTTTAAGCAATCAGGGATGCAGCCGGAAAGCGGCTGCTGCCCCATTGCAAAAAGTCGTTCAACATCGCCGGGTTTTCAGCATAGGCTTATTGGATCAGCATTTGCTCCAGGCCTTCTGCACTAAAACCACTCATGGTTTTTTCGCCAACCAGAATCAGCGGCACACCGTTACCGCCGCGCCGCTTGTATTCTGCATAGCTGGCGCTGTCTTTTTCGATATCGTGTTCAACATAGGTAATGCCCCGATCAAGCATATAGGCTTTGGCCATTTTGCAATAGCCACACCAGTCGGCGGTATAGATGGTGACTTGAGCTGCGGCCTCGTGTGCCGTCATGACGCGCGGTGTGGGCGGTGCAGGCCTGGTAAAGTGTTTCCATGCGCCAAACGCTGCACAAAACAAAAAGCCGATAAAAAGTCGATTCATTATTCAGCCAAAGAAAAAAGTTTGGGCCGGATTGCCTGGTTGATCCAGCCATTTTACTTGAATATGAGCAACATGGACATCAGTAATTGCTAACAGCCAGCCTGAACGAGTGTGGTCTGACCACTCAGACATCGCACCATTGTGAATAGGGATGGGTGGCCAGGTTGGAGTTGAAATAGCGAGCATCATCCGACACCTCTCGCCCGACCCAATTGGGGCGTTCAAACGTCTGATTTTCATCCTTCAACTCAATTTCCGCCACCACCAGGCCTTGATTATCGCCAAAAAACTCATCCACTTCCCAGCGATTACCTTGATCATTGACGATGTAGCGCATCTTTTGAATCAAGGGGCCATCGCATAATTTGAGCAATTGTTCAGCGTCGGGCAACGGTATTTCATATTCAAATTCAAGCCGGGTAATGCCTTGCGCAATGCCCTTGATGGTCAGGAAGGCTTGCGGACCAGCAATGCGCACCCGCACCGTGCGCTCCTTGCTGCGGTTTATATACCCTTGGCAATAGGCCAGCCCTGTCGCATTTTTCCAATCAGTGCCCGTCACCAAAAATTTACGTTCAATTTCAATCGCCATACCTGTCTTTCTTTCCATGCCAGACATTAAACAAACAGCGGTTCGGGTTCCAGCATTACCCCAAACCTTGCCAGCACATCGGCCTGTATTTGTCGCGCCAACGCCAGTACATCGTCGCCACGCGCACCACCATGGTTGACTAACACTAAAGCCTGTTTGTCGTACACCCCCATCGGTCCCAAACGCCTGCCCTTCCAGCCACATTGATCAATTAGCCAGCCTGCGGCCAGCTTCACCGTGCCATCGGCCTGCTGATAACTGACTACTGCGGGAAATTGCTGCCACACCCGCGCAAACGCATCCGGCGTCAGAACCGGATTTTTGAAAAAACTGCCCACATTCCCCAAAACCGCCGGGTCTGGCAATTTGCGACGGCGTATCGCACACACAGCAGCGCTAATTTGCTGCGCTGTTGGTTCTGCCACGCCAGCCGCAGCAGTCAACCCGGCCATCGCTTGCGCCAGCTCGGCATAGTGCAAATTAGGCCGCCACTTTTTTGGCAAGGCAAACACCACCTCAAGAATCACTGCCCGATCTTTGAGTGCGTGTTTAAAGATGCTATCGCGATACGCAAAACAACATTCTCTATTTGACAATGTTGCGACTTCTTGCGTCAACCAGTCAAAATAAATAACGCTGTGCAATACCTGTTGCAATTCCACCCCATAAGCACCAATATTTTGTATCGGTGCGGCACCCACCGTGCCGGGGATTAAAGACAAGTTTTCCAGGCCACCCAGACCTTGCGCCAAACTCCATTCCACCAGACCATGCCAACTCTCGCCCGCACTGGCACGTACCCGCACCCGCACCTGCCCGTCCTCACTCTCACCCTCCAGCATGATCCCGCGTGAGCACATATGCAGCACCAAACCGGGGAAATCCTGCGTGAATACCAGATTGCTGCCACCACCCAACACCAGACGCGGCCAATTTTTTAGTTCAGGATCAGTGCGGAACTGTTGCAAATCGGTTAAACTTTGCACTGCAAAACCAGCGCGTGCCTGAGCCGTCAAGCCCAGGGTGTTGAGCTTGGTTAAAGGAAACGGGGTAAGCAATGGGCGTCGTATTGTCATGGGACGCTATTATCGCTCAAATTTTATTCAATTTCCTCTAAAATATCCGAAAATTGGGCTAGCCTTCTTAACTTACAGAATTTGATGTAAACAGATCAAATTTTATACCGCCATTTTTAGGCTTTGACATTGCCTTTCGATTTGACGCTGCAAATGATAAAAGCGCTTCTGCAAGGCTGACCCCGTGGTTGGTGCATTGGGCGCGATGTCTGATAGCGTTGGGCAAATCAGATGAATGTAGGTACGCGAAAAGAACATGGCTA
>JBKJLF010000857.1:0-16218 GCA_046597185.1 Burkholderiaceae bacterium | reverse complement strand
CTATTTACTTCTTACTAAAAATTCAACACGCACTTGTGCGGGTGGTTAGAACAAATTCACCGTGGCGACTTGGCATTGGCGCGCCGCCGTCGCCATATTTCGCAAGCCTCGCTGGCGGAGCGGATTGGCGCATCGTTATCCACCATCCGGCGCATGGAAAAAGGCGATGCACGTGTGCCACTGCATTTTATTGCCCGCGCCATTCACCTGTTTGGCGAGTTGGCGCACTTTTCCAATCTGATGGATACCGCGCAGGACGATATTGGCCTCACTTTAATCGATGAACAATTGCCCAAACGCATACGGCAAAAGAGTAAGCCTGACACGGGGGGCAATGTGAAGACATCACTCAACATTCGTCAGCAAGTACAGGTTTGCCTGGGCAAAGAAAGCATCGTCATCGGTGATTTGACTTATGTAAAACAAGGCCAACGGGAAAATACCGCCTTTGCCTATCGGCGGGAATGGCTGGCCGCGCCGGATAGTTTTAGCCTGTCGCCCGATCTGCCATTAACGCCGGACTATCAACAACGCAAAGCCGCATCCAAACACGATTCACCTTTCCACTTTGCCTTGGCCGACACCGCGCCCGACGCCTGGGGCCGCCGCGTCATCGGACGTGAGCATGCCAAGCGCCGCAAAAACCAGCCTGCGCTGGCACAATTGACGGAATTGGATTATCTGTTGGCAGTGGACGACTTTAGCCGACCAGGTGCGCTACGTCTGGCCGACGCCAACGGCCAGTTTCTTCGTAGCGCCAGCCAGGGGCAGCGCAGCACGCCACCCTTGATCGAACTGGCGCAAATTTTTGATGCCAGCCGCGCCAATTGCGTTGATCCCGGCAAGGATGCGCAGCAATTATGGTGACGCATGGTGTTTAATCTGTTAATTACCAACGTGGACGACCATTTGCAAAACCACGGTTTTCTGCACAGCAAACATGGCTTGTGGCGCTTGGCACCGGCGTTTGACCTCAACCCGTTTCCTGACAAAGAACGTGAATCCAAAACCTGGCTTTCGGAACAGGACGGCCCGATCATGGAAATTGATTTATTGCTGGCACGGTGTGAATACTTTTTTCTGGATCAGACCGCCGCCCTGGCGATTTTGGCTGAAGTGGTGCGGGCGGTGTCGCATTGGACACAGATTGCCCAAAGCGCGCTGGTTGGATTAAAAGCCAGTGAACTGGATGATTTTGCGCCGGCATTTGAACATGAACAATTGCAAGCGGCCAAGGCACTGGTAAAGCAGGCTTGAGAGTATAAAGCCATTAGCTCGCACCCACGGGCGACCCGGCCTGGCTTACCGATATGGTCAATGGTGACCGCAGCGGCATGAGTTTTTCTACCTTGCCCGCAGTGGCAGGCTACCCGCATATCAGCGTGCCGGCTGGTTTGATTAACGAGCTGCCGGTTGCGCTGTCCCTGGTCAGTGCGGCGTGGAGCGATGCCAAATTATTGCAACTGGCGTATGCGTATGAACAAGCAAGTTTGCAGCGGCGCGCACCGCGCTTCTTGCCGACCTTGAAGTTAAAATAAGGCGCTGAAATTATGCGATTGAAATCAGCCGTAGCTTAAGCGCCGACATTTACAAGGGCAGGTAAATCATAACCCACGTCCCCTGCCCCGGCTGACTTTTTATTTCAATCCGGCCCTGTAGTCTTTGTGTGACATGGCTATGCGCCACCGTTAAACCCAAACCCACATGCCCACGCGCGCCGCGCTGGGTGATAAAAAACGGATTAAACACCTGATTCAGGTGTTCCGGCGCAATCCCGACCCCGTTATCGCTCACTTCAATACATACATGTGTGCCACTGCTTTGGGCACAAATCTGCAGGCAGCCAAGCCAGCCGTCGCCACGCCCGTCGTTACAGCCTTCACAGAGGGCATGATCCCGTACATTGGCAAAAATACGAATCAAGGCTTCGGTCAGGGCCGCCGGAATGGTGTTGACGCTTAAACCGGGCTGAACCTCGATGTGTAATTGATGGCCACTCAAGGTCAGATCGGCCCGGATCAATTCAGCCACGTCCGCCATCATGCGCCGCTGCATTCGGATTCAATAATAAATGCACGCCCGCCCCTTGGGTAGCCACCCATACCCATCCTCGCTTGTCGGTCAGGATCGATGAAATGCCGCCACTGCCCAGGGCCGCCGGGTCGGCTGGATTGGCCGCCGTCAGGTGCAGGGTGTTGCGCCTGGGGTCAAACCGGTTCAATCCATTCCAGGTGCCAACCCAAATCGCGCCTTGGCCCCCTTTGTCTGGCTCAAACACGCTGATCCGTTGATCGGCGGATTTGGGTAACGTCGGTGCACCAGCCGGATTGAGCTGGCTGCCGTAATGCCAAAGCCCATCAAGATCGCCCCCCAACCACCAGTTTTCTCCGTCCTGCAGTAACACCCGTACCGATTCCAGTTCACTTCGGCCCGGCACGGTTAAGCGCTGCACGGCCTGGCCTTTTTGGTTGCTGCGGTACAGACCTCGATTGGTGGCCAGCATGACTTCATCTTGACCGGGGTCACGGTTGGCAACCATGGAAAAAACGCTGTCGGCCTGCAGTGCCCGTTGCGGATGGTCGCTGTCCGGGCGCAACTGCGCCACGCGGCCCAGAACCGGGTCAAAAATATCGATGCCGTTATTGCGCAAGCCCAGCCAGATGCGGCCATCCGGCATGCTGGCAACGGACATGATATCGCGGTCGGCAATATATTTTGCCGGGACTTTGGCGTAATCCGGCACGGCCACGCCGGGTATGGTCAAAAACGCGTGCTGGCCACTGTCATGCCAATCCAGCCCGCGATTGGTGCCGACCCAAATCAAGCTGGCCCGGCCTTTATACATACCCCACACGGTATCATCGCTCAAGCTGTTTTCGATGCCGGAATCATGCCGTATGGTATGGTGCTGCCCGGTTTTGCTATCGACCACGATGATGCCAACGCCATAGGTGCCCAGCCAAATTTCACCGGGGCGCACTTCCAGTATTTTATAAATCCATTCGCCCAGGCTTTTTGCTTTGGTTTGCAAGCTGTTGCGGGCTTGCCGGGCACCGGGTTCCAGCACCAGCGCGCCATGGTTGCGCGTGCCTATCCACAAGCGAGCATCGCTGGCCAGTAACAGGCTATACACCCCGTCGGCACCGTAATCAGCCAATGGGACCGGGCTAAAACCCCCGTTGCGGCGGATTTTGGCGTCGCGATGTTGCAACCCTTTGCTGCTGCCAACCCAAAGCTGGCCTGCGATGAGTTTGACTTCTGCAATACTGTCGGAAAACAGGCTGGTCGCATCCTGCGCATCGTGGCGCATATGGCTCACCACGCCTTGCGCATCCAGGTGATCCAGGCCACCCTCGGTGGCAACCCACAAGCCGCCCGCATTATCGTCGGCCAGCGCATTGACGGCAACATGGCTGATGCCCTGCGGCCCCACGGGCAAGGGATTGAAATTGTCTTGCAAGCGATTATAGTAAGCTAGGCCGCCGCTTGCCGTGCCAATCCAGAGCCTGCCATCCGGTGCCAGATGCAATACTTGTACCCAGTTATCCGGCAAGGCGTGCGCGTCGCCACCTTTGGGCAGATACAGTTTATGGCGATAGCCGTCCCAGCGCACCAAACCGCCCTGGGTGCCAATCCATAAAAAGCCATCTTCATCTTCGACCATGGCATTGGTGACGGATTCCGATAGATTCGGCCCAAAATTGAGATGTTGAAAACGTGTCACGGCGATGTTTTGCCAACGCCCGACGGTTTGGCCGCTCGCCAGATTGGCGCAAACCAGCAGGTACATACAAACGATGTACCAGATTAGCTTGCAAAAAAATGGGCTGGCCGCATATCAGACTACCAATTCAATCAGGAAAAGCACTCGAACAAACCGCTTGTTACACCACAAGCGATGGCTATTACTTTTATTTAAGCACAAAGTGCACAAGGAGCGCCAGTGTTTTCACTAACGCTCCTTGTCTGGCCCCGGTTTTCAGCCGGGGTAGTGGTTTGATTGATTGAGTTTGGATTGAGTTTAAATTAATACATTCAGAACCGCGTTGCCAATCCCCATCAAGGCCGCCCCGGTAATCAAGCCGGCACAAACTGGCTCGCAGCCTTCGACCCAGAAATCATGCCCCTTCGTGCCTTTTTTCCGCTTCAGGCTCATTAACCAAAATATCAGCGCACCAACCCACATGGCCAGCACCGAATCCGGCGGCAATACCACACCCAGGCCAATCGATACCGCAGAGAGCGGGAAACGGCCTTTGGTGACGACGCGGGCAATTTCAAATACCAGTGCGGCGATGGCGGCCACGGTCATCGATATGATCACCGATGGTGGCAAGCCCGAGACGCCGTTGGCGATTAATTCGGCCACGCCTTTCCACTGCAGGGCACCCGGCATGGGAAACTTGTCGGAGATAATATTGTCAGTGGAAACCACGCCGTTTTTCGGCTGCATAAACAGCAAAAAGAACAGCGGTACGCTGGCCAAGGTGCCGGAAATGATGCCAATCACGTGGCCCACCGCTTGATGCCGCGGTTTGCCGCCCAGCATATAGCCGGGCTTAATGTCGGACAACAGGTTGGCGGCATTGCTGGCAACTTCCGCCGTCATCCCGGCCGGAATCAGGTTGCTGGCCGGATTGGTATGGTCAATAGCACCCATCGAGAACTGGGTGATTTTGGCCAAGGCACCGGTCGGGGTCCAAGAAGTGAGCGCCATCGAATTGGTGCAAATAATGGTCAACACGAAAATCAAAGGCAAGGAAATAAAAGATAGCAGCCAAGGGACGCCGAAAAAGAAATGGGTGAGGCAACCGGCAATGATGGAAAACACGGGTATGCCAATATAGGACACCATCAGCGGTAATTCGATATCCTTCAACAGGTCGGGGCCCTCGTCCACAATTTTTTCCGCTTTTTTTCTGAAGAACTTAAACATACCGGTAAACAATTCCGGTTTGGCCAGCAAGCCCACCAATGCGCCCACCACCATCATCGTCACAGCCCACCACAGCGACCATTGGTTGACGATTTCGGCGCGGTTGATTTTCACGATGGCACCAGTTGCCTTGATTACGCGGTTGTGGATGTCGCCCGACTGTATCATCATCGGTGCCAATATCACGAAATTGATGAACGCGCCCAACAGCAAACTGGTGGAGATGCGCATCCCCATCAAGCCGCCGATGCCAAACATCGAGAGGTCAAATGTCAGGTGCCAACCCAGCACGCGGGTGTCGGTGCCCAATATTTTAGGTATCGCCAAACTCAGTTTGGTGGCATATTCGTAATAATAATCGTCCAGACGATCATGAAACACCCAAACTTCACCCGTGAGCCGCAAAATTTTGAGCTGCAAAAGCTTCATCCAGCCATCGCTGCGAATTACTTCGTAGGCCCCCGCCAGCAAGGTGGAATACGCCAGTAATTTAGCCTTGTACATGCCCGCAGCAGCCTCACCCGTGTACAGTGCGTCCAGCACCACACCGGCAGCGCGCCCCTCGGGAAAAGGCAATTGTTCATCGTTAATAAAGTGGCGCTTCATGGGAAAGGCCACCAGTACCCCAAGTATGGAGACCAGCATCGGCCAAAGCATCATCTGCCACCATGGAATGATTTGTCCTGTGACGATCATGTAAGCGGCCAGACAGGAGATCATGGGGGTAATCATGTAACCGGCTGCGGTCGCAATCGATTGGGTACAGTTGTTTTCCAGAATGGTGAAATCACTGGCCCAACCCAGGCTATGAAAAATGCGAAACATGGCAAATGATAAAATCACCGAGGTAAGCCCGACGCCTATCGTAATACCGGTCTTGGCACCGATATACATGGCGGTGGCGGCCAAAATGCCGCCCAGCAAAAAACCGGTTAAAGCGGAGCGCAAGGTGAGTTGCGCCATATCGCCGCGATACACGTTTTCAAACCACCATTTGTCTTTTTGCCTGCGGGTCCAGGTTACGATCTGTTCGTCGCTTAAGTGTAACAATGCCATAAGTCCTCTATCTCTAATTATTGTGTTGGTCAAATTGATCATGCCAGCGCGCCAATATAAAGAGATCCGGGCGCGCTGTCAATGTAAAGCTGATGAGAAAATTCACATTTCTGTCGAAGTGGGATTGCTTGCGGATTCAACACAACAGGAGGCGGGCAAACGGATGGTGACGGTGGTGCCCAGGCCCAATTGGCTATCGATACTGATCGTGCCATTCAATCTTTGTACAATATGATTGAATGCAATATGCAAACCCAAGCCGACATGCCCGCCCGAACCGCTTTTGGTGCTAAAAAATGGGTCAAACACCTGGGGTAAATCATGCGGCGCAATGCCGCAACCGCTGTCGATAATTTGAATCACCGCGCCATTGTCACGCCGCGCCACCACCCGCAATTGCCCCGCCCGATTGTCGGGAAAGGCGTGGTTCAAGACATTGGCAAAAATGCGCGCCAAAGCCTCGGTCAGTGCTTCGGGTACGATGTGTAAGACCAAACCCGGCTCCACTTCCAATACCACACTGCCGCCACTTTGCTCCAGCGCGCCGCGCACAAGAGCAATCACCTCTTGCAGGTATTGCGCCATCACCACGCTGTGCACCCGGTCTACCTGATTCGGTGCCGAGATGGCTTTAAAGCTGTTCACCATTTCCACCGCCTGGCGCGCGGTGCGGTGCGCCAGCTCAGCATATTCCAGGCCTTCGCAGGTGAAAATTTCCAATTCGGCCAGGGTGACTAATTCGTGCGTCAGCACCGCTTGTTGCTGATGCCAGATATCAATCACGCCTGAAATCGCAATCAGGCTATTGCCCAATGGCGTGTTCACTTCATGCGCCACCCCGGCCACCAAACCGCCCAGTGAGGCCATTTTTTCTTGCTGCATTAATTGCCGCTGCACCGAATGCAGGGCATCCAGTGCTTGTGCGTTGGAAAAGGCAATCGCACCATAGGCGCACACGGTACGGAAAATGAGGCGCTCACGCTCACCATAGGCTTGTGCCTTGGCGGACTGCACCGACATCGCCCCCAATACCCGTTGCCCGACCAATAAGGGAACAAACAGCGCGGTCAACAGAATTTTGGTGCCTTCCACATAGTTTGGCTTTTTCACATGGGGCTTATTTTCGACCAGTACCTCTTGCCGCTCGCGCACGGCGCGCGCCGCCATCGAGGTGGGTGAGCCAAGTTCAATCGTGAGCTGCGGCAAAACCCGCCCTTCTTCCCGCGCAAAACAACACACCAGAACTTGTTTATCTTCATCCAATTGATAAATGCTCATGCCTTCCATATCGAGCAAACCCACCAGATGTTGATACAGCGCCTCAAAAACGGCATCTTGCTCCAGGTTGGCGGTAATGTCGCGCCCGACATCGCCCATTAAACGCAAGGTGTCGGCAGTTTGCGCCAATTCGGCATTAGCATTGAGCAATTGTTGCTGTTTCTCATCGAGTTCGGCGGTGCGCGAGCGCACTTGCTCAGTGAGCTCCAACTCGCGTTGGCGTAAAAAATAGGTCCGTGTCTGTACCACGGCGAGCACGGTGAGCAGCGCGAGAATAATTTCGATCATCCGCATCCACCAGGTCTGATGCCACGCAGGCAACACCTTCACCAGAATCGGGTTTGAGTCAGGCCCGAACAAGCCATTCCGGTTGGAGCCGCGAAATTGCAAGCGATAGTCGCCCGGTGCCAAATTGGCGTAGCTGGCCATGCGCCGCGTAGCATCGGTTTCCACCCAGTCTTTGTCATAGCCTTCCAAACGATAGGCATAGCGATTTCGTTCCGGTGCGGAATAATCGAGTGCCGCCAGCTCAAAGGAAAAGTTATTCGCATTAGGCAAAATTTGAATGCCTTCAGACGAGGCGGCATTCATCAGCGCAATCGGGATCTGCTTGCCCCCGATCCGAACATCGGTCACGCGCACCAGTGGCCGAAAGTGGCTCAGTTCGAGCAATTCCGGGTGGATCACGGTCAAGCCACCCGCACCACCGAATAATATTTCATTTTTTCCGGTCACCGCGCCGACATCGGCCCAATAGGAGGCAATGGCAACACCTTCGGAACGGCGCAAAGCCTGTACCGCCAGGGTGCGGCCATTGATTCGGCCAATGCCCTCTTCGGTACTGACCCATATATCGCCTGATGCATCTTCCAATAATTTATTGGCATTACCATTGGGCAAACCTTGTTCTTGTCCGATACGCCGAAAGCGTGCCGGACCGTTGGCATCTCGCCGCTCCATCAGGCTGATTGCACCACCTACGCTGCCTATCCACAAGCGCTGTTTGCTATCAAATAAAATGGACGTGATGCCACCGAATGCCAGAGCGGTCGGGTCAGTCCGATTCGGCAAAATACGCTCTACCGTATGGTGAACGGTATCGACAATATTCAAGCCATTTTCAGTGCCCACAAAAATCTGCCCATTCAAACCCAGGCGCATGGTACTCACACGCTGGTCGGTGAGCTGCCCCACAACTTCGGGGTGCAAATCGGCAATCTCACCTTGCGCACTGAGATCAAGTAGCCACAAACCATTAAGCCCACCTAACCAGATTTTATCGCGCTCAATCAACATGTTTGACGCATCACGGAACAAGGTTTCACTCGCACGTAGGGGAGAACTTTTGCCTGGCGTATGGTCGATCTTGGGCAAAAGCACGTTTTGAAAATGCTGCCCATAGGGATCACTACGGATCAAACCAGAGGCGGTGCCGATTATCACCCGCCCGTCCGGGTCTGCGGCCAAGGCAAAAATCTTGCTCAGTTTTTGCCCAACCTTGGTAATACTTTTTTTATCCGGGTTCAATACCGCTAACGAGCGACTACCCAACACCAGCCAAATGGCATCATTTTTCACTGGCAATACACCCAAAACATCATTATCACTCAAACCCTCGGTACGGCCATTCACACCAAACAGGGTCAGTACACCTTGCTGCAGGGGGGCGTGTCGGCTCACGCCGCGCCCGGTTGCCACCCACATCAAACCTGCTTGATCACGTAATAAACCCCAGATGGTGTTGTCGGCCAGGCTCGATGGCAAGCTCACATCGTTGCGAATCGAACGCATGGTAAAGTTGCGAGTATCGACGGCAACAATGCCTTGCCCACTCGTTCCCATCCATAGCACACCGGGTACGGCTTCGACGATGTTATCGATGCGTTCAATGTCCTTGTAATTTAGCGACAGCGCATGCGCTTGCAATTTTTCATCGAACCAAATCGGCCCGGCTTCTTGCGTACCCACCCAAATCCGCCCATCACTCGCTTGCATCAAGCTCGTCACCAATACATTGGTGCCCAAGGTACCGGGAAAGCGCAATAATTCGGCCTGGCCGTGGGCATCCACACGCAACACACCCTTGCGGGTGGCGACCCACAGCGCACCATCTTTGGCCTGAAGCAGGCCGCGCACCCGCATATCGGGCAGGGTGCGGCCCCATGCCGGGGTGGGCAGTACCTTTTGCTGTGGGCCAATATGATCCAAACCCGCTTCCGTTCCTACCCACAGGCCACCCGAACCATCATTACACAATGCCGTCACCCCGACATGTGACAAGCCGCTGGCACCTGCCGAGATGGTTTGAAAATGGTCGGTTTTGGGTAAATACCTGGCCAAGCCGCCCGAATTGGTGCCGATCCAGAATTGCCCCTGCTGATCCACAAACAAGATGGTAATAAAACCGTCGGACAAAGAGTTGGGGTCATAGGGATTGGGCAGATAGACATGGAATCGATACCCGTCCCAACGCGCCAAACCACCCTGGGTTCCCACCCACAAGAAACCATCGCGATCTTCGGCAAGGGCGGTTGCCGTACTTTGCGGTAAGCCTTGATCGGTGGTGATATGTTGGAATGCGGTATCGGCCAGTGCCGCCCAACGCGAAACCGGGGGCGAAACGGGGAGCGAAACGGCGTGAACGCAGGACACCCCGGTCAAAAAGAATGCTAACCAGACAACTAACGAAGCGAACAGGAACAGCGCGTTGCTGGCAATGCCAGCAACGCTGATCCAAGTCTTACATGGCATCCATTTTTCCAACCTCGGCCCCCCCGCTATTCCTGGTCTGACAGGCATAGGGGTAATTGTGCCTGATATTATCATCGGGAACCAAGAAAAACTGACTTCGCTCAACAAAAGCACGACAAATTCGGTTGCAATGTCGTATTCTTATTTGTCTGACATAATCAAATTCATGCCCAAGGAATCAAGTTCAATCCAAAAAGTCGGAATATTCTTTTTGACCATAGCCCTTCAAACTGAGCCAAGGCAAGGCAGTTCGGGCAGAAGTTTGTAATTTGACTTCGACCCGATGGTAAAAAGTCGCCGTTTTATTACCACTTTCGATAATTAATGGGATTTGTTTTTGCGCATCCCATAACACGCGCTCAAAGATGCCATTTTTTTCCCGTTCATGCCAAACCGCGCTGGCGATGGGGGAAGGACGTTGACTGATCGGCAAGGCATTCACCCATTTCGGGTCAATCAAATAATAGGCATTCTCCCACGAACCATCAAAATTCACATTGTCGTACTCCGCCGCTGGAATCGACACCACCTGCCGGGCTTTGGCATCGATAAAAGTGACTTGTAGCTTGCCATTTTCCAGTGCCACGTGGCGCGGCAATACGACATGGTTAAATTCTGCGTGTTTTTCTACATGAAATGCCACTTTTTGCTTTAAATCCTGTGGCTTGGGTTCAAGCGTTGCAGCAGGCAAAATACGTGCGCTCCAGACATGGCCGGGGCGACGCAGCATCATTTCTTGATAACGGCTTTCGCGACTGACGCCTTCCGGCGTCAGCACCTTGCTGTAGTAATGAATTTCAAGATCCAGCGCGGGGGCGGGAGCCTGCGCGATGGTTGGCAAGGTGCCAGGTGCGGCAGAGCTGGCCGCACCTGCCGCACCGGCAAGCACTACCATGCTGGCCGCCCATACCAAGTAAATGGGAAACTTCATGCTTAAAACCCAAATGCGGTTTTCAGCAAACCAAACACCCGCGTATTATCGAGGGTGCCTTTGAAGACCTTGGCACCGGCACCGGTGGCAAACAATTTCACATCACCTCCGCCATGGGTTTCGCTGGCCAGCCGCACACCGGTTTCTTGCTTGTAGCTATCCGCCAGGGCTGCCGCGCTATCGACCGAAGTACGGGTAGCCAGGCGTGTCGGGCCATTGCCAAACACCAGGGTGGTGTAGGTATTGCCGTCTGCATCTTTGCTGGGCTGGCCATCACGATAGGCGCGATTGATATCCAAAATCGGATTACCGCGTTTGCCATAGCCATTGAAGGCCAGGGTATGGTCATGATCTGCGGTGACGACGATCAAGGTATTGCTCAGATTCGGGTCGGTCAGACGGACTTTGTCGAGTGCCGCCTTAATCGCATCGTCAAAGGCAATGGTATCGACCAGGGCGCGCTTGGCATTGGTGTTGTGCAAGGCATGATCGATACGCCCGCCTTCGACCATTAAAAAGTAGCCGTTGCTGGTGCCAGTGCTACTGCCGGCCAATAAGTCGATGGCTTTCACGGTCATTTCTGCCAAACTTGGCTGGCTTGCGCCTTCGCCCAAAGGCAGGGTGGCGCTACGATCCAATTCATATTCCAAATGGCTTTTGCTGCTATACAGGCCAATAAACTTTTTGCCTGCGCTAGCCGCTTGCATATCGGTTTTGTTGGCGGCAACGATGTAGCCTTTGGCGGCCAATTCGGTCAATAAATTGCGCCCGTCGGCACGGCCGGCTTTGTTACTTGCCACATCAAACGGGGTGAAGTGATTGCGTCCGCCACCCATTAACACATCCACGCCTTCACCCAAAGCGCTGTTAAAACCGACACCACCGGGCACCAGTTGCGCTGCAATCGCATATTGCGCATTGCGGTTGCAAATATGCGAAAAGGTGGCAGCCGGGGTAGCGTGGGTTAGCTCGGTCGTGGTAATCGAGCCTACTGCCTTACCTTTGGATTTGGCCAATTCCAGAATCGTTGGCGCGGCTGTACCATTGCTGGCGGCGCAATTGTTCACGCCCAAATTGCCATTCGCATCACGACCGGGTTCAGTTGCCACCGTGTTGGCCGACATGGAAATGACTTCATTATTCATCTTCACACCCGTCATATAGGCGGCCATGGAAGGCGCGCTGTCGGTGGTTTGGGCGTCGTTGGAAAAGGTTTTGATACGGGCCGTACGCTCCAGTGCGTCCATATTCAAACTACCGCTTTCGCCGTATTTATAAATGCGCGATGCGGTGACAGTGGAAGGGCCCATGCCATCGCCCAGGAAGAAAATAATGTTTTTCGCTTCGCCTGCCGCCAATGCGGGTGCGCTTGCGGCAAAACTGGCGGCCACGGCCAGGGCGAGTAAGGTGGTTTGAATTTGCTTCATGATTATTCCATTCTTCAAAATTACAGGCCGGTAGCGGCTTTGATCAGGCTAAATACTTTGGTGTTGTCCATGGTGCCCAGGAAGGTGTCGGCACCCGCGCCCATTGCGGCTAAAAACACATCGGTGCCGCCATGGGTTTCATTGCCTGCGGCAACCCGAACCGCAGCCTCTTGATGGTAGGTATTGGCGGAGGTAACGCTGTCATCCATCACGCTTTGTGCGGCGCGGCTGGCCTGGGTGCGGTTTTCACCGTTACCAAAACCAATAATCGAGTATGGTGCGCCATCCAGATCTTTTTCTACCGCGCCGGTCACATAGTTTTTCACCACACCCAGCACACCAGCATTACCCGCTTCGGTTTTGCCAGTGCGCTTGGCGTAGCCATTTAACACCAGGGTATGGTCATGGTCAGCGGTAACGACGATCAAGGTATTTTTCAAATCAGGGTCAGTGAGTTTGACTTTGGCAATCGCAGCTTTAATCGCATTGTCAAATGCCACGGTATCTTGCAAGGCTTTTTTGGCGATGGTTTCATGCAGGGCGTGATCGATACGGCCGCCTTCCACCATCAGGAAATAACCTTTGCCATTTTTGCTCAGCACATCCATGGCCTTGGTGGTCATGTCGGCCAGGCTTGGTTCTTTGGCGGGGTCGCGATCCAGGTCGTAAGACATATGGCTGGAGGTAAATAAGCCGATCATGCGATCTGTTTTACTGGCGTCAATGGCGTTAAATTCGGCGGCATTGCTGGCGTAAGCATAGCTTTTGGCTTTCATTTCGACGATTAAATCGCGTCCATCCGCACGTTTGCCACCATCTTTGGGCAGAGTGAAAAATTGTCGTCCGCCGCCCATCACCACGTCCAAACCTGCGCTGCTCAATGCGTTATTAAAACCAACACCGCCGGGCACCAGGGCTGCGGCAATATCATTTTCCAAATCGCGATGGCAAATATGGGAATAGGTTGCCGCCGGCGTCGCATGCGTCACGCGGGTGGTGGTGACCACGCCTGCGGACCAACCCTGAGCTTTAGCCAATTCCAACAAAGTGGTGGCGGCTGTACCATTGCCAGTGCCACAGTTATTGGCCAGCTTGTTGCCATTGCTGTCGTTGATGGGGTCAATCGCTTTGGTATCGGACGACATCGACAAGACTTCATTATTCATTTTAACGCCGGTCATATAGGCCGCCATGGATGGCGCACTATCAGTCACTTGCGCATCATTGGAAAAGGTTTTGATGAAGGCGGTTTCGGGCAAGGTATCCATGGTGAGTTCGCCATCTTCGCCCACGGCATAAATACGGGCGGCGGTCATGGTGGTCATGCCCATGCCATCGCCTAAAAAGAAAATCACATTTTTAGGTTTGGCAGGTGTTGCTGCAGTGGTGGGGGTAGTGTCATTGCTACCACAGGCACTTAAGGCCAACGAGATGGCGACGCCAAGTGCGGCGACGGAAAAAAACTTATAAAGCGTATGTTTCATGTGTCATCCAGCCAAGTAAGGAAAGCTGGGAGTGTAACGAGACTTTATGACACGCTCATGACACGTTTATAACAGTTCTGCGAATCAATATTGCCATTAGCACAAATTCAAACGCCCTTGCTCGGCCCATTCGCGAATAATATGGATGGTATCAATGTCCGCTTCTTTATAGGCGGAACGGCGAAATTCGTCATACATCGCATTCGCACCATCCTGTGCAGGACTCTGGCTGTCGGCATACTGAAAGCGCACATACAGTTGGCCAGGTAGCGGCTCTTCAATACTCATGCTCAAGTGCGATTGGGTGATCTCGTTTTGGGCCGGCACCTCATACAAGACCTTGTGCAAGGGTTCAAAACTGACCCGGTCGAACACCACCAATTGGCCAAAGCGCAGGCGGCGCTCCAGGATATCGCCGTTGCGCGCCAATGTACATTCATCCAGATGCGGCATGAATAAGCCGGGCGATTCGGCCCGCAAAACCAAACCTTGCCATAGTTGCTGGCGGCTGATGGACTCGATTAAAGGGTTGAGCAGATCGTTAATTTCGATTAAATGTTCAAAATGCATGTTGGCGTTATTCCAAAGGCGTCAATGGCGCTATCTTAATCGAAAAATCCAAATTAAGCCAATCGCGGTAAGCGCGGCAATCGAAGGCACACTTCCAGTCCACCCTGGGGATGGTTGGCCAGGGTTAATTCTCCGCCATGTTGCGAAACCACATTACGCGCGATGGTCAAACCCAGACCAGTTCCGCCCGACTCACGCGAACGCGAGGACTCGAGCCGGAAAAACGGTTCAAACACTTGCTGCAGATATTCTTCCGGGATGCCCTGACCGCCATCGCGAATGCGTATCACGACGTGGCTGCCCTGCATATTGTCCGCACAAATCGAAACCTGCGCATAGTTACCATATTTCACCGCGTTGTCGATCAAATTGATCAAACAGCGCCGTAGCGAATTCGGGCGCGCCAAAATGGCATGGCCAACCTGGCCTTGCAACTGTACCGCTTGGCCAGCCTCTACGGCATCACTACAAATACTATCGAGCAAAGAATCGATATCCAATTGTTGCATCGTTTCATTGCTATCGACGCTGCGTGCCAATTCCAAACCTTCCCGCACCATATCTTGCATGCCCACCAAATCGGCAATCAATTTGTCGCGCAACTCTTGATCATTCACTTTTTCCAGACGCAAGCGCAAGCGGGTGAGCGGGGTCTGTAAATCATGGGTGATGGCGGCCAGCATTTGCGTGCGCTGGGTGATGTGTTGGCGGATTTTGGCTTGCATCGTGTTGAAGGCCTGGCTGGCTTGTACGATTTCTGTGCTGCCCTTCAATTCCAGTGGTGGGTGGTTGATGTCATGCCCCAAATTACTCGCCGCTTGCGCCAAACGCGCCAAGGGGTGCATCGTCATGCGTGCCACAAGATAGGCCAATGCGGCGATGCTGGCCACAAACAGTAGTAAAGTATATGAACCATCCGCACCGGGGGGCGGCATGGGGTTGCGCGGCGGCAGCACCGTGAGCATGATCAAACTTTGGTCATGCAAGCGCAACAATACCCGTTCGCAAACCGGGGGCGGTGGCGTCATTAAACTCATGCGCGGTTCGGGTCGCTTACAATTGAGTTGGCTGGTATTTAAAGCGTGCAAAGCGTAAGCTGGCCCCAGGCGGGCGCTTAATGCTTTACCAAATCCACTTTCGGGCGCAGCCGCTGTCGGACTCGCTTGCAGCCATGGCTCCAGACGCATGCCATGCCGATTCGACATCGATAAAAAATGACTACGCCCCGCTTCGGGAATGGCTTCCAGGGCTAAAATAAAATGCTCCGCCCGCTCAACCAAGTGACTTTCACGAAATTGCCCAATCGCGCGTTGGCGTTCACCTTGCGCCAGCCACCACGTCATTAATACAGAAGCCACTACGCCGACAAACAACAGCAAAAATACCCGGCTACTCATGCTGCGCCAAAATGGCTTCATAACCTTGGCTCCTGCACCACCTGGGTGGCCAACACATAACCGCCGTTGCGCACGGTTTTAATGATTTGCGGCGAACGAGCATCTTCACCCAATTTTTGCCGTAAGCGGCTAATTTGAATATCGATTGAGCGATCAAACGGATCTGCTTCTCGCCCTTGGGTAAAACCCAATAATTGATCGCGATTCAAGACCCGGTTTGGATGCTCCAAAAATACCCGCAATAAACGAAATTCCGCCCCCGAGAGCATGATCAGAGTGCCATTCGGATGAATCAAATGGCGCGCACTCAAATCCAGAGTCCAACCAGCAAAGCGCATGCGCTCGATACTTTCTGGCATTTGGTTCGACGGCATTGCTTGACTACGGC